>URTA01000001.1 GCA_900550645.1 uncultured Porphyromonadaceae bacterium
TTCTGCTTTTCAAGAAGTTGGGTATGCCTCTTTGTGGTTTAGCGGACAGTAATAAATGGAAATAATGGCTGCCGCACGCCTCTACCAGCGTGCTTGCGGCTTTGTGCAGTGGAAGGACGGCTATCCCGCCGAGGCGGACATACAGCGCGACATCGACAGCGGGGCGGCGCGGGTGTTCGTCTGCGGCGGCGAAGTCGTGGGATATGCCTGCCTGGCAGTCGGCGATGCCTCGTATGACGCGCATTCTGGCCTGTGGAGGTATGCCGGCGATTACGGAGTGATACACCGTCTTGCCCTCGCCCCGCAGCAGCGCGGCAAGGGGAGGGCTACGGAACTGTTCGCGCTGATGGAAAATGAATACCGAGGCCGTGGCATACGCATAGTGCGCGTAGACACCGGCGCGGCGAATGTCGTCATGCAACGGCTGCTGTCACGTTGCGGCTACGAGCCGCGCGGCCTGTGCGTCTTCGTCTGGGGCGACCGCCTCGCCTACGAAAAGCCCCTCTGACATCACCTCCGCTGTCAGAACAATGTGGGTTCAGATGCCATACGCTTAGAGTTAAGTATGCTCGCAACATCTGGTATCATGATTTCAAGCAGCTCGTTAGGCTCCAGTTTGTGCAAACCTCCGCCATATTCCCTCCCATTGCAAATCAATTGCTCTGTGTTCACCCGGTTGAGTGCAACCCAAACATCATTGGCGGTGTTTGGGTCTTGCAAGAACCGGGCGTATTCCTCTTTGGGGTACAGCAGGAGATACACGTTTGTAGTTATTGCATTTGACTGGTTCAGTATGAACCGGAATATTCGGGTAGATGCATCGCCTCGCCCCATATATGGGACGACGAAGGGTGCAGGTTGCCTGTTTTCGCAAGAATACCATATCGTGCGGTGGCTGCAGATGTACCCTTTGTCAATGCCTTGTCTTTTACCCTCCTGAACATACTCCCATACTGTAGGGTATTTCTCTTTCAGTATATCTTCGGGGAGGCTGCATGAAAACAAGTACTCTTCTTTGGGCAGCGAGATGTTCCCGGCCTTGTCGGGCAGCACAATGTCCTTGCGCAAGTATCTGGGACTCGGCAATATCGGTCGCAGAAATTGCGAGGGGATGCTGTACCGTTTCGCGGTCTCGCTGCTGATGATGAAAAACTTGTTGCTCCCGGTCGCGATGCCGCGTTTGACTGAAAAGAAATTGCCCAGCCGACATTCGGCGCGTTCAGAGACTTGCCCTAACCCTTTGAATAATGATGACCATTTGGAACTTGCGAGCAGGCTGTCACGACTAACGGCAATTGAAGTAGCCGGATTGTTCATGCTCGGCCCGCTCGAAAAGACGAACTCCCTGTTGGAGGGGCTGCTGTTCCTGAAAAATACGACTGTTGAGCTGACAAGCGCGTCGCTGAACTGTGTGTCGGCGGCTTCAAACCGGTGTATGGCGATCAGGTCAACGTTTTCAAGCAGGTATCGCTTTACCGCTGCTCCGTATCCCACATCCATGAACTCCGTTGGTATGAGCCAGCAAGACAGCCCTCCTCTTTTGAGCCATTTTCCTGACAGAATAAGAAAATAGCAATACAGCCCAGCCAAGCCTGAAATTTGTATGCCGGTATGCCGTGCCATCTCTTTTTGCAGCTGCTTTTTCTTTTCGCGGTTGATGTGGTGGTGTCTGACGTATGGAGGATTTGCGACAAGCAGGTCAAAGAATTCCTCTTGCTGTTCCGCAGCAAGAAAATCGGAGCATCGCAGGTCGATGTCTTCTCCAGACCAAATGTCCTGTGCTGCCTTGTGAAAGGCTGGGTCTATTTCAAATCCGAGTGTATGACCGGCCTGGTTTCTGAAAACTTGCCGGAACGCGGCGTAGAATGTACCCAGCCCTATTGACGGTTCTATAAGGCTGACAGTGCGATCGGGCATAAGTGACTTGGCACGGCTCATTATGTCTGTTGCCAATGGCAATGGCGTCGCGAACTGCCCGAGGATATTTCGTTCCTTGGCAGTCTTTTGAGCGTCTAGCTTGCGCTGAAGCATCTCTCGCATGGCATCGCGCTGTTCCAGTTCCTTGCTGTTCATACGCCGGCTTTCTTGAAATCGGTTATACGGTGTTCCCAAACCCAGTCAATCCCTTCGGCAGCTTCATATCCTAAATATCCGCTGTCGAAATATCCGCACAGGAACAAAATGAAATCGATGCCCTCTTTGTAAGTGCTTCGCAGTTGTTCTGCCTTTTGAGCCTCTTCCTTCCGGCGCTTGTTGGCGTTGGTGAAATCTCCAGCAGACTTGCATTCTACAAGGAGCGGAAGTTGTGCCTGTGGGCAGCCCTTTCTCTTTATAACCACGTCAATGTGCATTTTTACTTTCAGACGACTCATAGAGACAGAAATGTTAAGGTGGTAGGTGAAAGTGCCTTGCTCCATGTCTTTGAACGAGGCTATTTCTCCCGGCTCTACAAAGGAATACCCCTCTGATCGCAGATATTTGCTGATTGAGTCAAGCTGCCGCTTTTCTTGCCCATTCCGGATTATTGGGTCTGAAAGCGTTCCACACAGTCTGTCAGCAACTATGCATCTGGCAATCCGCAGAGCTGTTTCATCAGGGACGCTGCCAGCTGTGAGCCATGGAAACAATTCACGGTCAAGCAGCTTGTTTATGACATGGGCAACCATGCCAAGGCTGTGTTCAATCTCCTCTTGCGGCATACGTTGAGGCAACTTGCCCTCTTCCATGTTCCTGATCAGCGAAGGCTTCACTCCTGCAAGCCCGATCAGCCTGTCTCGGGCTATCGGAGGAGTTGTTGACATTCGCAGTATAGTGATTATCCCTGGGTTAAGCCTCAGGCTCTCGGGTGTGACATGGAAATAATCCGTGAGACGGATTGCTGCCTCGACAGAACGCACAGCCTTGTTGCGTTCCAGAATAAACGTCGATGGGGCGAAATTAAGAAACCAGTCGTTGTAAAGAGCAACAGACTTGGCTGTGTCCTCTTTCCACAGCTCGGTACTGCGTCCGTTTATTGCGAGGTGTTGCTTCATAATTCTCGGATTTGCCCCAAAGGTAATAAATTTAATCGGGATGGACAAGCTCGTGAAGCAAGCCGGACTATTCTGGGCGGTTGGGGGCGAGGACGGCGTGCTGGCGGGTGTAGGCGATCAGGCGCGACACAGCTTTGTCGTCGAGGTCGATTTTCTTCAGCCGGGGTATGGCGTAGCCGAATACGTCCTGCGGCACGACGAGGGCTTTGTCCGCGCCGAAGTAGTAGAACTCCTCGCATATCAGCGCGTTCACGCCGCTGAGGTCTCGCTCCTTTTCGGCTTCGGTGTGGTCGCAGTTCGGGTGCTGCACCCATGTGCCGTCTTGCAGCTGTTCGTAGATGTTGTCTCCCTCGTCATACTGCGCTTCTTCAGTATTGTTGCTGTTGCTTCCGCATCCGTTGGAGCAACCTCTTTTGTCGGTTTCGCCGCCGGAGAGCAGATGCGGTTTTTTCTCCTCATATTTCTCCCAGTATTCGTTCAGCGGAAGTTTTTTCGTGATTTTTGCGAGGTATATCAGTTTCGGCTCGGCGAAATGCTTTACGCCGGACTTGGTGTGAACTTCTTTTGCCGTCCAGCCGGCTATCCAGTCGCTTTCCTTGGCACAGCGGCGGATAGTCGGCTTGCAGGTCGTGAGTGTGAGTTTGCCGTGGTGAGGGTTTGGCGCAAACCCCATGTCGTGGGTCATCTTGTATACGTATATGTGATTCATGACTGTAATGTTTTGTGCAAATATACATAATATAATCCAAGTATTGGTATATTGATGTGTGTTTTGCAGCAGTTTTTCGGCTGCCCGCAGGGGAGATTGTCGCGTGGGCGGTAACCGGTTGTGCCTGACGTTGATGCTGTGGATTGAAATGGCTATTTGTCCCAGTTGAATTCCGCGCCGAAAATGTCGAGCGCGTAGTATTTCCATTCCTCCTTGTCGAAGTTTGGGGTGAGGCGCGATTTCCGCAGGTTGTTTTTGGCGGTTTCCTTGTCGCTCGGCTGGCTGTTGTATTCGAACGCGAGATTGCGCACCGTTTCCGGCTCATAGCCCCAGTCGAGCTGGTAGAATACCGTGCCGACGCGGGTAAGGCTGCATCCTTTCTCATTGCATATATCGAGAGTCAGACAGCCGTTGTCGAGGGGAAAGCCGTAGCAGCCGGGGGCGTTGTCATTGTCCGTCAGTGATGCCAGCGCGAGTGCGTCGGTCTTGTTGCCGATGCTTACGACATCGCCGGTGTATATGTGCTGGCCGTTGCTGTCGGATATGCCGGTGTCCACCCCGGCGAATATCATGCGCACGGCGTAGCCCTGTCGCGTGATGTCGTCTCCCAAAACGTCTTCCGTCATGTCCAGGTTGTGGCTGTCGGCATACTTGCTGTCGGTCATCCACACGTACAGGCACTCTTGGTAATCGCCTCCGAAGTCTGAAAAGAAGAAATCGCCGAACTGCGCGTATCCGAACCGGTCGCGGTCGATGACATAGCGTATGCGGATGTTGGGGAGGTGCGCGGTCTGCCCTGTTGCGATTTTGCGCTTGTATTTGCGGCACAGTGACTGCAGCGTTTTTTCGTCAATGGCTGCCAGTGGGAGGGTGTTGTCCTGTTGGTTCATGGTTTCGGTGTTGTTTTGTCTGCGGCAAAGTTATGCGGCTGGTGTAGCATAAACTGATACACTTGTGTTAAATGTCTCGTTTGTGAGTCGCTGTGATGTGTGTGATGTTTTTTCTGGGAAATTTGTTGGAGATGCGGATTTGATTTGTTATATTTGCATCGTGAAATTGCATTCTGGCCTTGTTTTGGCAGATTGTAAGTAACAATACGAACCCTATAAATTATTACACATGAAGAAAGTTTACATTTTGTCAGCAGTCCTTCTTCAGGCTGCAATCGCGTTTGCCGAAGGCGGGTACACCACTTCCGGCAACGGAACTACCTACACATTCGCTTCGCTCAGTGAAATCGAAGGCTCTGGCGTGACCAAGGTTGCAGACAAGACCTACAACGTGTCTGTAGACCTGACCCTCGAGGGTACGGACAAGCTGAAAATCGAAAGCGGCGACATCGTCAAGCTCGCCGACGGCGTGCTCGTGACCGTGACCGGCGAGGCTATCTTCAACCCCGAGAACCGTGCCACTATCACCGTTGACGGCGAAGCCAAACCTGTGGGCTTCACACTGAAGGGCAAGACCGAGATGCGTAACCTCGACGTGACCGGCGGCGGCAACTTCTTCTATCAGGGCGATGCAGCGCTGGTAGTGGACAACTGCAATTTCAGCAACATCAACGGTGTGCGCAGCAACTACGGCGTTATCGTCCTCTCCGGTTACAGCAAGGGCTCGCAGGTGACAAACTGCACGTTTACCGACTGCGAACCGGGTGCTGTCAACACTCCTGCCAACCTCGGCGTAGGCCTGCTCATCGAGAACAACACTATGACCAACTGCTCGACCCTCGACAAGCTCTGCCCCTACATCAACGTGACTGCCGGCGGCGCTGAAGAGGTTATCGTGCGCAACAATACGCTCAACGGCGCACGCCTCGAGAAGCCGGGCGGCATCGGTGTTTCCAACATGCTCAATGCAGCCGGCGACAACAAGGTGCTCATCGAGGGCAACAAGGTTGAGAACTGCTCTTGGGGCATCAACCTGGTCGGCGGCATGAATGTGCGCCTTATCAACAACTTTGTCAAGGACAACAACGCCGACCCTGACGTGAACGGCGGCATCGCAGTGACAATGTACTCTATGACGACTCTGCCGCAGACTGTATATGCAACAGGCAACACATTCCAGGGCAACAAGTGGGGTCCCATCGCGATGGGCGCTACCACGGTTAACTTTGGCAACCTCTCCGCTACCGGCGACGACTACAACCCCGGCATGAACATCTTCATCGGCAACGGCCATGAGGACAACGGCTCATACGTGGCTTGCGACTTCTGCAACTATAATACTGGTGCTGACGCTTACGCTCAGGGCAACGTCTGGAACAACGCGACTACCGAAGCGGAAGTGGCTGCAACCATTTTCGACAACAACTACAGCAGCGCATACGGCAAGGTGATTTACTCGCCGTTCCGCACCACTGGCGTTGAAAGCATCAACAATGACAAGAACTGCACAATCAACGGCGGCATCATCACTCTCGCCGCTCCCGCAATGATAACTGTCTACAACATGGCTGGCGTGGCTGTCGCTTCTGCCTACACAGACGCTCTCGACACCGCCAACCTCCCCGCCGGCATCTATGCAGTGCGCATTGACAACGGCAACGGCGTGAAGACTGCCAAGTTCGCGAAATAACCCACCCAAATCCCGATAGCATGGGGGTGTGTCAAAATTGGCGCACCCTCTTTTTATGCGCATTTTGGCGCACCCTTTTTTTTATTTGCCGTGTTGTTGATTCGGTTAATTTCTAACGGAATTATGCCGTGCAGTCCTTGCTTGTTTGCGTAATTGGGGCGGATTGTGTATCTTTGCCGTGAATTTCAAACTGAAAGAATATGTTACTGCGATTCGTAGCCGAAAATATAATGTCATTCAAGGATGCGGTTGAGTTCAACACTTTCCCGTCAAGCAAAAGTCATAGCCACTGTTGGCACAAGGTGGACTGCGGACACGCGACCATTTTGCGCATGAGCGCGATATACGGTGCCAATGGTGCTGGCAAAAGCAACCTGCTGAAGTGCATATCGTTGTTGAAATCAATGGTGATTTATGACAAACTCGGCGATGTGGGCATGCCAGAAGTCCTGAACTTTTGCCTTGACGATGAATGTGCGTCCAAGCCTTCGGAACTCGCCATAGAGTTTTTTGCAGCGGGGCATGTGTTTTATTACCACATAGTGTTCAGCCGTAATGACGTGTTCGAGGAAGTGCTGTCGCTGAGCAACAAGAGCAGTGATGAACTGATATTCAGCCGGAAAGGTGGCAGGATAGAAATCAACAACAAGTTTATGAGTGTTGAGAGAGACGGCACGGCATCAGAGGTGTTCCAAGATGCCATGAGCCGGGTAATTCGGCAGGATATGCTGGCATTCTCGTTTTTCGGCAAATACTATCCGAAGGAGCTTCCGCTTGTAAAAGAGGCATTTCAGTGGGTTGACCGGCTGCAGGTTGTGATGCCTGAAATGCAAACAGGAGATTTGCCGCATATTCTTGATACTCTTGGTGAATTCAAGGCTCTTGTCAACACGGTCATACCAGACCTGATGACAGGCATATCTCGGCTTGAAATACGTAAAGAAGCGGTAAATGAAGAGGATTTGGCCAGCGATACACCTCTTGCAACGGCTGTAAAAGCAGCCAAAGCTTTGCCTGGCTATCCGGTTGCATTGAAAACAAGCAGATATGGTCTTGCTAATGTGGTCGTTGAAAACGACACAGCATATATCAAAACACTTGTAGCCATACACGTTGACAGCAACAGCAATGAGGTGGAAATGCCGCTTGGCATGGAGTCTGACGGCACGCAACGGCTGACAGAGTATATGCCGATATTGTATTCCGTATTTAAAGCCGGGAATGTATTCATTGTTGACGAGATAGAGCGCAGCATTCATCCAATTATGATCAAGACGCTGATGCGCAAACTGTCTGAAAGCAAAGAAGCAAAGGGACAAATCATATTTACAACGCACGAAAGCTGTCTGCTCGACCAGTCGATATTCCGCCCTGATGAGATATGGCTGACGCAGAAGGACGTAGACCAGTCCACTCAGATGTATCCGTTGAGTGACTACAACATCCACAAGACCGCCAATATCGAAAACGGCTATCTGAACGGACGTTACGGCGGCATACCATTCCTGTCAAACCTCGAAGACTTGCGTTGGTGATATGATAACACGCCGAAGAGACTATTCAAAGAAAGCCCCGTCAAAGGATGCTCGCAAGATTTACATAATCTGCGAGGGCGAAGGTTCTGAGCCTGATTATTTCAGGTTTTTCGAGGGGCTTTCGTCCAATCTGCAGCTGATTGTGATCCCTCCAGACGCTGGCACAGACCCGCTGAAGCTGAAAATGCAGTCCGAAAGGTTGTTTTCGGGGGATTCCCCAAAATATACGATAGACTATCTGCAACGAGACATGGTGTGGTTTGTGATAGACACTGACACATGGGAGAGGGAAGGCAAGATTGCGCTGCTGCGAGATTTCTGCAAATCAAACAACGATCATTTCCCTAAGGAATATGATGAGGTAAAGCCCTACCAAGCGTGGAATGTGGCGCAGAGCAATCCGTGTTTCGAGATTTGGTTGTACTATCACATATACAGTGACCTCCCGAGTACAGATGAGGCAAGCCGCCACAAGACCTTCAAAGAGTTCGTTTCAGCTGTGATAGCCGGAGGGTTTGACTATCAGCGAGACCCGGCAAGAATAGATGATGCTATCAGCAATGCAGCATCAAATTTTGAGAGGCAGAGTAACGGCAACCCTGCATTATACTCAACCGAGGTTTATCGGCTTGGAGAGGAAATATGCCGTTTCGTGAAACGGCAAATCGACATATTGCGAGGGAAGATGGCTTAGCCAATGCCATGGGAGTGCGGGGCTGGGCAATAAAACAGAGGTGCACGTGTGGGTGCTCCTCTGCTCGTATACGTGTGTATTGCGGTGTGTCGTCAGAAGGCGAGGATGGGGCGTGCGTGGCAGTCCTCGTTGAGCCATGCAGCCATGCCTTCGATCAGGCCGTCTGTGCCGATGTTGAAGATGCATGAGGAGTCAGTCTCATACGGAGTTGAGGTGCGCAGCGACACATAGTGGCCGTTGGATGCGTCGTGGTCAAGGCTCATGCTTTCCTTGTCGGCATCGGGGACGAGTGAGAAGGCTTCCATGAACTTGGCGAGCACGTCGTATGACACTTTCTCTGAGCAATAGTATGTAGCGTCGTATGAGTATGTCTGCCATGTCTTCATTTTGGCAGCCACTTCACCGCCGCAGAGGTTAGCGAGGCAGTCCCACATCTGTCCTGTCGAGGGTATGAACCAGCCGCTGGTATTGGCCGGGGCGGCTACCTTGAATTCGGTTGCGCCATAGTAGAACATAGGCACTTTGTCGGCAGCGTCATCGGGGTATTCGGCGAGCATAGCCTGTGTGTTCTCGCGACCGGCGATGTTGCCGTACCATGTTGAGGCGAGTTTTGCGCCACGGAGAGTTTCAGTTTCGTCCAGGCGTGCATAGTATACTGTTTCGGGCCACTGGTTGGCTGGGTCGCAGATGTTCTTGCAAGCGATGACATAGCCGTGGGTGTAGCCGTCTGCGATGTCAGAAGCTGCCATGCGGGACTGGTCGGTGGTGAAGACGATGCCGATAACGGTCTTGCCGGCGATGGGGGCGGGCTTTGTTGCAGACCAAACGGGGTCGGTGCCGTCAGCGTTGATGCTCACCAGACCGCCGTCGCTCCATGTGCCGTCAGAATAGAAGTAGTCGCCCACTTTCGGGTCAGCCTGCGGGGGTACGGGTATTTCCTCGCCTTCAAAGGTTATGTCCTCAATTTCCCCAAGCTGGTAGGTCACGTTGGTGCCGTTCTTGAGGTTGACCTTCATTTTGGTTATCTCGGTTGTCTGTGCCGACACGCCCAGTGCGAGGCACGCGCCCAGGAGGGGCAGGTATAATTTCTTCATCGTTTTGCTATTTTGAATGATTTGTTGTGGATGTTGATGATGTAGATGCCGGAGTTGAGGCTGGAGAGGTCGATTGCGCCGTCCTCGGGGAGGAGGAGTGCAGCGGCATTCCTGCCGGCGGTGTCATAGACGTTGACCTGTGTGCCGGCGGCAAGCCCTGTGACTGTCGCCGTTGAGGTGCGTCCGTTCCAAGACAGTGAGACTTCGGTCTCCGCGCCCTCGACTTCCATTATGCCGACCCATGAGCCCTCGAGGTCGAAGGTGAGGTTGACGATGTCAGCGTAGTCGAAGGTCTGTTCGCCGCCAGCGGTGACTATTTTCAGCCCCTCGCCGTCGGGTTTCATCTTCGTTATCTCCGCCAATGGCACGGGGGTAGTCCCGTTGCCGGTATGTATGAGCAGGGCAGGGTTGTCAGCCCATGCTGTCAATGCCAACATAGCCATTGCCGGAAGAACCAATGCTTTTTTCTTCATACGATGTATGGTTATTAGGGTTAGAATTCGTCCAAAAATGTTGGATACAGCGCAAAGTTAGGCAATTATTCCAAAACTGCAACTTGAAATGCCCGATAAAAATGCGCAAAATGCGCCATGACGGCGATAAAATCGGATATATGTGCCATTGTTGGTTGTATTTGCCTGTAAGAAAGACGCGGAAAAGCCCGGAAGCCTCCCCGCGTCAACAGTGACATTATAGGATAGTAATAGGATTATCTTACGACAACCTTCACGGTCTTGCCATCCACAGCCACGACATAGATGCCGGCTGCGAGGCGAGCCACAGCTGCGCCGTCAGTTACGGCTGCGTTGTATACTCGGCGGCCTGTGAGGTCATATACTGCGACAGCAGTGCCGTCAGTTGCGCTGACTGTCACGAAACCGTTGCCGGCAGCTACGCGCACGCCCTCGGCGGCTGCATTGTCAACGCCGGAGCCAGAGTTCTTGATGTTGACTGTGGCAGCTTCGGATGCGCCGGCTGCGTTGGTGGCGATGACGGAGTATGTGTAGTCGTATGAGGTGACAACAGCGTTCATGTCATAGAAGCTGAGCACGCCTGTGGTCACATCTGCGATAGCGTTTACGTCCCAAGATTTGATCAGTGTGCCGTCGCGGAAGAGTTCGATCTTGTCCAGGTCAACAGGTGCGTTGCCGTTGACATCAGTGGTAGGCACGGTGAATGATATGCCGATGCTGCTGTCTTCAGCGGTGGCTGCTGTGAGGTCGGTCACGGCTGCGGGAACGGCTGTCGGGACATCCTTGCCCTCGCTGTCGCCCAGGACGATGTCGTCAATGTCGAATGTGTGGCTGTCGGCCTCAGTGGTGATGTGGAAACCGATGTAGTAGATGCCGTATGCCGGTACGGTGAAGGTGAGTTCCTTCGCGGTAGTGCCTTTGGCAAATGTTGTTGTTTCCATGATGACCGTTGAGAGGGCTGCGGCGTTGGCATCCGTACCCATTGCAACGGTGAGTTCCTCGCCCGTGGTCCAGCTGCCGGCTGTGCCGTTGAACGAGAGCTTGTATGTATGTCCCGGACGGAGGATAACCGGCGGCATTACCAACCAGTCGTCAGCTTTGTTGGTTGAGCTGTAGCTGTATCGTGCAGATGCGCCGGACCAGCCTGAATTGAGTGTCCAGGTCTTGTCATCGCCGTTGGCGTTGATTACGGAGAAGAATATGTCGTCGAGCGATTCTGCGTCGCTGAAGTCCTGGGTATACGGGGTTGCGTATCCGTCGCCGATTACGAGTGACTGTGAAGCCACCATGTCGCCGCTCTGTTCGCCGCACAGCGGGGTAATCTCATAATAGATGGACTGCAGTGCAGAGCCTTCGATAGTCTCGCTGAACGAGGTCGAAGTAGTCTCAACCTCCACGTTGGCGGGCATGCGCACGACCTTGTACTTGAGCCGTGCGGTATCAAACTCGCCGCCGGTTGCGCCTGTTGTCGGGGCATCCCATGTCAGTGTGATGTTCTTGCCGTCGCGAGAAACGACTACGTTGCTGACTGTGCCGGGACGGTCCTGTCCGATGAACTTGGCAACGCGGGTAATTGCGCTTGTGCCGCCCTTGGCTGTGCTGAAGCGTACAGATACTGTATGCTTGCCGCCTGCGAGGGTGACGGGATATTCTATCGCGCTGCCCGGAGCTGTCATGGCTGAAGTGGCCTTGACTCCGTCAACGAAGATCTCGTATGTCACGCCGGCGGAGATGGTTGAGCCGGCAACGGTCTTGTCAGCTACGGTGAATGTGATTTTCACGTTGTTGGTGAAGGGGGTGTCGTCAGCGGCAACGATTGCGAGGTCGGCAGCTGCTTGAGGAGCAGTGTCTGCCACGCTTTCGTCGAGCGTCAACGCGCTGATGAGGGCTGTGTGTGAGAATGTGAACACCTCTGTAGCAGCGGCGGTGGCAGGGTCTACGGTGTAGAGCTTGGCTGCGCTGTATGTGCTGACCTTGGCTGCCCAAAGGAACTTGCCTGTGGATTTGTCATACACCATGCCGCTTGCATAGCGGTCGGTAACAGTCACGCTGGTGTCGCCCACCTTGGTGAGTGCGCCGTTGGCAGCTACAATGTAGAGTGCGCCGGTGCCGTCAATGGCGTAAAGCGTGCCGTTGGCATCGTATGCCATTGACACGAGCTTGACAGAGAGGTCGCCGAGGCGTGTGCTCTTGCCTGTCTCCACGTCGAGAGTGCCGAAGAAGAACGTGGTCTTGTCAGCATTGTAGAAGCAGCCGGCTACGAAGCCCGAAAGGGGGTTGTATGCCAGTGCCGTTGACGCATCAGTCCAGTCGAGACGCTCGATGTATGAGGCCTGTGTCCAGTTGGCGTATGAGCCGTCGTGTGTGTATCGTTTCAGCTCGGGCTTGAGGTATGAGGAGGAAGTGTCGTATGAGGAGAACGAGAACATCCCGTCGGTGAACACGCTGCCGTTCTTGCACTCCATGCCGGCGTATTCGTAGACGAGTTCGTACTCGCCGTCGCCGTCTGACTGGAATTTGACGATACCCAGCTTGTAGTTGTCGGAACTGCCGAGCGAACCGTACACGTCAACCGCCTGTGCGGAGGGCGATACTGCCAGGCCTGCTGCGAGCAACGCAGCTGTTGTGAGTCTGTTTAGTTTCATGATTTTGTGATTTGGTTGTTGCTATTACTTGTCGAAACGCCCTGGAATGAAAGGGCGACGGCAGTCCCATATCGCCATTTCGGGAAATATGAAACTGCCGTCTCCATTTTTGTCAGGGTTATGTAGTGTCTATATCAATCGGTTGTTACTTGACAATCACTTTTGCCACAGTCTTGCCGGCAGAAACCACGTAGATGCCCGGGGCAAGCGGCACGAACACGTCGGCCGAAGCGCAAGTGCCGTCAGCTGCGACGCGGCCGTCGATAGTGACGATGCGGTATGCCGTGCCGTCGCAGCCAGCGATGCGTACGCCGCCGGCGACACCGTATACAGAGGCATTGTCAGCGCCGATGCCGTCCACGCCGCTCTCCTCGAGGATCACGGGGTTGGAGAGGCCGCAAGCGTTGCCGTTCTGGATAGTCAGCACGGAGTATGTGTGCTTGCCGGTGAGAGGCTCGGGGTCAGTGTATCTGGTTTCTGTCACGTTGGCAATCTTGCTGCCGTCCTTGAGGACATCATACGAGTATGTGCAGTCGATGTCTACATTGTCGTAGTATGCGATGTCGTCGATCATAGCGGCAAACTGGTCAACGCTGCAGTAGCGGATAGCGAAGTAGCGTGCATCCTCGGGGAGGCGGCAGCTGAAGATTTCCCAGCCGAGAGTGTTCTTGTCGAAACGCTGCACGAGGGTGAAGTCTTCGGGGTTGTTGCCTGTTGAGGAGGCGAGCACCTCGATGGTCTCGGTATAGTCGGAGGTGAGTATGTTCATGGCGAACTGTACCATTGTTCCGCCCTTGACCTCGGGAGAAATCAGCCAGTCGTCAGCGGGAGACTGGTCGTTGGGGCAGATAGCGAGCAGCATCTTGGAGCCGCTGTTGGGGGTGATTGCGCTCAGGCCTGTCTGTGCGGGCTCGATGACCTGCCAAGCCTTGGGCTCAGCCGCGCCGGGCAGCTCAACGCCGCGTATGCCGCAGTTTTGCTTGCCGTCCACGTCCACGTTGCGCCAGCCGTCGATGGTCTCGGAGTAGTCGCCGTGTTCAGCGGTCTCGAAGTCTTCCTCTACAAAGGGTGACTGGGGCACGGGGCTCCATGTCAGCTCGGCCTGTCCCTGCTCGTTGACAGTGCCTGTGAGGTCGTCCACATAGAGTTCAGAGCCTCGGCGCACATAGAGCGGTGAGGTGGCAACGTTGTTGACGAGAGCATCGTCAGGCTCGGCGGTGAGTGTGCAGCGCACTGTCAGCGTCATGCCGGTGTATTCGGTGCCGGGAGTGAAGTCAAACGTGAGGGTCTCGCTCTCCTCGGGTTCGAGCGGTGAGATGACATCCTCCTTGCTTGCTATCACATTGTCGCCGTTGAGGACTTCCCACTTCACGTCACCCGTCTGGGTGTTCTTGCCGTTGTTGTAGGCGAGTATTGAGTAGTGCGCAGCGTCGCCGGCTTTCACGTTGGTCGGGCCGTCGCCGTTAGCGAGCATGAGGTCGTTGTCCGGCATGTCCATTACCTGATATGAGTCGATGATGATGTAAGCATCGGTGGTAGACACGTCAAACTCTGTCTCTATTGCAAACAGCACCCAGGGCTTGTTCTGCAGCGATTCGGGGAGGTTGATTATCTCGTCCACATATCCGGCAGTGCCCTTGGAAGAGTCAACCTGTCCTACCTGAACATATTCGGTCATGCCCGGAGCGCGGCCCAGGATGCGGACGATGCCGCCCTGCGGCGAGTGGTAGAGGTTCATGCGCCAAACGACGTGGTTATAGCCCAGTGTGGTGACACGCGGTATGGTCACGCGGCCGAGGCTGAGGCCTGTCGCAGAGGGTGTGCAGTACATTGCGCCGTAGTCAGGCGTGAGGGCTGCGTATGCAAACGCGGTCGGGTCGCCGAGACCCCATTCAGCCGTGTGCATAGCGGAGGGCTTGTTCACAACCAGCGGGAGGTGTGAGGGTACGCCCCATGTGAACGGCTCGAGGACGGGCATGGAGAGGGGAGTGCCGAGGATTTCGGCCTTGCCCTTGAAGTTTGAGGTCGATGCCGTGCCGGCAACATTGTATGCGCCTACGGCTATCTGCACGAGCTGCTGTGCGCCCGGGTTTACGGTATAGGTGTATGTGAGGTCGTCGCCCACGTCAGCAATCTTGGAATAACCGTCGTCGCTGACGAGGTAGATCTCATAGCCCATGCGGTCTGCGGAGACAAAACCGCCGCTTTCGCCGCTTGTCGGAGGCTCCCATGTCAGGGTGATTGAGAGTGCGTCGTCGGAAACAGAAGTCTGGAAGTTGGTTACAGGACCGGGGCGTTCCTCGCCCACGAACACTTCGTATTCCTTCTCGAGACCGAAGCCGCCGTCGTTTTGCGGAGTGAGCGTAACGGTGTTCCAGCCCTGTGCTGCCGGCACTGTGATAGAGCCTTGTGCGCCGGGGAGTACCTCTGCGGTCACTTCACCGGCAGCTGTGGAGGCGTGTACGGTGATTGTCTTGCTCTTGTCAAGAGCCTCGCCGTCGAGAGCCTTGGTGGGAGCATAGAATTTGACAGTTGCGTTGAGCGCGCCGTTCTCGCCCGGTGTGACGCTAACGCCCTTGCACTCTGCCGGGGCATGGCGGGTGTCTGTGGAAAGCTCAAACTTCAGGTTCTGCAGGTTGATCATGTAGCCGGTGGTAGAGTTGGCATGGATGCCGATGTAGTACTGGTCGGGGTTCTCAACCATGAACTTGTTGGTCACGGTGGCAAACTTGTCCTTGGTGTAGTTGGTCACGTCGAGGACTTTCTGCACTGTAGCGTCGGCGTTGCGGTCGGAGCAGAGCCAAATCTCAAATGCCTCGGGGCAGCTGTCAAGCAGCGCGAATGCCTCTACTGACACGCGGTACAGGTATTCCGTATCGGTGAAGTTGGCGAGGGGCATGAACAGCCAGTCATCGGAGCGGTGTCCCTCGGCAAAGCAGTATACGCGGTTCTTGCCTGCAAAGTAAGTCCAAGTCTGGTTGTCATTGTTGCAGTCGAGGGTTGTGAACATGTTGAACTCGGCCTGTGTGGGGACGAAGCCGAAAGGCACGTCGTAGACCTCGCCGTATTTCTTGCCAGTGCCCTCGCCGGCCTCTGAAACGAGACCCTGTGCGATAGCCTCGACACGCGGCACATAGATGCCGAGTGACTGCGGTTCGGTGAATGTCACGGAGTTGCCGCTGACCGGTGTAGTGTTGACCTTGATGTCGCTCAAGTATACATTGTATGTAATGGCTGTCAGGTCGATGTATCCGCCATGGACGCTGCCGGTCGGGGTGTCCCATTTGACAGTGTTGCCATCGATGCGCACGTTGCCCGGAGCGAGCGGCGTGTCGTAGCCGCTGTAGAACTCGGCGGTGCGTGTCGGTCCGACTTCTGTCCCGTCCTGATAGCGGCATGCGGCTGACGCTTCATGCAGACCCTGTGTGGTGGTGATCTGTGTGGTGACAGTTTGTCCTGCTGTGCCGGTGAGCGTGGCAACAGCGTTGCCGTCTATCGAAACCTCTACGCAGATCTGCTTGGAGGAGGGGATAGCCTCGCCGCCGAATGTCGTTGCAGGTATCGTCACGCTTACAGTGCCTGTCAGGCTCGGACCGTCAAATGCTGCGCTTACGTCGCTCGGTATGCTGGGCAGCGCGTCTGAATAGTCCGGGTCGGGGCAGTAGAGCAGTGTGAACTCGTTCTGCGCCGGCATCATGCCTCGGAGCGTCAGGTTGCCCGCTGTATCGAGCAGGTAGAAGCCTGAAGTGTTGTCCTGAAGCATAGCCGCCCAAATCATGCCGTGGTCAACGGGACTGTATACCATTGACTGTGAATATGTCGCGATTTCTATCGGCAGCTCCTTTATCTTGGTGGCAACGCCGGTCTGGCGGTCCAATTTCAGATACCAGCCGTTTTCGCCCACGCCGTAGAAGTTCTTGTCGCGGTAGTCATAGCCCATAGCGACCACACGGTTGTCGTCCCAGCTGAGGGTGTTGTTGAGGTATTCGCGCTCGCGAGACTCGGGGTCGAATGACGACCAAGCCATGCTCGTGCCATTGGCGTTGTATGTCTGCAGATACGCCTTGTCGGTGTCGGGATCGTATGCGCAGTTGATGATGTAGTTGCGCTGGTCTGATGTAGGCAGTTCCACCTCATACAGTGTGTCGCCTGTCTTGAGGTCATACTCCGTGTAGTAGTACCACCAGTAGCCCATGTTGGAGAATGCTGTGAACTGGTGGATTTTGCCGTTGCGGACGAAACCAGCCGAACCCTGCATGCTCGTTGAGCGGTAGAGCATCGTGACAGTGCCGTTGGTGTTGATGTCATACCAGCCTTTGAGATAGGCTTCAGAATTGCTTGCCTTTAGGAATCCCTGCAGCGTAGAGCCTTCAGCCGAGATGCGGCGCAATGCCTCGTCTGGCGAGACATACTCCACAGCGGAGACGCCGGTGCTTGTCAGATAGGAGGAAGGCTGCGGCAGCTGCGGTATCGTGTGCGCCGGCTGCGGCTGTACTGTTCTTCCTACCATGGACATGGTTCTCACCGGCGACTGTGTACGCGCCGGCGAGGTTGCCGACAGCTGTAATGTCATGGCAGACACCGCAGCCGCAGCAATGAGATACTTGTAACCTGAACTCATGTTCTTGATAAATTAGTAAGAGGTAATATTAAATAGTTAGCAAATAGAGTTATGTTGTTGTGTCGCAGTGGGTTGTCATCTCTCGACAACCAGCTGTCCCCTAACAGCACCCACAAAATTACATAAATGTCGGCTATTATTCAATCAAAATCTCCTCTCCACAGGCCTCCAGCCTCGTTATATTGTGTTAATAATAATGCGGCTGAAATCAGTTAATTATGCGGTATGTACCCAGTGCCGCGCATTTTGCAAGCCAAGTATGCTGTACAGCAAAGGACAGGACGTGTCGCATTGTCACAGTGCAACCGCAACCTGCCCTCGTGCTGTTTTGGTTTTTTCACGCGCAAAAAACGCGCTTACTGCTTGCGGCAAATGTAGAACACATAGCCGTAATACTGTGAATAGCGGGAGTACATCTCTGCCTCGCGGCGTTGGTTTTGCACCAGTCTCTCGGCGGTGGCATTGTCCGGATATTGTGCAAGGAACTTGCGCTGCGCCTCGCGCTGAGGCACATAGAAATTGTCAGTCCAGCACTCGTCGCCAAGTACGAACAAGGCTTCGGGCATATATCCTGCATTGACAATGTCTGAGATACTGTCAGCCACACTCTGGATGCAGGGATAGGCATCTTCCCAGAACGCCTCTATCTCGGCAGGACGCTCCGCTGTGAGCCACGATGCGTCCGTCATGGCTATGTAGCCTCCGTCCTTGAGATAGTCTCGCCAGTAGTCCAGGGCGCGGCGGAAACCGATGTTGTAAACTGCGCCCTCGCACCAGATAGCGTCAAGGCTTTGCTTCTCAAAGGGCAGGTCGTCCATTGAGCCGACCACACCCTCTATGTTGCTGCATGCCTTGCACCTGTCACGCAGTATGTCTATGAACTTCGGAAACAGGTCGAGAGCCTTTATCCGCGCATCGGGAAAACATTCAGCGAGTGTTAGTGTCTGCCCGCCTGTGCCGCATCCGAGGTCGGCTATGGCTGCGCCATGCGGCAACCTGTGAAGGAACGACGCTGCCCTCCGGGTGGCATCTTCACTGCCCGGGCCTTGCTGGTCTATGGCGGAGAAGTATTCGCATATTAAGTTTACGTCAAAATCGTGTATGGAATTGTCACTCATTGTTTTGTTGGTTTGAAAATGACGACCCGGAGGGGTGTCGCCTGTTGGAATGACTCCTCCGGGTCGCGCTGGTTGAAACTCAATTCAGTCTATAGAAACTCTTGTCATTGTCACCATATCTTCACGCGGTCTTCAGGGGCTACGTACAGCTTGTCGCCGGGCTTGATGCCGAATGCGTCATACCAGAAGTCGCACTGTGCCACGCCGCCGTTGACGCGCAGGTGGTCTGCCGAGTGCACGTCGTTCATCGTCAGGTACTGCAGCATCTGCGGCGAGGTTGTGCTTGCCCATACGTTGGCAAACGAGAGGAAGAACCGCTGCTCGGGAGTGAATCCGTTCTCTGCGGGGAGCTTGCCGTGCTGCTCCTGCGCCAGCTGCAGGGCCTCGTAAGCAATGTTCAGTCCGCCGTGGTCGGCGATGTTCTCGCCCAGGCAGAGGCTGCCGTTGCTGCGCAGCTCGCCGGGGATGACCCACAGCGTGTTGAAATAGTCCACCATCTGCTGCGCCGGACGCTTGAACGCCTCGACATCAGCGTCTGACCACCATTGGCGCAGGTTGCCCTCCTTGTCGTACTGACGGCCCTGGTCGTCAAATCCGTGCGTCATCTCGTGGGCTATCACCACGCCGATTGCACCGTAGTTGGCGGCATCGTCTGCATCGGGGTTGAAGAACGGCGGCTGGAGTATGCCGGCAGGGAAGCAGATTTCATTGGTCGTCGGCAGGTAATAGGCGTTGACCATCTGCGGCTGCATGAGCCATTCCGTCTTGTCAACAGGCTTGTTGTATTTCTTCTCCTTGTTCAGCTGCCAGTAGAAGCGGCTTGCTGCGATGACATTCTCATACAGCGATTTGGAGGGGTCGATGGCCAGTCCGGAGAGGTCGTCCCACTTGTCGGGGTAGCCCACCTTGACATAATAGGCGTTCAGCTTTTCGAGGGCGACCTTCTTGGTTTCGTCGCTCATCCAGTCCTGCGCCATGATGCGGCGGCCGAGAACAGTCTGCAGGTTGTGTATCATCTCCAGCATACGCTCCTTGGACTCGGGGGAGAAGTAACGCTCCGCGAACATCTGTCCCACAGCGTCGCCGAGCATGCCGCTCACCAGGTCTACGGAACGCCGCCAGCGTTCAGGCATCTGCGCCGCGCCGGTCAACTGCTGGTTGAATGCGAAATTCTCGTTGATAAAATCGTCTGACAGATAGGACGATGCCCCGGATATGATTTGCCATTCATACATCAGCTTGAGGTTCTCGAGAGGCTCCTCAGAGAGCATTTTGCAGGCGAGGGCTATCGGTTCTGGCTGACCCACCACTACCTCTGTGGTCTGGTCGTAGCCGTAGTCGCGCAGGTAGCCTGCCCAGTCGAAGCCGCCGCACAGTTTCGTCAGTTCGGCTACAGTCATCTTGTGGTAGTTGGCTTCGGGATCACGCAGTTGCTCGCGTGAGTACCATGCCTGAGCCATGCGTGACTCCATGTCCCACAGTGTGTTCATGCGAGCGCGAGCATCACTCTCGGAATATCCGCACAGCATGAACAGGTTGACGCAGTGCTGCTTGGCAGCTTCGCGCACCTTGACAGTGGCGGAGTCAGTAGCCATGTAGTAGTCGCGGTTGCCCATCGAGAGGCCGCCCTGACCGATGCCAACTACATTGCGAGATGCATCTTTCTCGTCGGCAGAGATGCCGATGCCCCAGAGCAGGTCGTCGTGCCAGTGAGCCATGTAGCGTATCAGCTCTGCGCGGTCGTTGATGGCTTGCACCTTGCGGATTTCCGCAAGGGCGGGAGCTGCCCCCTCACGGTTGCGGCGCATGCTGTCCATGGAGAGGTTGTAAAGGTCGCCTATCTTCTGCTCGACGCTGCCCTTTGTGTGTTTCTCGCGAGCAATGTCCTGCACCATCGAGGCTACGGCATTGGTGTTGTCGTCAGCCAGCTTGGCGAAAGAACCCCACATAGGGTAGATCGGCGGCTGCGGATGGTTTTTCACCCAGTTGCCGGTTGCATACTTGAAGAAGTCGTCGCCAGGGCGCACGGATGTGTCCAAGTTGGTGTAGTCAATGCCGCCAGTCTTCTGCTGCGAATATCCGCACAAAACGGACACTGCGCACAATGCGGCAACAAATAGTTTTTTCATATCAATCGTTGTTTGGTTGTGTATTTCTGATGTTGTTTGTCACGCGGTCGGGCGAAAAAACGGATGCTTGTTCTCTGGCCACGCTGCAAAGTTAGTGACAAAAATCGGTATCGCCAAATTTCGGCAAGATTTTTTTATCTGGCGGTTATATTTTATCGTAAAACGATATATTTTGCCTTGGGTTGAGTGTAATCTCTGTGAGGACTGTTTGTCGCTGTCAGAGTACTTAGAGAACTCGAAGTACTCTGATAAGAGGGCTTCTTGTAACGACAAAAGCGGGACGCGCCCGAATGAGTCGGGGCATCCCGCTTTATCGCTGACAGGGCTTGGGCGCGGCTATGAAAACAAATAACCAATATGTATAACCAATTGAAAATCAAAAGTATGACAACTAACGCAAAGCACCGCACCCATGCCTGTCGCATCAATCAACAATCAACTATGCATGTGAGTCGCAATCTCACGATTACAGTGTGTTGGAACTCAGCGGGGTCGGTACACGGCGTGCCGTGTACCTGCCCTGCGGTATGTTGTCCTGTGTGTCAGAAGCCGATTCGAGAGCGGTTGCCGCTATTTAGACGCTCATGGCTGCACAGGTATTTCAGCTTCGGCAGGTCTGCCTCTTTTTCGTCCGACAGGATCGCATTTACAGTCTGCTTGCGCACGATGTTCTCGATTTCGCCGCCCGACATGTCGTATTCGCGTGCCAGCACTTTGGCATCTGCCGCCGAGAGCGAGGGCATCATCGCTTGCCATATCTCCGAGCGAGCCTCGATGGTGGGCTTGTCAAAACGTATCTTGTAGAGGAAGCGGCGTTCGAATGCCTTGTCGAGGTTGGAAGTAAGGTTGGTCGTGGCAATCATTATCCCCTCGAATGTCTCCATTTCCTGAAGGATGATGTTCTGAATGGAGTTCTCCATTTTGTCAACGGAGCGTGTCGCATTTTCAACGCGGATGCCAAGTATTGCGTCTGCCTCGTTGAACAGCAGTATCGGAGCGCACTCCATCTCCTCGGCGTATTTGCGGTACTTGTCAAAGGCGCGTTTGATGTTCTTTTCGCTTTCGCCTACGAAGCAGTTTTTAATCTTGTCAACGTCGACGCGCATTATGTCGCGTCCGGTCAGACGCGCTATCTGCTGCACAGTCTCAGTCTTTCCCGTGCCAGGTGCGCCGTGGAATATGCAGCAGAACCCTTTGCGCATACCTGCCTTTGCGAGCCGGTCCTGAACTTCGCTAAAACGCTTGGGCTTGAGCAGTTCTGTCAGCTGTGCCACTTGCTTCTGCTCGTCGGCATTGTATATCAGTCGTTTGACAGCAAACGAACTGTGAGGTATCAGGTCGCGTTTCGGCTGTGTCTTAGGCTGCAGCTTGAGTTCCGCGAGGATTGTCTCCTTGGCGTAGTCCGTCAGCTTGAAAGCTTCACAAGACATGAAACCGCCCTCGGGTGCAAACTCAATGAGGTTGGTAAGTTGAAGCTTGCAATCCTTGTTGCGCAGTGACGATTTTACCCAGCGCGGTACGTCTTTGTTGTCATACAGGTGGCTTATGTCTGACAGTGTAATGTTGTCGTCATTATTTTCCACAAACAGGTGTGCCATGAAAATGAACAGAAGCTTGTCGTCCGTATCAATTTTAAGTTTGTCCAGATGTTGGCAGAATTGGGAATCCTTTATGCTGTCAAGCATTTCTGAGACCTCTTCTTTCACGCGCTCGTATGTGGTTTCATCGTCGTTTTTCTCCTCAAACAGTGAGTTCAGCTCATCGAAAAATGATTCAGTGTCGGTTATCGGTAGTTTTTCCACCTTGTACGGCTTGTCGTTCTGTAAAGCGTCAATCACTTCTTGCGGTATTCTATATGAGACCATCGTGTCGTTGCGCTTGTAGCGAGTGCATCTTATGTAACGCATCTGCTCCAGTTCATTGATGATTTGCGTGTAACTCATGACACGTAATGTTCTACAATCAAGGTAATCCGCTATTTGTCCGAGGGTAATGGAGCGGAGGTCGCAGAAATTGACGAACAAGGTTAGGAATAATGACTGCTCCTTGGTCAGCCCGAGACGCTCCGACAAATAATCCAATAGAGGGTCTACTGTGTCAAGAAATTGCTTGTCTAATCCCGAATCTTCGGCGAACTCCAGTATAGACTCCATTGCACCCAGGATGTTGGTCGGTGTTGGAATTATAACCTCGTCAGTTTCGTTGTCCGTCTCTTCGGCCATCTCCTCATCCGTCTCTTCGACTGTCTCTGTAACTGTTTCTTCGTCTGTATTTACGAGGGCGTTCTCTGCCTCTGTTACAACCGTTTCATTCCCTGTGAGGATTTCCTCGTTCATTGTTTTTTCGTTTGCCATGTTGTTGGTGTTGTTGTTTTTGTTCATAAGTACATTATTTATTTTGATGATTCAACTTAATTGGCTATTTTTGCAGCCAGATTTCTCCTCAACTCCGTGCCGTGCACTGCACTTTGTTTTGGTTTTGCAAAATTACAATGGGGGTGTTTCTTTTAGTGACACACCCCTTGGCAAAAAACATTCACTCTCCCCAAAAATGCCATATTTCGCATATAAGTAAAACAAAGCCGCTGATTTTGCGTTGCAATTATATACCGACACCAACTACACCATGAGCGAAGTTGAATTAATCCTTTTGAACAGCAATGACAAGTGTACGGTGTACACCATACAGTTTGTCAAAGACGACCAGCACGAATTCGACAAATTCGTGTCCAAATTCCGTGATGACACGGAGTTGAACGCAGACTACCGTGCCATTATACGCTTTATAGAGCAGATAGTCGAGTTTGGCGCACTTGAGCGGTATTTCCGCCGTGAAGGCGCAGTACGCGACTCTGTAGCCGCATTGCCTGTACTCAAATCCAAACTCCGCCTGTATTGTCTTCGCTTGTCTGACAAGATGCTGATATTGGGCAACGGAGGTGAAAAGAAAACACGCACATATCAACAAGACCCAGACTTGCAATGCTATGTGGTGACTCTCCAAAAGTTTGAAGAACTGCTGAAAGAGAGCGTAAACGACGGTTCTGTTGTCATCACGGAAAATTCCATTGAGACTGACAAAACGTTTGAGTTATGAAATCTGACAATGGATACCTCAATTCGCTGTTTTCCGAAATACCCTCGGAAGAACGCGCAGCAACACATGCTTCGTTTGAGGTCTCCAATCGAATTGACGGACTGATGAAGAAACGAGGCCTGACCAAGAAACAGTTTGCCGACCAGATTGGGCGGCGGCCAAGCGAAATCACGAGGTGGCTGAGCGGCGAACACAATTTCACCATCGCCACTCTTTCCATGATTGCCGAGTTTTTTGGCGAACCAATCATTCAGGTCGTCAAAGACCGGTCGGAAACCGAACCCCATTAAACTGAAAAAGGCGGCGCATCTCATGTCGAGGTGCGCCACCTTATTATTTATATATATGCCCAGAGGGGGCATCAGTTGCCGTTGTTACTCCTTGCACTTGGCGGCGATGAACATGCGGTTCATGCGGCCGATGTTGTAGAGCTTGATGTTCTTCGGGCACTCAGCGGAGCAAGCACCGGTGTTGGTGCAGTTGCCGAAGCCGAGTTCGTCCATCTTTGCCACCATGGCGCGGACGCGGCGGTCTTTCTCCACCTGTCCCTGCGGCAGCAGGGCGAATTGGCTCACCTTGGCGCTGACGAACAGCATCGCGGAACCGTTCTTGCAAGCAGCCACGCACGCGCCGCAGCCGATGCAGGTAGCGGAGTCCATGGCCTCGTCGGCTGCCTCCTTGGAGATGGGAATTGCGTTGGCATCCTGTGCGCCGCCGCAGCTGAACGACACGTAGCCGCCGGCCTGCTGAATCTTGTCAAAGGCGTTGCGGTCCACCATCAGGTCCTTGATTACAGGGAACGCAGCTGAACGCCACGGCTCAACAGTGATGGTTTCGCCGTTTTTGAAGCGGCGCATATAGAGCTGACAGGTGGTTGCGCCTGTTGCAGGACCGTGGGGGTGTCCGTTGATGTACAGCGAGCACATGCCGCAGATGCCCTCGCGGCAGTCGTGGTCGAACACTACAGGCTCCTCGCCGCGCTCTACCAGTGTCTCGTTCAATATATCCAATGTCTCAAGGAACGAAGTGTCAGGGGTGGTCTCGACATTTTCGTAAGTCACGAATCCGCCCTTGGCTCGCGCATTTGCCTGACGCCAGATCTTGAGATTGACTCTCATTATGTTTTCTTCCATGATTGATTTCTTTTAGCTGATTTATGACTTGTAGTTACGTGTCTGAACCTTGATGGCCTCATAGTGGAGTGCCTCCTTGATCATCTCGGGTGCCTTGGTGTCGTCACCTGCGTAGTCCCAGCATGACACGTAGAAGTAGTTCTCGTCGTCACGCTTGGCCTCGCCCTCCTCGGTCTGGTATTCCTCGCGGAAGTGACCGCCGCAGCTCTCGTTGCGGTTCAGTGCGTCGTATGCCACCAGCTCGCCCATTGTGATGAAGTCACGCAGACGGAAAGCCTTGTCGAGCTCGATGTTCATGCCCTCCTGATCGCCGGGGATGAACAGGTCTGTGTTGAACTCCTCGCGGATGCGCTTGAACTCCTTGAGAGCGTGTTCCAGACCCTCGCGGTTGCGGGCCATGCCCACATACTCCCACATGATGTGGCCCAGCTCCTTGTGGATTGAGTCTACGGAACGCTTGCCGTGGATGTTCATCAGGCGGTCCATTTCATCTTGGCAGTGCTTCTCAGCCTCGTCAAACTCGGGACGGTCGGTAGTGAAGCGCGGCACGGTGATCTGGTCGCTCAGGTAGTTCTGGATAGTGTAGGGGAGCACGAAATAGCCATCGGCGAGACCCTGCATCAGCGCAGATGCTCCGAGGCGGTTTGCGCCGTGGTCGGAGAAGTTGCACTCGCCGATTGCGAATAGGCCCTTGACAGAAGTCTGAAGTTCGTAGTCTACCCAGATGCCGCCCATGGTGTAGTGGATAGCGGGGAAGATCATCATCGGGTTGTAATACTTCACGCCGTCGATTTCGCGTGCGCACTCGCCCGGGTTAACGTCGGTGATTTCCTCATACATGTCGAAGAGGTTGCCGTAACGCTGACGTACAGTGTCAAGGCCGAGGCGGTTGATAGCCTCTGAGAAGTCGAGGAACACAGCCAGGCCGGTGTTGTTCACGCCGAATCCCTTGTCGCAACGCTCCTTGGCAGCACGCGAAGCCACGTCACGCGGCACAAGGTTGCCGAATGCCGGGTAGCGGCGTTCCAGGTAGTAGTCGCGGTTCTCCTCCGGTATGTCCGACCCCTTGATTTCGCCGCTCTGCAGCTTCTTGGCATCCTCGATGTCCTTCGGCACCCAGATGCGGCCATCGTTACGCAGCGACTCCGACATCAGCGTCAGCTTGGACTGCTTGTCGCCGTGTACCGGTATACAGGTCGGGTGAATCTGCACGTAAGCCGGGTTTGCGAAATACGCGCCCTTGCGGTAGCAAGCCATTGCTGCGCTCACGTTGCAGCCCATGGCGTTGGTCGAAAGGAAGTATGTGTTGCCGTAGCCGCCGGTAGCGATTACCACTGCGTGTGCTGCAAATCTCTCGAACTTGCCTGTCACAAGGTTCTTGGCGATGATACCGCGAGCACGGGGTACGCCGTTCTCGTCTTTGATCAGCACCACGTCATGCATCTCATAGCGGTTGAAGCTCTTCACCTTGCCCAGCTGTATCTGACGGTTGAGCGAAGAGTATGCGCCGAGCAGAAGCTGCTGACCGGTCTGTCCCTTGGCATAGAATGTACGGGAAACCTGTGCGCCGCCGAATGAACGGTTAGCGAGAAGGCCTCCGTACTCACGTGCGAAAGGAACGCCCTGAGCCACGCACTGGTCGATGATATTGTTTGACACCTCGGCGAGACGGTACACGTTAGCCTCGCGAGCGCGGTAGTCACCGCCCTTTACAGTGTCATAGAACAGGCGATATATCGAGTCACCGTCGTTCTGGTAGTTCTTGGCAGCGTTGATACCACCCTGAGCTGCGATAGAGTGAGCGCGGCGGGGTGAATCCTGGATGCAGAAGTTCAGAACGTTGAAGCCCATTTCAGCCAGCGTTGAAGCGGCAGACGCACCAGCCAGGCCGGTACCCACGACGATGATGTCGAGGCGGCGTTTGTTGGCAGGGTTGACGAGCTTCTGGTGAGCCTTGTAGTTGGTCCATTTCTCAGCGACAGGACCTTCCGGGATTTTTGAATCGGCCGGATTCATTATCTTTATTTCTTTATCAGTTGCCATATCGCTAAAGTATTAGTTGTTTGTAGATTCTTCGTTTGTAGCGCCGTCCTGTGCAGGAGCGTTGTCAGCAGCCTGCTGCTCGGGAGACACCTCCTCTGCCTGAGGCTCAGGCTGCGGTGCCTGCTGCGGCTGCATCATCTGCATCATCGGGTTCTCGGGGAAATTGCCTGTTTCAGCCACTTTCTCAAGGGACGCAGTGTCAACTGTCTTGTCTCCCTCGAGGTAGTTGATGAACTTGCCGAGGTTTACGAAACGCTCTGCCACATCTTTCACGTCGAGCTTGGGGTTCTGTGCAGTCAGCTGTCCCAACAGCATGGGCATCTGGGATACCTGTACAGTAATCTGCTTCAGCTGCTCGTAAGGGATTCCCTGTTCAGCAACGTTGCCGAAAATGTCAGTGAGCTCCTTGGCTTGCATTTCAGCGTACTGCTCACGGAGGCTTTCGTCTTTAAGGTACTTGCCGTTCTTGGCATTGATAGTGAACACAGCCACCTGTGCAAGGAACAACAGGATGACGATAGAAGTCCACCACTTGCCGATGCACTTCAGGCGGGGAATCCACTTGGTGTTGTCCCAACCGATTGACTGGAACATCGACCAGAAGCCGTGGTTGAGGTGGAACCACAGAGCCACGAAGCCGATTACGTACACGATCGGAGTCCAAACCTGGCTGAATGCCTCGTGGATGAACAGTGTGCCGGCTGCGGCGGGGATTTCAGTGTGGCAACCGCATACCTCTACCAGCTGCATCTTTGCCCAGAACTGGATAAGGTGCACGATGAGGAAAGCGACAACCACGATGCCCAGCACGAGCATGTTCTTCGATGACCACTCCACGCCCGGAGCTGCGCCGTTGATGGCATAACGGTCATTGCCGCGTGCTCGGCGGTTCTTCACCGTCAGGCACAGTGCGTAGATGATGTGTATGACAAACAGAAGCGCCAGCCCCATCGAGGCTATCAGCGCATACCAGTTGGCACCCAGGAACTCACAAACCATGTTGTAAGCTGCCGGCCAAAGGATAGCTACGCTGTTCATCAAACAGTGAAAAGTGACAAACAGGACGAGACATACGCCCGTGAGGGACATTATGAACTTACGTCCTACAGATGAGCTTGTTAACCACATAGCTGTTCAATTTAGTTGTTATTATTTAGTTATTTAGTTTCCAGCATAGATATATGCCTCGGGCATACCGACACGCGGCATATCCGCAGCAAAACCTATATCCGCCTGTAAATCAAGTGTGTATGAGATACAGGACAGAATTCAATGCAAAATTATCATAATTTGCCCACACTACAAAACTATTTCGGCGAAAAATCCTCGCCAGATCCGTGGGCAGCCGCAGGCTGTCAGATTTATCTTGAAAAAGTTGCACAATACGCGGGAATTGGCTAACTTTGCAGCCGCTACGGATATGAGCATCCGCCAGCGATGTAATAGAATGGTTCGGTAGCTCAATTGGAAGAGCAACAGCCTTCTAAGCTGTGGGTTCCGGGTTCGAGTCCCGGCCGGATCACTCCCCATTAAAGCCGTTGACAATCACTCGCTTGTGATGCCAGCGGCTTTTGTTCAAAGACTATCAGCGGCAACCATGGCATCAATCACTGCGGCACGCACAAAACCCCGCCCCTTCCTGAAATGGGCCGGCGGCAAGACACAGCTCCTCCCGGTCATAGACTCGTTTCTCCCAGCCTCGTTCCGTCGGGAGCGGGACGTGACATACATAGAGCCGTTTGTTGGAGGTGGCGCGATGCTGTTCTTCATGCTGCAGAGATACCCCAACATCTGCCGCGCCGTTATAAATGACATCAACCCACGCCTGATAAATACCTACCGCGTCATTCGGGACAAGCCGTATGTCCTGGTGGACGCTCTCCGCGAAATACAGACCGAATACAGGGCTTTGGGCGACGACTACGAAGCGCAGAAGCAGTATTACCTGAATGTGCGGGCGCAGTTCAACGCCGGCTCGCTGCCTGATGTGCAGGAGGCTGCATACATGGTTTTCATCAACCGCACCTGCTTCAACGGCCTTTACCGCGAAAACTCCAAGGGAGGTTTCAATGTTCCCTTTGGCAGGTACGCCAACCCGACTATCTGCGACGAAGCGTTGATTCTCGCCGACAGCGAGCTGCTGTAGCGCGTGGAGATACTTCAAGGTGATTTTGCGGGTACAGCTGACTATGTCAAAGGGTACACATTCGTGTATTTCGACCCTCCGTACCGCCCTCTTGATGCCACGTCGAGCTTCAACTCCTACGTCAAGGAGTCGTTTGGCGACAGCGAGCAGCGGCGGCTGCGGGACTATTTCGCACGGTTGTCCGCCGAGGGCTGTCTGGAAATGCTCAGCAACTCCGACGGACGCGGGCGCAATGCCGAGGACAGCTTCTTTGACGAACTGTACCGCGACTACGCCATCGAGCGTGTGCACGCCAAGCGCAGCATCAACGCCAACCCTGCCAAGCGCGGCAAGCTGACCGAGCTGCTGATAATGAACTATACCATATACCAAGGCTCTGAAGTGACCTTGTTCTAATCTTCATGGGGACTGCTTTGAATTGTTGCCGCAGTTCGACTTCAAGTTTGACATGATATTCGCCGACCCGCCGTATTTCCTTTCCAACGGAGGCGTCACAGCTGCCAGTCCGGTAAAGCGGTGGGAGAAGGCTTGCGGCAAGCACCCTACACAGAAGCCGCTTGCGTTGCTGGCTCGCATAGTACTGGCAAGCACGGACGAGGGCGACTGGGTGTTCGACCCGTTTGCCGGCTCATCGACGACCGGGATTGCCGCGAGCCTGTGCGGACGGCGTTTCCTCGGCATCGAAAGGGAGGCGGAATATGCGCGTATGTCCGTGGAGCGCAGAAAAGAGCTGGACGACCGCAGCGTCAGATCGGCATACATATCCAAACTCCCCGACTTGTCTTTCATACGGCAGGACGTTGCCTGTGAGCCGAAAGCCATATACGGCTGCGACTTGCCGTTTTGACGCGACCTTGACGACCTCCTGCAGGTCTGCGAGACCGCCGGAGGAAGCCTTGGCTCTCGCTGCCGTTTTGACGCCTCTCGGTTTTATGTCTCGCGGATTTTCGCTAACTTTGCATGTGCAAAATCATCATGACCGCAATATGAAAACACTTTTGGGCATTATATCCGCCTGTATATTTTCTCTCGCTGCTTCGGCGGCAGATACAGTCACAATTTCCGGGAAGGTATCGGATTACAAGGGCAACCCTGTCGATTCATGCACTGTGCTGATATACAATCCTGATTTTTCTGAAGCGTTTGAAACCTTCAGCGACGTGCATGGCTGTTACGCCCTTGACAGCATTCCCAAGGGGAGGTATGCCGCCATAGCCGCGATGCGTGTCAACGAGTATCCACGGCTGTTGCAAGTCGCCCCCGAGGACATGAAACTCGAGTTTTGGGCATGGAATGTCATTGCCGACCGGGACATTACCTTGAATATCCGGTATGACAAGCTGGAGCTGTACGGCACGACTGCATTTTTGGAGTATGGCGGCAGACGGGAGATGCTCGTCTATACGCGCCCGATGAGCGTCACCAAGGTCATTGCTTACCAGAACTTTGTGGACAAGGCTGACGCTGAAAAGAACTCCATAGTAACGGTGGAGCCGCAATACATGTCCTTTGAGGTGTATGCCGACGGCAAGCCGTTGGAAATATACTCTGTTCAGCCGCTGACCATGCAGGACAAAGGCAACAGCGCGGGCAACGATACGTGCTACTTGCTGCAGGTGGAGCTGCCGCAAGACATTTATAACCGCAGTACGCCGTATGAAATAAGGGTAGTGGGACACAATTCGCAGTATGACGAACATGGCGAGAGTGTCTATTATCTCGAGCCTCCCCAATACGACTGGAAGAAATAGCAGTTCCCTCACAAATCCGCAATTCAACGGATAACGGACGCAGACAATACCGATGTCGCTAAAAATGTCGGCGTAAATGTCGCTAAAAACTTGACTGACCGACAATAGAGAATCATAGCCATAATCAGCGAAAATCCTAAAAGCACGCGAGCCGAAATGGCTGCCGCTGTCGGTGTTGCTGCCAAGACAATCGAGCGCGAACTTAACGTCCTCTCCGACATAGTCCGCTACGTCGGCTCTAAGAAAAGCGGCAACTGGGAAATCATTGCTGATTGAAACGACATTTTTGCCATATCATCGCCGCATTAATGGGGGGAAGAAATCGTTTAATAAGCTATTTCACAATGATTTTCTTGCCGCGTTGTATATATATTGTCCCCGGTTGAGGATTTATGACCTTGTGGCCTGTCAAATCATAAAGCGTTTCGGTTTCATTGGTGTTGTCGTCTGCGATGTTCCCTACCTCGGAATTGTCGAGTTTATATGCCAGTACGCCATTGTGGGTATAGAGATATATCTTGCCGTTGAATAGGATGGATTCATGAGGCCAGTATTCGTGATTGTTGAATGTATCGCTCTGTGCGATATGCATCCAATTCTTGCCCTTATCGGTGGATCTGAAGATGTTGATATGCTGATTGACGTTGCATGCGCCTACACAATATACGATATTGGTATTTGTCGGGTCGAACATCACATTATAGGCATATCCTATTGAGTTTTCATCGTTGAAATTTTCATCACGGTAGACACACTGCCATGTCTTTCCGCAGTCGTTTGACTCAAAAATGCTGCCTTCTCCCGAATACAGGATGTGGTCTTCATTGTCGGGGTCAAATGCAAGATGATGGCATGAATTGTCACCAACCGGGTCGGGATTGATTATGTCCCAGTTATTGCCTCCGTTTTCACTTCGCAGAATCTGTGCAGCGAATATCGGACTTTCAGAGGTGTAAAAAAGGACATTCTCAATGGTCGGATGCCACCCTAAAAACTGGTTTTCGTTGTAGGCGAAAAGGAAGTCGAGTTTGAAAGACCATGTCGTGCCGAAATCATTGGAAATCCATATACCGGGATAGGCTGCAACCATCAGTGTCTCGGGTTTTGCCGGATGTTGCGCAAGGCGCATAACGTATGTGAGTGATTGGCCTTTATAGGAATATCCCATTCCTGCGTCCATTATATCTTCCCATTCCGGCTGATTGCGGTTGAACCGTATGAGTGTCGCCATTTCAACAGCGCGAAAACCCTTTAGGTCCTCTGGCGCAATTACCGCCACCGCTTCATCTCCGTTGGTTTTGAAGTCCATTACGTTGACGTTCTCCAAAGCCCATAAGTCCCATGTATCCGCAGATTCCGAGTATTTGTATATGCCTTTTTCGGTAGCGGCATATAGCTCGCCGTTGACGATCTCCAGGCGGTGTACACCGCCGCATTCGGAAGGAGTGGGTAAGTTTGTATCATCGAATATGCCGAGTACAGATGCATTTGCGCCGACAATGACAGCACAGATAATCGAAAGAAGGGAAAATATTCGGCGCATCATTTTATTGCGATTTTTTGAGTTTTTGACGTAGTGCCATCCGTCACCGAAACGATGTAGACTCCGTTTGATAGAGAAGGCAACAGGCAGCGGCTGTTATCGATGGATGCCGAAAACATGCTTCTTCCCGAAAGGTCAAACATTTCAAGGCGGCATTCTCTGTCTGTTCCGCTGATTATGATCTCCCTGTTTCGGAATGATATGGCGATGCAGTTTTTGTCATAGGCAATCGTATTAACACCAGCATCGTTGGGGTTGAAAACTGCACGGACGTTGAGTCCGTAGGCCTTCTTTGATGTCGCACCTGTGAAACCGCTTGAATCAACCAGCAAAGACTTTGCGCTGGTGCTTGGTTCGATAGGTCTGCCGTTATAACCATTCTCTGGCGTGTCAACACCAGTCCAATATGCTCCGCTAATGTTGTGAAAAGGATCTTGTTCGCCATACCACAAGCCAAATCCGCAAATCGGCAAGAAAATGCTGTGTTCATTAGGCCCGTGTATTCGTACACCACGGACTCCGTTTTCTTCGGATAGTCCATTGTTCCAGCACAGCATACGCAGCTCATAGCGTTCCTGTTCATTGGGGAGCCTCCAGCCGTTACCCCATTGGTGTCTGGCTGCATCATATCCGGTTCCGCTGATGTCAGTCCCGATATTTTCTAGGACTGCCCAGCTGCCGTTATCCGGGTCATCTTCATACCCTTCAAAGAACTTGTAGCTTTCCCACGAAAAATCTTCGTTGGGTTCTGTCTCTCCCCACGCAAAGTACAGGCCTGCTTCGTAAGGAGATGACGCTCCCACATTACATGTAGCCCATAGCGTTCCGCTCGGAAGCCCCAAGTCTACGTATTCGTGTCCTCCGATGATACCGTCCGGCTCGCTCGGAGCAAGGGGCTGTGGTTTCTCGGCGTTTGCCGAAACCGCGATGGCTGCTGACAGCCACAATAGCGTTGATTTTAGTTTGGTATTCATTGCCTGTATCCTTAAGTTATAAGCCGTGGCTCGCGTCAACGGCTTGCCATTGCAAAGGTAGAAAAAATACGGGAAAAATTGGCGTTTTTGCGCTATGAAATTTACGTCTTGTCCCTGGCTATTTCGTTTTAGAGCCGCGATGAAGTGTTGCGGTTTTGCGGACGGAGAGGGGATTTAAGTCGGGGATTTTCGCTAACTTAGCGAAAAATTTGCCGCCATGGATAACCAACGTATGTTTCTGCTCGATGCTTTCGCCCTCATTTTCAGGGCTTATTATGCGCTTATCAAGATGCCGCGCGTCTCGTCGGCTGGCTTCAACACGTCTGCCATATTCGGGTTTGTCAATACGCTCGAGGAGTTGTTGCGCAAGGAGAAGCCTACGCACCTTGCGGTGTGTTTCGACCCAGCCGGCCCTACATTTCGCCACCTCGCGTCAGAGGAGTACAAGAGCGAGCGGGCGGAGACACCGGAGGATATAAAACTGTCGATACCGTACATAAAGCGTATAATCGAGGCGTACAACATCCCGGTGGTGGTGTGCGACGGTTTCGAGGCTGATGATGTGATTGGCACATTGGCCCAGCAGGCGGAGAAGCAGGGTTTCACAACCTACATGATGACCCCGGACAAGGATTTCGGGCAGCTGGTAACGCCAAACATCCTCCAGTACAAGCCTGGGTATCGCGGCGGCGATTTCGAGGTGCGCGGGCCGGAGGAGATATGTGCGCGTTACGGGTTGAAGCGCACTTCGCAGGTGATAGACCTGCTTGCGCTCATGGGCGACAAGATTGACAACATCCCTGGTTGCCCGGGCGTGGGGGAGAAGACTGCGCAGAAGCTGATAGCCGAGTATGACAGCGTAGAGCATCTGCTCGAGGACACGTCAGGGCTGAAGGGTGCGCTGAAAAAAAAGGTGGAGGAGAATGCGGAACAGATACGGTTCTCGAAATTCCTCGCCACGATACGCACCGACGCGCCTGTGACGCTCGATGCCGACGCTTTCCGCGTGTGCGCTCCTGACACGGCAAGGCTGTTCCCGATATTTGACGAGCTGGAGTTCCGAACGCTCCGCCAGCGTGTGACAAAGCGGCTTGGCGATGAAGGCGTTGCGGCTGATACGCCCACGAAGGGCATGGCGAGCCAGCCGTCGCTGTTTGATTTCGACAATGGCGCGGTGACTGAAGCTGCTGCCGTCCAGCCTGTGGCTGCTGCGTCGGTGGAGGCGCAGACGACTACTGACAGCCCGGAGGCTGTAGAGCGTCTGCGCAAGGAGATTGAGTCGGCTCGGCGCGTTGCCGTCGTGGCGGAGTGTGACGGCGACAGCGACATGACGGCTGCGCTCCGAGGTTTTTCGCTTGCGTTTGACAGCGGCGCGAACTGGCGTGTCGATGTGTCGGCAGCTGATGCCCTCCAGCTGGTGTGGCGTGCTTTTGCACGGACGGATGTGCAGATACTTTCGGCTGACTGCAAGCGCGATTATGTCCTCGCACGTCGTGTATGCGGTGAAGCTGCGGGTGTCCCTCTCACAAATTTCCTCGACATACCCTTGGCGCACTACCTGTTGCAGCCGGAATTGCGCCATGACATACCTACGCTTGCCGAGGTCTACCTTCACCGCCTTTTGCCTGACAAAGATGCGGGCGCAGCGGCACGTGCGATACTTGACCTGTCGGACGTGCTGATTAGGGAGCTTGACGCTGCCGGGTTGCGGCGGCTGTATGACGACATGGAGCTGCCCTTGCTTCCGGTGCTTGCCGATATGGAGTATGCTGGCGTGGCGATAGATGTGCCGGCTCTTGATGCTGCTGCCGAGGATATGCGCAGCCGCATAGCCGCGCTCGAGCAGGAAATATATGAATTGGCGGGTATGGAGTTCAACATCGGCTCTCCTTCGCAGGTAGGGGAGGTGCTGTTTGACCGCCTAAAACTTGATGCCAAGGCCAAGAAAACCAAGAGCGGACAGTATTCCACTACGGAGGAAATATTGCAGAAGCTCGTGCCGCTGCATCTCGTAGTCGGCAAAATACTGAAACACCGCAGCTTGCGCAAGTTGCTATCGACTTACCTGACGGCTCTGCCGCAAGCGATAAACCCGGCGACGGGGCGTGTGCATACGACGTACAACCAAACAGTTACGGCAACCGGACGCATATCGTCGTCCAACCCGAACCTGCAAAACATACCTGTGCGTGACGACGAGGGACGTGAGATACGCCGCGCGTTCATTGCCAGCGAGGGACGGCAGTTCCTTTCAGCCGACTATTCGCAGATAGAGTTGCGCCTCGTGGCTGATTTCGCCGGCGAACAGACTATGACGGAGGCGTTCCGCGAGGGGAAGGATATCCATGCCATAACGGCATCGCGCATATACGGCGTGCCGCTGGAGGAGGTGACTGCGGACCAGCGTCGCCATGCCAAGACTGCCAATTTCGGCATACTGTACGGAATTTCCGCTTTCGGCCTCGCCTCGCGCCTCGGGATAAGCCGCGCCGCAGCCAAGGAACTCATTGACGGGTATTTCAACACGTTCCCTGCCATACGTGACTATATGGACCGCGCCGTTGAGGATGCCCGGCGTGACGGCGTAGTGCGCACCGCTTTTGGACGGCGACGTTTCCTGCCAGACATCAACAGCAAGAACCCTGTGGTGCGAGGGTATGCCGAGCGCAACGCCATCAACGCGCCCATTCAGGGCACTGCCGCTGACATCATCAAGAAGGCGATGGTTGACATAGCCCGCGAGTTGCGCGACGGCGGTTTCAAGACACGAATGATAATGCAGGTGCATGACGAATTGAACTTTGATGTCGTGCCGGAGGAACTCGATGCTGTGCGCGGCATCGTAGAGCGGTGCATGCAGGGCGCGTATTCAGGCGCAGTGCCGCTGACTGCCTCAATGGGTGTGGCATCAAACTGGCTTGACGCACATTGATGATATGTCATACACGCTGATATACATACTCTCACTGTTGCCGCTGCGAGTGCTGTATGGGCTTGCTGATGTCATTGCGCTGCTGATGTACGGTGTGGTGCGCTACCGCCGCCGAGTGGTGCGCAGCAACCTTGTCAAATCCTTCCCAGAATATAGCAGCCGTGAGGTACGACGGACGGAACGCCGCTTCTACCGTTTCCTTGCCGACTATTTCGTCGAGACTGTCAAGCTCGCCTCCATGTCTGAGCGACAGATGCGCCGCCGCATGAGGTTTGAGGGGATTGAGGCTGTCAATGCCGACCTCGACAGCGGGCGGCACGTGTCGCTGTTTTTGGGGCATTACTGCAACTGGGAATGGATTTCCTCGCTGCCGCTGCACCTGTCGCGCCGGTCGCATCCGTGCCAGATATACCACCGGCTGCGCAACCGGGTTTCTGACCGCGTGTTTCTGCGCTTGCGCTCGCGCTTTGCCGCCACCTGCGTCCCCATGGACGAGGCTCTGAACGTGCTTGCCGCAGACTACCGTGCCGGCACTCCCAACATTACGGGCTATATCGCCGACCAGTCGCCCAAGTACAACAGCTTGCACCATTTCGTGCGATTCATGAACCAGGAGACCGGCGTGCTGACGGGCGTGGAACGCTTGTCGCGAATGGTACACGCTTCGGCGTACTACTGCGAGGTGTCGCGCCCGCGCCGAGGCTATTACGTCTGCCGTTTTGTCAAGATGACCGACGATGCGGCTTCTATGGAACGTTTCGCGCTGACCGACAAGTACTGGCAGATGCTTGAGGCGACGATACGCCGCCGACCTGAACTGTGGCTGTGGAGCCACCGCCGCTGGAAACACACTATGGAAGGCTTGCGCCGCCGCTTCCCCGACGACTGGCAACGCCGCCTCACCCGCCTGTAATCAACGCTTTAAATGTCTGGAATGATGAATGAGGTTCTGAAATATATGAATTTATTGATTCAATCGTGCCGAATATGTTATTGCACATTTGAACGATATGGAGTTGTGCGATTAACAGCTAAAAATTCAGCTGTTGATGCGATTATGGTGGAATAATAGCTTGGATTTTGGCTGTTGAGGCTGGTTGTGCCTAAGGTTGATAAGGTCACTAAGGTCTTTAATGGGAAATACACAGGGCGTGCCGGAGGGGGCGCGCCCTGTTGTTTTATGGGGAGGGTCAGTCGGTCGGCAGTGGGTCAGTCTTCGGGGTAGGTGACGGTGATTTCGTAGCCGTCGCTGTTGACCTCGAAGTTGCGCGATGTGATTATTCCGTCGTTGTCGAGGAAATAGTTGCCGAGGTTTTCGATGTTGAATGTCGCGGCAAAGTCGAGTTCGTACAGCCCTGCTTGCTCGAAGACGTCCATTATTCGTGAGAATTCGACCCATGTACGTGTCATGATGCCCATGTGGTACTCTTTGTTGGTTGAGGGCACGAAGTTTTCCTTGGCTTTCTGTGTGACGTAGAATTTCCCTTTGAGGGGGTATGTCTCGCACACGATGCCCTGATTGTATTCCTTGTTGTCAATGGTGTATACCGTTTCGGGCTTACCGTCGCAGATGATGTGCAGCTCCATGTCGGTCGACTCGAACTGGTCGTCAGTGGAGATGATCTGGATGGCGAAGTTGGCGAATGTGATTTTCTTGGGTTCTGGTTCCGGGTCGGGCTTCTCGTCGGAGCAGGAGGTGAAGCCCGGGAGCAGTGTCAGTGCGGCAGCGGCGAGCACGCCGTATTTCAGAGTCTTCATGTTGGTTGTTTTTTGTGGGTTTGTGAATGTTGGTTATTTCAGTTGCGAAGTTAGGTAAAATATTTTGAAACGGCAAGTGTTGTATGCGCTGCTGGTGTGAAAAATGTCATTTCTGCATCTGCGCCAGCCCCCATTGTATCATTTCGTGGAGTATGGGTATGAACGAATCTCCTTTTTCGGTTATGGAGTATTCTACTTTGGGCGGTACTGACGGATAGAGCGTGCGGCTTATCATGCCGTCTGCCGTGAGTGTTTTCAGCGTGGAGCTGAGCACTTTGGGCGAGATGTCAGGCAGTGCATGAGCCATCTCGTTGAAACGCAGGCAGCGGGACTCTCCGAGCATGGCGAGGATGAGCAGCCCCCATTTGGTGCTGAAGTGTGATATGACGTTGCGGATGGGACAACTGTCTGTCCCGGAAAATTTTTTCAGTTTGTCGTTCATTTTTTCTTGCTGATAATCAGTGTTTGCTACCTGGCTGTAAGCAGGTTACTCGTGGGTAACCTCTTGCAAGTGTCGGGAAGAGGGTGTAATTTTGCGCTATCAAAAGGTTATCTGATAACCTTGGCAAAGTTAATATACAATCTACAATAATGCAAGTCATGAGTGAATTGAAGAAACTGAATGAGGGGGCGAAGTTCTCCCACGGAACAGTCGGCAACCTCGGAGAGTTTGCCGGCAAGGTGTTTGTCAAGGATGTTCTCGGCGAGACATCGTGTGAAATTTCCTTCGGCACGCTTGCCCCAGGCGAAGCGGTGCCGTTCTTCCACAGCCACAAGGAGAATGAGGAGAACTATATCGTGCTGTCAGGGAAGGGAATGTTCCAGGTCGATGACGATGTGTTTGCAGTGGGCGAGGGTTCTGTGGTGCGCGTGGCCACGGGTTGCGACCGCAACATCAAGAACACTGCAGAAAGCGGCAACCTGACGTATATCTGCATACAGGCTCGCGAGGGCAGCCTGGGCGGCTATACGATGACTGACGGTGTGGTGACGGAGCGCAAGTCGCTGCTGTAATCCCCTGTCAGCTGACCATTTTCAGCCCGACGATAGAGATGATGAGTGTGGTGATGAAGACCATCCTCCAGAGCGTCGCCGGCTCGTGAAGGAACAGTATGCCGGCTATTACTGTGCCGACTGCGCCTATCCCGGTCCAAACGGGGTAGGCTGTACCTATTGGTATGGTCTGTACGGCTTTGGCGAGCAGCGTCATGCTCAGCGCAAGCGACAGGAGGAAGCCTCCCATCCACAGCCAGTATTCAGTGCCGGCAGCTTCTTTGGCTTTGCCGAGACAGAATGCGAAGCCTGTCTCAAACAGTCCTGCGATTATGAGGATTATCCAGTTCATTGTCGGTTGGGTTGATCAATAGTCGAGCAGCCGCCCGTAATCGTTCCATGCGCCGATCATTTCGCCGTGTTCGGAGGCTTCAATGAGTTTTTCGAGGCGCGACTGCCACACCTTGCGGGCGGTGCGGCTTATGATGTTGTCTATTCTAACGCGGCGGTACAGCGGGTGAAATGACATGAAGTTTGCCCAAGCCGTTTCATTAGCGCGGAATGTATCGAGTATGTGCTTCGGAAGCTCAGGTTCGGCCGCCATGTCAGGCAGGACGGCTCTGCCGGCATCTGTCATCAGCCCGAGTTTCTCGAGTCGGCGGCACCGTTCCTTGTTTAGTTCTGTCCAGTTGCTGCCTTTGCGCCGCCGTGTAAAGCGTTGGCAATATATACCGTTGATTGTTTTTACGGTAGCGTCTATCCAGCCGAAACATAATGCTTCTTCGACTGCATCGAGATACCATAACGCATCCTGCGGAGGCGTTGCGCCGCGCTTGCAGCGAACCCAACAGTCGGGGACGCTGTCATGGTTTGCTGCCAGCCATTGGCGGAACTGTTCGCGAGTTGTTATGTCGAGCAGCTTTACATCCATGCCTTGAGGAATTCGTTCAGAGCGTTGTATAAAGTGCTTCGGCTATCTGCCAGTCGAGCGGAGTGTCGAGGTCAACGCTTCGTGCTGCATCCATTGGCGAGGGTATGCGTTTCGGGAAGTCTGACATCGGCATACGGCGCAGCGAGTCGGTCGTGATGACGTATACCGCACCGTTGTATTCCCACACTTTGGGCGCGTCCTGACGGCGCGTGAAGCGGCCGTCCCCCTTTGATATGTGCAGACAGCCGTCAGCGTCGGTCTCGTATGCGTTGTAATACGGGTTTGTCGCAGCCTCCTTGACTGACACCACCATGTCTATTTCGGGAGTCCACAGGTCTATGGCAGCGCGTATGTCTTCAATGCGCCGCAGCGGCGAGGTGGCTTGCAGCAGCACCATGCGCTGGTATTCTATGCCACGGTCGCGGTAGAAGTCGAGGGCATGGAGCAACACCCCGTATGTTCCGGCAGAGTCTGTGGCAAGGCTTGCCGGGCGCATGAACGGCACTTCCAGCCCGTAGCCGCGCACAGTCTGCGCTATCTCTTCGGAATCGGTTGATACGCAGATGTCGGCATCGTAGGCAAAGGCGCGTGCATGGTCTATGGAGTGGCATATCAGCGGCTTGCCGGCAAATGGCTTGATGTTTTTGCCCGGAATGCCCTTGCTGCCTCCTCGAGCGGGTATGATGAACAGGGTGCGTATGTTGTCAGAAATCATAAAATCGCTTTACGGGGTATGGTGAGAAATGTGTGGAGAGAATGGTATCGGTCATCAGGGCGAGCGTGTCGGGGCGAGCGTAGGGGTTGTCGCATGTTGCAGCGACGGCTTTGGTTTCCGGCGACAGTACTGTCCGCAGTCCTGCGGCAATCTCGTCGGCGGTCTCACCGCAGCGTATCACCGATGCCGCATGTGTCCTGCCGTCCTGCCGGTGTCCGATGTCGAGCGTAGGTATGCCCATTGACGGCACTTCCACTATCCCGCCGGAACTGTTGCCGACTACCGCCTCGACATGGCGGAGAGCCGACAGGTATCTCACTCGGCCGAGCGAGGGTACGGCGTGTACGCGCTTAGGGTTGCTCCTTGCGTAGTCCTCTATCATGGCTGTGAGCGGTGTCGGGTCTACGTCGTTGTTGGGGTATGTGAACAGGATATTCCTGTCGGGAAAACGGTCGAGGGCTGCGAGCAGGTTGCTGTACTGCTCTTCGGGCGGCAGTGAGGAGAGTGTGGCTGCGTGTTGGGTGACGAGGAGGGTATTGCTGCCAAGCGAGAAGCCTAACGACTGCTCGAGGCTTTCGAGCGGCATCGGAGTGACGCTCATGATGTTATGAATGCCAATAGCCCCGGTAGTGACGACACGCTGCGGGTCTTCACCCATCTGGATTATGCGCCGTCGGTATTGCTCGGTTTCAGCGAGGTGGAGGTATGACATTTTTGTTATGGCATGGCGGAAGCAGTCGTCAAACGCGCCGTAGCTTACTGCTCCGCCGGCGATATGCACTATCGGCACGCCGGCGAGTACGGCAGCCTGTGCCACTCCGGTCATCTCAAACCGGTCGCCGAGTATGATAATGGCATCAGGTTCGACCTGCGACAGCAGCTTGTGAAAGCCCGTGATGCAGCCGGCGGTAATGGCGGCATGGTTGCCCGATACGGGTATTCTGACCGGCGTGAAGCCGTCAGCCTCGATTTCGGAAACGGTCATGCCAGTCTGCGGCAGCAGGTGCATATTGGTGGCAGCGACGGTTATTTCCGCGCCACGGCGTTGCAGCTCGGCAGCAACGGGGGATAGCAGCCCCCAGTCGGCGCGTGTGCTTGTGGCGACGACGATATGCAACCTGCGGCCTGTCATAGCGTGATTAGGGAGTCGTAGGGGAAATCGGCGACGGCGGCAGTGCCGATCACCTCGTCCCAGCGCATCGGGGAAATGCCGTTGCCAGGCCGCTTGACGGTGATGTTCTCCTCGGTGAGTATCTCACCACGGCGTATGTCGCGGGCGGCGACGATGCTTTTGCGGGCTATGGGCATATTCTTGCTTTCCGACGCAGACACCACCTTTTCGGCAGAGCCGAGAGCCAGCTCGATGTTGCGTATGGCGGCTACCATGGCTTTCAGTTCGTCGGGTTCGAGCGATGCCTTGTGGTCAGGTCCCGGGAGTGTGCGGTCGAGCGTGAAATGCTTCTCGATGACGTGTGCGCCGCGAGCCACGGCAGCAACGGGGACTTCGATGCCGACGGTATGGTCAGAGTATCCGGTACGCACGCCGAGCCGCTCGGCTATGGTGTCCATGGCGCGTAGGTTGACATCGCGGAATGGTGTGGGGTACTCTGTGTTGCAGTGCAGCACGGTTATCTGGTCGCGTGTCAATGTGGACTGTGAGGGGTATTTCGCGGATGCTCCTGTCAGAATCTCGATAGCCGTCTCAATTTCGTCGAGCGTGGACATGCCAGTAGACATGATGACGGGTATCCCCTTGGCGGCAATGCGGCGCAGGTAGGGGAGGTTGGTTATCTCGCCTGAGGGTATTTTGAAATAGTCTTGTCCGAGGTCTGCGAGAAAATCGACGGAAACGAGGTCAAACGGGGTGCTCATGAATCCGATGCCGACCTGGCGGCACAGCTCTTTCAGCTCAATGTAGTCATTCAGCGGCAGGTGTATTGCGCGGCACATGTCGAGCTGCGACTCGTCGCTTCCGGTGGTTGATTTCTGGTATTCCGCCTTGTCGGCAATGGAGGATATGACGAGTTCCGGTACTGCGGTTTGGAACTTGACATAGTCAGCGCCGGCCTCGTGAGCCGCCAGCACCATCTGCCGCGCCATTTCGAGCGAGCCGTTGTGGTTCACCCCGGCCTCGGCGATTATGGTGACGTGTCTTTGGTCAGTGTTCATCATTGGAGTGTGTCAACGGTTGTAGAAAATGGCCTCTTTCTGGTATCGCGCCATCACGGTGTGGTTGCTCCAGTCGCTGCAGGGCTTCACGCCCACGCCGAGGGCTTCGGAGAGTATGTAGTCCGGTATCGGCGCACCGGCATAAATGGAGCATATAACACCGCCGCCGAGGCGCGGGTTTATCTCCATGAGCATATAGCGGCCGGTCTTTTTGTCGTGCAGGAACTGCAGTGTCACCGGGCCTATGAAGCCGAATGCGTCGATTACACGGCGCGACATGTCCTCGAGCATCTCGTTGCGGCAAGTCTGAGTGCGTGTCACCTCGCCGCCCATGACCTCAATGCGCAGCCTGGGGACGGTGACGAGTGTCTCGCCGGCTTGCGACACGTAGCAGTCAACGGTGTATTCCTCGGCGTTCTCGACATATTCCTGCACGAGGTAGTCCTGAAGGTTGTCAAGGTGCATCAGGTCCTCTAGGTTGTAGAACACCTTTATGCCACGCGAGGCAGAGCCGTGTCGCGGCTTGGCTATCGCCGGCATTTCGGCGTTGATGACGGAGTACGTCTTGGGTATGTCTATCTTCTTGTCGCGGAACGCCTTTGCTGCTTCCACCTTGTCAAACATCTGCTTGGCGATGTCGAAGTCGCTGACGGGAATGAACACCTTCGGGAGAGCCTCGCGGCATTTGGCGGCTATCTCTATCGCGCCGTCCACAAACGGCAGGATAATGTCTACTGAGTGTTCCTCAGCCACGCGCACGATGTCCGCGACCACGTCCGGGTCGCTCCATTTCAGCCCGACTATCACCTGTCCGACTACTGCGATAGGCACTTGCGACATCAGTTCGTAGCTGAGTATGTGCACGTCATAGCCGAGGCGTTGCCCGCTCTTGATGAGCAGCTCCGCCATAGAGACGCGGCGTGCGCCTCCCAGCATGAGTACTGTGAGTCTGTTTTGCTTCATTTATCTGTTGTAGATGTCTGATTTGTACATTTTCAGGTTGTCCGGGTTTAGAAACCATTCTACGGTTTTCTCGAGGCCCGAGCGCAGCGAGTATTCCGGTTGCCAGCCGGTGAGGCTGCGTATCTTGTCGTTTGCGCCGTGCAGACGGAACACCTCGCTTTTTGCCGGGCGCAGCCGCTGCGGGTCTGTCACCCATTTCACGTCGGCAGCCATGATGTCGGCAATGGTCTGCAGCGTCTCTGCCATTGACACTTCCGTGTTGGTGGCGATGTTGATCTCTTCCCCCTCAACGCCGTCGGCGGCAGCTATGGCTGCAAACCCACGCACGGTGTCGCGCACATAGTTGAAGTCGCGTGTCGGGGTCAGGTCGCCCACCTTAATCTCGCGTGCGCCGTTGGCTATCTGCGAGATGATAGTGGGGATAATGGCGCGTGCCGACTGGCGCGGGCCGTAGGTGTTGAACGGGCGGACTATCGCCACCGGCAGCCCGAAAGCGTTATAGAAGCTCTTGGCAATGGCATCTGCCCCAATTTTCGTGGCGGAATAGGGAGATTGCGGCTGGCGCGGATGCTCCTCGTCAATGGGGACGTATTTCGCCGTGCCGTAAACTTCGGAGGTCGAGGTGACGAGCAGGCGGCTCACGCCCGCGTCGAGCGAAGCCTGGCACATATTGAGCGTTCCCTTGATGTTGGTGTCAACATAGCTGTCAGGGGCGATGTAGCTGTAGGGTATGGCGATGAGAGCAGCCAGGTGGAACACGGTGTCGCACCCTTTGGCTATCTCGCGGCAGAAATTGTTGTCGCGCACGTCGCCGCACACCACCTCGAGGTTGGGGTGATGCACCTGTTCCAGCCACCCCCAGTTGTTGAACGAGTTGTACTGCGACAGGGCGCGGACGTGGCATCCGCGTTCCAGCATCAGCTCTGTCAGGTGGCTGCCGATGAAACCGTCGGCTCCGGTTATGAGTATGTTCTTGTTGTCCATTGTAGTCTTGTTACCATTTGCGGAAATAGTATATCGTCTCGCCGTTGTCGTCGGGGGCATAGCGCAGGGTCATGCGCTTGCCGTCGAGCTGCAGCACGTCCAGGCTGCATTGCCTGGGCAGCCCCAGCAGCGGTGCGCCGTAACCTCCGGTGTCAGGGTAGTCTATGTAGAGTTTGCCGTCGCTCATGCTGAAGTTGCCGAAACGCTGGTCATTGTGGTGACGGTCGTCGATGCTGAACATCTGTATGGTCGTTGACTGGAAGCACCAGTAGATGGTGTATTGTTCAGAGGGGGTGTATGATATGTCGCCGCCCTCGACCTGCGTGAGCTGCCACAGCCCGAACACCGGGCCGATGTCGCCGTTGTTGTGCGTGCAAGAGACGAGAAGCAGCAATGGCGACAGCAGTGCCGCGAGCATTAAGCGGCATAGTGTCGGTTTGCGGCTGCCTGTGCTTGTATTGTTCATCGTTTGTCGCGTTTGAAAGTGAGAGAGCCGGAGTACTGCACGCTGATGCTTGCCCCGGTGTTGTTGCCGTACAGCTTGCCGTGGTCAAAGGCGAATGCCCCAGTCAGCGAAAGCCCCGGCACGGAGGTCACTTGCCATGTCGCCTCGGCCATCATCGACGTGTCGTGTCGGCGGTGGGGGAGCGGTATGAACGGCGTGCCCCACGAGGTGCGGTGCGACACGAGCAGACGGTACTGCCACCCCGGCGCGGGAGTGCCGCCGATGCCGATGTGAAAACCGCGCAGCCGGTTGGCTGTATATCGCGGATATCCGTCGAGGTTGTATGCCGGCGACATCACGAAGGGCGAGCCTATCGACATGCCGTAGTTGGACCACCCGTCATACAGGTAATTGTTGTAGTAGTCGTCTGCACCGGTGGCCTCGTTGGGTATGTTTGTGCCGGGGAAATCCCCGGGAGCCCAGTGCATGGGGCCGCTCTGGTTGGTGAAGTCGATGTATTCTGCCACCACGTTGTCAACTATTCCCGGTTGCGCAGCCTCGTATTCCACGCCCCAGATGCCGTCCCAACCGTTCAGCTTGCCTATGCCGCTGCCGTCTTCCCACGGGAATTGGCAGTACGCCGACAGGGTCGCGCCGGAATGCAGCCTGTAGCGCAGCCGCACGTCCCATGCGCCGACATGGTTGCCGTCGTAGAAGTCTGACCCCTCGCCGCGTGTGGGCAGGAATGACTTGATGAACTGGCTGAAGCCTGACTTGATGTGTGTAGACGATATTTCCTCGCCCTTGCGGTACTTTTTGTTTGTGCCGCCGAACTGCACCGCGTGCTGTATGCCGACAGTGGCTGTGAAAGGCTGGTGTCCGCCTACGCGCAGGTAGAAACTCTTGTGGTGAAACCATGCGCCCGTCGTGGTGAAATAGTTGTAGCGGTTGTACTGGTCTTCTATCCAGCCGCCGTCGATGAACTTGCCGTAAGCCAGCTCGCCGCGCACTTGAAGCCAGCCGTTGGTGAGCGGCACGTCCTGGAAGTCTATGAATCCTACTCGTACCTGCGGTATCGGCCGCGCATTGGTGCTCAGCACATAGTCGCCGCTGCCGAGGCTGCTGTTGTGTAGCCCACGGTCGTACCGCTTCATGCCTGCCGTCACGAACAGCGACCTCCATTTGACCTCGCCCCACAGCTGTTGCAGGTAGATGTAGCCCGATGTCACGCTGTGCTTGTAATCTGTGCCTGTTTCCGGGTCGCGGCGCAGGTATTCGATTGGTGACACGTAGCCGGCCATCAGGTCTGCCCCGAAACCGTAGCTGAACCTTGTGCTGTCTGACATCTGCCGCTGCGCCGAGGCGCGGGCGTAAGCCGTATAGGGCGACACGCCGCTGATGCCGTCATGGCCTGAGGCTATGTAATAGGGTGCGAAATTGCCGCCGCCTGCCCCTGCATGAACTTCCGTTTCCCATTGCAGCGACATCGGTTCTGTCGCAAGCGACTGCATCGCCGCGAGTGCGGACGCCAGCAGCGCTGTTGTTATGGTCAGGCGTTTAAGCATTGTATGTGTCTATGTGGCGTTGTTTCTTGGCCTCGAATATCTCGGAAATCTTGAAGAAGATGCCGCTTTCCTCCACGTTGCCGAACTCTCGGTTGACCGCCGTTCCGAACATTCGCATCGTCGGCGAGAGCGTCATGTATGCGTTGACCAGCGGCGGTATGTTGTAGCCGCAGGAGCGTATCGCGTGGTTGAGCTGCTTGTAGTCCTCCTTGAACGAGTTGCCGCGTATGATGCCGCGTATTTTCTCCATGTCCGGCGATGTCTGCAGCGGCTCTATCGGGCGCACCAGGCAGTCCGGGTCGGGGAAATGCGTGTTGAGGAAATACAGCAGCAGGTCGCGGCATTCTGCGTTGTATGTCGGGTACATCGTCACCTTGCCGAACAGGTACTCTATCTGCGGATATACCACAGTGAGCGCGCCCAGACCGTCCCACAGGTTGTCGAGTGCGTATATTGCCTTGGGCTTGGTGCGTGTGGACTGGTATTCCGGAGCGACGAATGAACGTCCCAGCTCGAGGGTCACTGGCAGGTATTCGTGCAGGAACTTTTCGGAAAACCGGAACAGGTGTGAGGTGGCGATGTGAGGCGTACCATCCTCGTCAAACCGCATGTCGCCGCCGAGTATGAAGCGGTATCCGCCGATGATTTCCTCGTCGTTAGGGTCCCAGACTATCAACTGTCGGCACGGCACGTCCATGGTGTCAAACTCGTCGATGTCGCAGGCGCGGCCGGTTCCGCCTCCGCCTCCACGGAACGCGAGTTCGCGCAGCCGTCCTATTTCGCGCATAGTCGTCGGCTGTCGGTGGGCGTTGATGATGTATATCTGGTTGCCCCCCTTGTTCGACTCGCGCAAAAGGCATTCGGGTGTCAGTTCGCGCTTTATTGCGGATCTGTCTACTCTGTCTATGATTTTTTCCATACGGTCAACGCGCTTTGTTGAGGCGCACTAATGCGTGTGCAACCGCAAAGTTAATAAAAAATGCACACGTCAGCAAATCCGCCTCCTCGCCAGTGTCTGCAGAATATCGCTTTGGCACTCCCTGCGTATACAGTAGGTCAATGGTGCTCGAGCAGGTACTCATACAGGGCGACAGGGCCGAGATGCCATAGTTTGGTCTCTTCGCACGCCAACAGCTTGTAAGTGCGTGATTTGTATATTTGTCGTATTGCGTCTAATAGGCTGATGTTGAACTCCTTGGAATAGCGGACAGCGATTTGGCTGATTTTTCCGGGCAGCAGCAGGTGCAAGTTGTTGTTTACTTCAAATCCAATCATAATTGTATATATTGACATAGCCGCAAGATTGGGTAGAAGCGGATAGTTTTCGTTTAACCCATTTTTCTACTTGCTCGTAAGAGGATGTCAGATAGAACCCCCGTCCGTAGTCAAGGGTGCGCTCTGGTTGCCGTATTTCAGGCTTTTGGATGACCTCTGTGCTGCCGTGGAAAAGTATCATGGTTTATGCTGTTTAATGAAGTCGTCCATGTCTGACAGAATCCATTGGGGACTTTGGGTGTGGATGACATCGTAATTGCTCATTAGGTATTCCAGAGTTCCTGTTCGGGATAATATTTCGCTTGCTTCATTGCCAGGTATTTTATGGCTGTTACTGTAATACTCGATGCAAAACGATATAAAATAGGCTATGTCGGCTGCGTTGTCTTGCTTTTCAGGCTCATTGTACAGAGGTGTTTGCATCATTGTCTTAATGTCTAATTTTAGTCTTGTTTTAGTCTTGGGAGATGGCGATGCCAGGGTTTATTGCGAGCAGCTGGCTGACAAATGCTTCGCGGTCGCGAGGGGAGATTTCAACGGGTATGGCACTGCGGGTCACGCTGCGGTCGGCGAAGCGTATCGCTATGCGGCGCGTAGACAATGCCGGCCCTGCGAGGAAGCCGCGTACATACTTGACCTCTTTGATTTTTGCCACAGGCATACGGTGCGGGCGGAAAAACTGGTAGATGATGAGTGTCTCGCCCTCAATGGCATACCAAGTGCCGCGTATGGTGACGAAGAACAGTGCTGCGAGGAACGCCATGATCAGCAAGAAGTCCCATTTGAAATACCATTGCTGCACGCCGATGCACGCGGCGATTACTGCTGCCACGGCAAGCAGAATCACCGCCCACAGCCACCAGTCTATGCGTGACCGGTATATTGTCTTTCCCTCTTTGACCATATCCTGTTAATGTCTGTCATCCGCGAAGTTACGAAAATTATCCGTAGTGTTACAGGTTTGTCAGCCGAAATCGACAGCCGCTGCGCGAGTTTTCGGGTAAGCAGCCATGCTCCGTGTCCAAATGACGGACCAAAATGCGTCCAAATATCGGATCGAAAATCGTCCAAGTGTCGGAATGAAAACGGTCCAAACATCGGAATTTGGAATTTTATCACTATCTTTGCACCAAAAATGCAGATGAAGAACTATCGTCCACGAATCGCAGATAAGTTGTTGCAGCAGAAGCTGGAAGCAGTAGGCGGAGTGTTGATACAGGGACCGAAATGGTGCGGGAAAACCACAACGGCAGAACAACACTCCGGCAGTGTGCTGTATATGGCAGACCCGCATAACATACAGCTGGCGCAGATAGCAGTCAAAAATTTGCTGAAAGGCAAAACACCGCGTCTTGTCGATGAATGGCAGGTCGCGCCGCCGCTGTGGGATGCCGCACGGTTTGAGATAGACCACCGTGGCGAACCCGGCCAGTTCATATTTACAGGGTCGGCTGTGCCGGCAGACAGAAGCGGGATAATACACAGCGGTACGGGGCGGTTTTCATGGCTGACCATGAGGACGATGAGCCTTTTTGAATCAGGTGAGTCATCGGGAGAAGTGTCGCTGAAAGCCTTGTTTGACGGTGAAACAGACGTGTTTGCCGAAACGGATTTGGATATTGACACCCTCGCTTATTGCATCTGCCGTGGCGGCTGGCCCAATGCTATAGACAGGAAAGAAAATGTCGCGTTGTCGCGTGCTGTGGACTATCTTGACGCGGTTGTGAACACCGATATCTCCAGGGTTGACGGTGTTGAGCGAAATCCCGACAGGGCGTTGCGGATAATGCGTTCACTTGCAAGGCATCAAGGGGCGCAGGTCTCTAACAATGCGATACGAGATGACATCTCCGGCAATGAGGAGGGCGGCATAAGCAACGAGACGGTTGCCTCGTATATAGGTGCATTGAAGAACATTTTCGTGGTTGAGGATGCCCCGGCTTGGAATCCGAACTTACGTTCCAAAACGGCAATACGCAGTTCCGACACGCGCTATTTCTCCGACCCCTCGATTGCTGCAGCTGCACTTGGCGTCGGGCCGCAAGACCTCGTCTGTGACCTCAATACAATGGGACTGCTTTTTGAGACGTTGTGTGTCAGGGATTTGAGAGTATACGCCTCTGCATTGGGAGGGCAGCTGTACCACTACCGCGACAAAACCGGGTTGGAGTGCGATGCCGTCATACACCTGCGCAACGGGCGATACGGGCTTGTCGAAATCAAGCTCGGCGGCGACAGTGCGGTGGATCATGGAGTCAAGACGCTGCTTGACCTGTCCGCCAAAATCGATACAGACAAGATGAATCGACCCACATTCATGATGGTGCTTGTCGGGGTCGGCAAATACGCATACACACGTCCTGACGGCGTATTGGTAGTGCCTGTGTCGTGTCTGCGCGATTGATGCGTAAGTAGGGTGTCGGTTTTATAGGCGGCGAGGGGCGAAGTTCCGACTTTTTTTGTAACTTTGCACTCATATACGACAAATACGTCTACTCACGATGATAGAGAAAATCAATTCGCTGAAAGCTGAAATACAGTCGCTCACAGCCTCGACGGCAGAGGAGGTGGAGCAGATACGCATAAAATACCTGAGCAAGAAGGGTGCTGTCACCGCCCTGTTCGGGGAGTTCCGCAATGTGCCGGCAGAGATGAAGCGCGAGGTGGGGCAGCGCATCAACGACCTCAAGGAGGCAGCAGCTGCCAAGCTCGCCGAGCTGCGCGACTCGCTGGCGCAGGGAGCGGAGGATTCGCTGCGCGACATTGACCTGACACGCACTGCCACACCGCACCCTTTCGGCACACGCCATCCGCTCTCGCTGGTGCGCAATGAGATGCTCGACATTTTTGCCCGAATGGGATTTACAGTGGCTGAAGGCCCGGAAATCGAGGACGACTGGCACGTGTTCTCATCGCTGAACTTTCCCGCAGACCATCCCGCCCGTGATATGCAGGACACGTTCTTCATCGGACGCAACCCTGTCGATGTGCTGCTGCGCACCCATACGTCATCGGTACAGACACGTGTCATGGAGAAGACGCAGCCCCCTATCCGCATAGTATGCCCCGGCCGCGTATACCGCAACGAGGCCATCTCGGCACGCGCACACTGCTTCTTCCACCAGGTGGAAGGCCTCTACATTGACCGCAACGTGTCGTTTGCTGACCTGCGCCAGGCTCTTCTCTACTTCGCGCAGCAGATGTTCGGCGCGGAGACACGCATACGTCTGCGTCCTTCATATTTCCCGTTTACCGAGCCTTCTGCCGAAATGGACATATCATGCCACATCTGCGGAGGCAAAGGCTGCGCCCTGTGCAAAGGCACCGGCTGGGTGGAAATCCTCGGCTGCGGAATGGTTGACCCGAATGTCCTCAAGTCTTGCGGCATCGACCCGGAAGTATATTCCGGCTACGCATTCGGCATGGGCGTGGAGCGCATCGCCAACCTGAAATACAAGGTGAGCGACCTGCGTCTGTTCTCCGAAAACGATGTGCGCTTCCTGCATGAGTTCGACTCTGCTCATTGAGTTTTTTGTCTGAAAGGCGCAGCGTATGAGCATTGACGACAGATACGACAAGGTGTTGGCGTGGTTTCAGGAGAATATTCCTGATCCGCGCACTGAATTGGACTATGACAGTCCTTTCCATTTGCTGTTGGCTGTCATACTTTCAGCCCAATGCTCTGACGTGCGGGTGAACATGATCACGCCAGCCCTGTTTGCCGCTTTTCCCACGCCAGTGTCTCTCGCAACAGCTCCGCAGGCAAGGGTGCTGGAATATGTGAAGAGCGTCAGCTACCCCAACAACAAGACGCGCCACTTGATAGCTGCCGCCAAGATGCTCAACGAGGAATTTGACGGCGAGGTGCCGTCTGATATCGACTCCCTGCTGCGGCTGCCCGGGGTGGGGCGCAAGACCGCAAATGTCATCCTCTCTGTGGTGTGGAATCAAGCCGCCATGGCTGTTGACACGCACGTCTTCCGGGTCAGCCACAGGCTCGGGTTTACTAGCAACTGCCGGACTCCGTTTGAGACGGAGCAGGAGCTGTGCCGCCATATCCCAGAGCATCTCATCGCCAAGGCTCACCATTGGTTCATTTTGCACGGACGGTATGTATGCACGGCGCGGAAGCCGCATTGTGACAAATGCGGACTGGCGCAGTATTGCGTGTCGTATTCCGACAACAGCGACAACGGCAATCAACAATAGATAGCCGACAGGTAGGGCAATGACGGACTGGACTGGATATTTTGCCTTGAATATAAGCAAGTTGCATACTATGGTTTTTAGGTCGCTCGCGTATAGCCCAAAACCTCGACTTAGATGCTTCAGAATATGCTATGGACGTTGTCAAGTCGCTGATACTGAACGGAGGCGCACGTTTCACACGATGCGGCAAGAACTGCTACATTGAGGCTGACGGCTGTCGCATTACAGTGAACGTCAGTTCATTGTTAACCGCCCACCGCGTGGGTCAAGCCATAGTAGAGAATCATCGAATCCAGTGCGCAACACCTCCATGGTGCGAGCATGTACCTCTTCTGCTTCGGCTAAAACTATAAGTTCCGTCACGGCATAATGCGGTTGCACCTGCAGGTGCAGTTTTGTAATAGGTTGGAGATTGGACTCTTTCTCCTCTTGAATTAGTGTAGTATCTTACACTCCCATGATTGTTATAGGAGGTAGTTGTGTGATTATATGTGGAGGAAGTTCGCTTATATGGCTTTATGTATTTTCTAGAAACGTAGTAGATGCGATTATTCCATCGGACGCGAGCCCAGTCCTTATCTTCATAATTAAGGACTATAATCTGACTGCCATTGGGGATTGTTGCCATAACTTCCGAACAAGTACACGGAAGTTTACGCATGTTGAGGTTAGCTGTAGTTACAAAACGACTTTGAGCCGAAGAGCAAATACTGGAGATGGCCAAAAATAGGATGAATAACAGATTTCTCATTGGATTGTTGCTTTGTTGTGTTTTAATGCTGCAAATTTCGCAAAATAAATCGATACCCCCCCATTTCAATGTTTAATAGAGTTAAATATGTTGTGAGGCATGTTTTCGGAGGGCGTATATAGTGTTTTGTTCGTTACTGTTGCATGTATGGTGGCCATATAAGTGGTTATGTATGTATAGATTTGTGGATTATTGCGCGTTGAGCGAGAGATGGTTAGCTAGGGTAATTAGTATCTGCAAATATCGGCATACGCACCAATGATGATGCAAAGCCGGTCTTAGTTTGTCTGTGGATTATATCAGCAATAATAAACCGGCGACTTGACAAAAGCCGCCGGTTGTGTATTTATGAGTCCTGTATTCTGGACAGGATGTGTCAGTTTCAGAGTTTGATTTTAGTCGCTTTCGAGCCGCGCTTTTCGATGTAAATGCCGTTTTGCGGATTGTTCACACGCTGTCCCTGCAGGTTGTAGTATACGGGAGTTTCGTCGCTTGCTGAGTCTGCGTGTATATCTGAGATGCCCGAGAAGTCTATGTAGTTTGAGAAAACAGTCTTCTGGAAATTCTTCCATTCACCAGCCACGGGCGGTTCTGTGGGATTGAACGGGAGTGGAGCCATCTCAACCGCAGGATTTGATGCCTCCTCATCGACCATCCACTCCTTGTATATTTCGGTTTCGGGGTATCCGTCGGCATTGTATTCGGTGTCTGTCGCATACCAACGGTCGATGTCGTATTCGCCGTCTTGCAGTGTGTAGTCAATATCAGAGATTTGATACCCGAATTCGTCTGTCTTGGACTCAAAATAGTTGCTTGCCATGAGGAGCTTGCCGTAGCTTTGGTTCAGGTATGTGTCAAAGTGCCCCATATAAACTTCCCCGTTTTCAACGCCAAACATTGACATTTCAGCCACCATCGGGTCTTGGGACACACACTTTCACATAGCCTTCAGGATACTCGAAGCTGTATTTTGCAGTGCTTTCGCCATCGAAATAGGTGAATGACAGCGGCTTGTTGCCGGCGCGAATCCAGCTCATCGGGTCGGTCGATACAATTTGGCCGTTAGACGTTTCCCATTTGATGTCGGATATCAGAAGTCCGCTGTCTGTGTCCTTGATTGTCACAGGCTCGCCGTTGCTGTAGGTTATGTTTATCGGGTTGCCTTCATCAAAGCTGCCGTCATCGTAGATTGTAGGTATGATCTGGGTCACGTTGCCGTTTTCATCGCGTATGATGGTTATTTCCTCCACATCGTCCAGTATGTCGTACTCGCTAGTGGCACTGTTCCAGGTGTATGTCTCGAGGGTAGTGCAGCACCATTTCACTATTTCGTCATAGTGGTATTTGGAGCATTCGTTGGAATAGACCGTGCCGTCTTTGTCCTTATTTATGTACACTTTTGTTTTGACATTGCCGTTGAGGTATGTATACCGTTTGGTGCGCTCTCCAGAGTCGTACTTGTCGGTACATTCTTTCACCAGACGTCAGATGCGTCGTTCCAGTATTCAATGGTGCGTGTGGTGCTGAGGACTCATTCTTCGCTGCCCAAGTTCCAGTTGTAGGTGGAGACCTGTGTGGGCTTGGCGGTTGCGCTTTCCGGGGCATGTGGCTTGGACGCTTTGCTGCCGTTGGAAACATTGGCGAGCAACGTTTTCAGCCTTGCAATTTCCGGCATCTTGAATTGCTGCGCCGCAGCCGTTGTGCATGCTGCCGCGCAAACCAAGAGAGTTGTGAGTTTGATTGTTCTCATAATGTGATTAATTGTGTGTAATCCTGTCCCCGATGTCATGTCGGCGGCAGTTATTTATGAGTGCAAAATTAGAAACAATGCTGTTCGTGCGAGTGAATAAATCAGACGCTCGTATGTATAAATCGGACAATCCTTGATTTTCAATGAGGTAAGCCGTGTGTCATTCGGCTGCCGGCGGTGTTTGCTGCAGGGCATTTATGCCGTCTTGCGGCGGATATAGGACTTGCGTTTCAGCGTATGCCCGACAGCGATGATGAGGAAAGCGAAGCCGATTTTGCCGTGCCAGCCGCCGATGCCGGTGTACACGTCGTGTGCTATCCACGGCACGGCAGCGATGATGCCCGTCAATGTTGTCAGAGTCCAAATTACCGCGAGTATGCGGGTGACCGGGCTTTTCAGCTTGCGGAACTTGGAGATTGTTTTCTTCCACCCGAAATGTAGGTAGACGTGCATGACGACACCTGCTGCGTACACCACGCCCAATATGACGTGAAGCCATATCGGCACAGCCCCGGCATTCCCGTCGATTTCAAGCTGTAGCCCAGAGGCGAGCATCAGGACGGTTAGCGCGACAAGCGTCCAGTTGCATATCCGCAGTTTCGCAGCTTTCTTCATATATGCAAAACGCGATTGTCCTTGCGGTATTATGAATGGTATGCACATGTCACAGCATGAGCTGGTATATCACGTCTGCATAGTAGTTGCCGAATTTGCAGCCCACTTCTGGCATGCGCCCGGCAAGGAAGAAGCCGGCGCGGTCGTGCATGCGCTCGCACGCGGTGTTGCCCTCCGTGACGCATGACACGAGGGTATGCGCTCCGCGCTCACGGCACTCATCGATGAGCATGGCGAACATCCGCGAGCCGAGTCCCTTGCCGCAGGCTTGCGCATCGAGGTACATGGTCAGTTCCCACGTGCGGTCATAGACCGGGTCGGGCTGCCAATGGTGTGCGTATGCATAGCCGACAACTTTGCCCCCTTCCTCAGCTGTCAGGAACGGAAACCGATCGCCCACTCCGAGACGGCGCAACTTGTCAGCCATCTCCCCGGCTGTCAGGCAGCGGTCGGAGAATATCACCGGGCTTGTCCGCACATAATGGTTGTATATCTCCGCCATTGCGGCGGCATCGCTTTCCCTTCCCTCTCGTATCATCATCGGTTTTACCAGACTGTGCTGACTGTTGTCGTTGAATAGGGTACATTTTTGCCAGTCAGTCCGTTCATGTAATCGATGAACTTCTTGCCGCTTGTTACGTGGTCAGGAAGAGTGATCCCCAGCCGCTCAAAGATTGGCAAATTAATCTTTATCAGGCTGTCCATATCCGCTTCTCTGTTGGGCGCATACCCATAGTAAAATTCACTCAGTTTGCGCACCATGAACTCGAGAGCCGCTTTCTCGGCTTTCTCTTTTTCGCCGACAGCAATCAGGTAAGCCGGACTTTCGGAATCGAGTTGGGTCAGCTTTTTGTGGATGTCAGCTATCTGTGATGTCATTTTCCACCAACGGACGAGTACAATTATCGACACGATGATTGAGACAATCATCACGAAGAGTGTGAATATCCCGAATCCACTCATTCCAGAATTGTGTGAATAACTATATTCCGGATCGTAGCGCTGTGCAAATGCGCACATTCCAGATAGGAGGATAGCGAATGTTGCTGCGAATTTTTTCATAAGAAATGAGTTTTTAGTTGTCAAAGCACAAAGTTATGCCAAAACGCAGAGACTTGCAATAGCCTCTGCGTTTTATTTTGAGAGCTTTACGGGTTATTTCTCGATAATATCATGAAATCTCCGAGATCCCAGAGTTCTCGGAGTACTCTGAGATGCAACTCTAAGGTATTTGTCGTGTCACTTCACGCCCAGGTCGGCGAGTATCTGGTCGATGTGCTGCTCGGCCTGTGCCACAGTCTGTTCGTATTTTTCTTTGCAGGGCATGTCCTCGCGCACCTCGACGTAGAACTTGATTTTAGGCTCTGTGCCGGAGGGACGTATTGACACCTTGTCGCCGCTCTCTGTGAAGAACTGCAGCACGTTGCTCGTGGCAGGGAAATCCAGGCTTGTCTTGTCGCCGCTGCGCAGGTCGCGGCAGGTGAGGTCGGAATAGTCCTTGACAGCCACGACGGGCGAGCCGCCTAGCTGCTTGGGCGGGTTTTCTCGGAAATTCTTCATCATGGCGATGATTTCGTCTGCCCCCGACTTGCCCGGGCGCACCACGCTTACGCCGCGTTCACGCGAGAATCCGTACTTGGCATAGATGTCGATGAGGAACTCGTAGAGGTTCATCCCCTTGTCGGCGCACCATGCTGCCATTTCAGCCATGAGCGAGTTGGCGGAGATTGAGTCCTTGTCGCGCACGAAAGACTCGGCCAGGAAGCCGTAGCTCTCCTCGCCGCCGCCGATGTAGCGGCCTTTGCCCTCCATATTGCGCATCACGTTGGCTATCCACTTGAACCCGGTGAAGCAGTCGAAGCAGCGCACGTTGTTGGCGTCAGCGATGCGCTTGATGGTCTCCGTTGTGACGATGGTCTTCACGCAGTATTCCGAGCCGGTTATGCTGCCCAGCTCCGCGTTGCGTGTGATGATGTAGCACAGCAGCAGCATCACGAGCTGGTTGCCGTTGACGAGCTGGTACTCGCCGTTCTTGTCGCGCACTACCAGGGCGATGCGGTCAGCGTCCGGGTCGGCGGCGAGTACGATGTCAGCGTCCACGCGCCGGGCCTTCTCTATTGCCATGTCGAGAGCCTCGTGGTTCTCCGGGTTGGGCGATTTCACAGTCGGGAAGTCCCCGTTCTGTATGTCCTGCTCCGGCACATGGATGACCATGTCAAAGCCCCACTTCTCAAGCGAACGGTACATCAGGCGCGAGCCAACGCCGTGCAGCGGCGTGTATACTATCTTCATTGCCGAATGACGCTTGTTGCTTTCCGGCGACAGCGACAGCGAATGTACGTCCTCGAGGAACATGCGGTCTATCTCCGGGCCGACAGTCTCAATCAGCTTGTTGTCGGGCGCGAACTTGATCTGGCTCACGTCGGTGATAGCGTTGACATACTCTATGGTCTTGACATCATGCGGAGCAATCATCTGCGCCCCGTCGCTCCAGTAAGCCTTGTATCCGTTGTACTCGCGGGGGTTGTGGCTCGCCGTGATCATCACGCCGCTCTGGCAACCAAGCTTGCGGATGGCGTAAGACACCTCCGGGGTAGGGCAGCCCGCGTCAAAGAGGTACACCTTGATGCCGTTGGCAGAGAAGATGTCTGCGGTGAGGCGAGCGAACTTCGGCGAGTTGTGGCGCACGTCATAACCCACCACCACGCTTATCTGCTCCAAGCCGGAGAAAGTGTCGTTGAGGTAGTTGGCGAGTCCCTGCGTAGCCGCGCCCACGGTGTAAATGTTCATGCGGTTTGACCCTGCGCCCATGATGCCGCGCAGGCCTCCTGTGCCGAACTCCAGGTCCTTGTAGAACGACTCGATGAGCTGCGTCTTGTCAGGGTCGTCCAGCATCTTGCGCACCTCGGCGCGTGTATCCTCGTCATACTGCGGGCCGAGCCACTTCTGGGCTTTTGCCTCGACAGCCTTAATCAGTTCTTCATTGTTCATATTTGCGTCTGTATATAAGTCATCTTCAGAGTGAACACAAAAGTAGGCAATTTGCGCGTCCCCTCCAACACATTTATGAAACATTAATATGCCCCGCGCCGAAGCTCGCCGTGTCGCCCACGCCCCAGCCGAGGGGGACTTGAAATTTTGTGCCGGAATGTCATATTGAAGAATTTTAACGCAAAATATTTGGATTATTCGGGGGGGTAATGCTAACTTTGTGGTGTTGTTGAGCGGAGGCGTTGGTTAGCCGCGAAATGACGGACATATTGCAGAAGGTTTTCGCCTCCTCTGGCATTGACAAATCACCACCTTGTCCAATCTATGGCACAGAGACAGCGGGAATGTTTCTCACTTCAACCGAGCGCATCGCCCATGGCGATGCGAGCATGGCTTGCTGTGAGTTGCTGTCGCGTCTTCTATCCCAAGGAAAATGCTGGAACATCAGCGCTGAGGACGGAATGCAACTCGCTTTTTATTTATACTGTTAGACTGTTGATAATGAGAGGTATAATTGATCGCGGAGCTGCATGAGAATAATCTGGAAATGTTAAAGTTATATTAAAGTGAAAATTCTCCGAGATGTGGAAGGTTTTCTGCCAACCAAGGTTATACCTTTGCGCTCGAAAGCGATGCCGAGCATCTGTACTTGCTGATACAAGTCATCGCACGACGATAATATTAACTGAAAAAACTAATGACTATGAGTTACTTTGATGAACTTCTCAAGAAACGCAATCTCACAGAGTGTCCGCTGCCTCTGTGGAAACTGAAAATCACCCAAACGGAGTATGACGAGCTGAAGCAGCAGCTCGAGCAACTGTCGCACCGTCCGACACACAACTGTCCCAATCCGTTTATAACACATCAGCGTGAGTGTGCGCTCTTCTATGCAGAGTATTGGCGCAGAGAGTATAAGCAGGGACTTCAAAGCAGAGTCATGGTCTACCAGGCAATACATTCCACCCGAGACATTGATTTCAGCAACGGATTTTTTGTTGCCGCAAAACGAGGAGCAGAAAGACTTGGAATTGAAAGATTATCGGATGCAGGCGGTGCTTTTCATTGGTTTGAATCAATGCTTTATCAGGGAGGTCTGCCTATTAAGAAAGTTATACAGGAAAAAGGTCAGGGTCGTTGGGAACGATTTGCCAATGGGCTGATAAATCAGCGTTTTGACTTTGATGACCTGGACTTGGGTAGGCTTGCGTCTCAGAGCAAATCGCTGCGTGAGTTCTGCGAATGTATGATGCTCGGCATCGGCACGGGTCAGCACTCTGAAATGCCGTTCTATTGTGAGAATGCCGCTGCCCCCGAGTTCGTGTTCTTAACAAAACTCGTGAAAAACGGGCGTCAACATCAGCGCAACTGTCAGCGTCAAAAGCATCCGTTCGAAGTCAACTGGGAGTTCCGCATAGACCGCATCGGTGGGGAAATCAAAACGGACTACATATTCAGCGGTCTGAAAAAACTGCCTAATGGCTATGTGGTTGATGGTCAACAGAACCCGAATGTGTTCCGTGTCTATCTTGCTGTCAACGGCACGAGTGTCGCGTCTTTTGAGTATGTGAACAATTACTGCCGCTACAATGTGAAAGCGCGTGACAAGTATCATGATGGCGACCAGATCTCGTTGTCTGTCAACAATGAGCAGACACCGCGACTTTCGACAGACCTAGACATCTTGTCCATCCCCCACATATTATATATGGACAATGCAACCGGCCGATACAAAGAAGGCAACAAAATCGGCGAGTTGGCATCTGTCCTCCTCATACCAGAAGGGTGGAGCGTTGAGGATGACAAAGGGTTGCAGACAACGGACTGCAGCTACAGCGACACACTGGTCCGCGTAATGGATATTCCTGCGGACTTCGCGGATGAAATTGTGGTGACAAGCGAGGTTGACGGCAGCATCACATTCGGACCCAAAAGGCCGCTGTATTGGACAGACCTGTCAGCTCCTGTGTGCGGCCCTGATAGTATCAAGGAGGTCGTGTATGATGCTGACGGATGTCGGTTCAAGCTGCGCAATGACGCAGAGGATGGCGAACCCCATATAGCAAATCGCATCGAATATCGCGGCATGTGGGAGCGTGAATGGCATCAGACAGCTCCGTATGGCAAGATTTATGCGCGTGCCATAGACGCTTACGGACACTTTGTCACACCTGTAAAACTTGTCAATATAGGGAACAGCGAAGACCTGAACATATCTGTGTCGGCGGTGAATGACGACACGTGCCGCATCATCGTTGCTTGGAAACACGGAAATGTCACAACAAGAGACGGTGAGAGCGTTTACGGCATCGACAATGTATGGGAGTTCCACAAGAATGATGCCACTAAAAACGGAATACGCTTTACGCTGACCCCTCATGACTGTCCGCGAAATCGGTTTGACATCACGGTGAAAGCACCATTCCGCACCTTCGCAATCCTTGACAACTATGGCAAGCCAGTGACTTCGGGCAGCCTGATGCCGTACAGCAAGTTGGAACAGTATCAGTATCGCATCGTTGGTATGGATGCCGACTTAAGATTTGATCCGCATGACCGTAGACTGTTGTGGCAGGATGACCGTGGACAGCTCTGTATGGACTACTTGGATCCCGATACAGGAGATAGGGTTCGTTCGGAAATTATCCCTTACGAGGGAAGCCTGCCGATTCTGTTCGGCTCGCGTGAGGAGGTGAAAAGACTGCTGGAACGCACGTCGCGTAATATGTACGACGCGAAAATCCCTGTTTCGTTCCGCTATGGCAACGGAAGACGTTTCGACTTTACAATCAAGGAAATGCCTTATCGTGTAGAGCATCGTACTGACGGCACGCTCGCGATAACATCTAACGGCGAGGCGGTGGATTACCGCGCAAATCTGAAGCTCCTGAAGCTGGATGACCCCAAAATGCTCGCCGAGACCGTGAACTGGAGAGAAAGCTATGATGGCTATCTTCTGCCTGAAACTGTCCGCTCATGGGGCAAGGTGCTTGTGGCAGGAAGTGACGGAGGCTGTGTCTGCCCCGCGATGATAGATCCGACACACCCCTTGACCGACGAGGAAAGAGCAGACATCCGCAATACGGCGATGTCCGAAATCACAGAGAGCCTCCAAAACGCCCGCCTCGGCGACGAGACGTGGCAGCGCATTATCGGGTGGTTTGACACTGCTCGCGAGGAGGACATACCTGCAAGCTCGCTGCTTGACCTGGTGTGTGTCGGCAACAGCGCGACAGCTTTGCTCTGCCTCGCGTTCCAGCTCTATGTGCGCAGCCTGTATGTGCGTTGCGACGATGAGAATGTGCCTGACGAGTTCGAACTTGCCGAATCGCTGAAAGCGTTCAGCGAGGACTTGGCGTTCAGCTGGTATTGGCTGCGCTCTAACCTGAGCGGCCTGTATGCGACACTCCTCGCTTATATGACGGACATCAACAGCAATAGTGAGGCTGCCAAGACACTCTTCGAGGAGTGGGCAATGCGCCAAGACAACATTCAGCAGTATCTGATGATGCTCGGCGATGACACCCAGTACATTGCAGCTATGGTGGGGCATTGTCTTCCCAACGTCATAGAGGAGTTCGCTGGCTGGATGAAGAATCTGTGCGTCGATTCACTCTGCGAGACCTACGGCGGCGCAGTCGCGAATGACTTCTTCCGCGAAGTGGCTGAAGGCATAGTCAATGACAATGCTGCGTGTATAGAACGGAGAAGACCTAGAAATGGCGAGGAATACTCAGATGAGGACATTGAGAATGTGCGTGAAAACCAGAATGACATCGAGACTGATGAGGCATGCGAGTTCTTCAATCGCTATGCAGTTGACGGTGTGCCTGTAAATGAAAACTGGCTGCGCCAGCGCGTCAACGCGGTCAAAGCCCAACTGAACGGCGAGATCGACCTGTTTGCGCAGACTGACGAGATACGCCGCAGCATCATATACTGCACGAAGTCATACACCGAACAATTTATACAGACATTTAACAACAAATTGAACTGATGATGAAGTTCGAGAACATATACAAGGAGTCCGAGGAGAAGCTGCGCCTTGCGCTGCTCTCCTTGTGGGCGCCGGGAAAACATCCGATGCGTCCCGCTATCGACCAGCTGCTCAAGGACGAGCCGTTGCTCGCCGAACCGGTGTTCCAAAGCACCTTCCCATGGGAGGCCACGCAGGACGACGGCTGGAAAGGTTGCCTTAACGCAGATGTTGTCAGCAAATTAGGGATAGGCGAGAATTATCCTCCCTATAAGCATCAGGCCGAGAGCTGGAAGGCTTTGCACGACGGCAAGAGCATCGTCGTCACCAGCGGCACGGGGTCTGGCAAGACGGAGTGCTTCATGTACCCTGTCATCAGCGACCTGTACGAGCAGCGGCAGACGCATCAGGCCGACAACGCCGTTCAGGCCATATTCCTCTATCCGCTGAACGCCCTGATGGAGGACCAGAAGCAGCGACTGAACAACCATTGCCGGGAGGCGGGACTTCGGTTTGCCGTATACAACGGCAACACGCCCCATTTTAGGGAGAATGGGAACGCCCCGGCTCTTGACGCTGAAGTCGGCACTCGCGAGGAAATACGAGACCCAAGAGAGCAGGGGACTCGTCCGCAGATATTGCTCACCAACCCGAGTATGCTCGAGTATATATTAGTGCGTAAGGCAGACCAGCCGATGCTGCAGCAGTCACAGGGGAAATTGCGGTGGATAGTCATCGACGAGGCTCACAGCTATTCCGGCTCGGCGGCTCTGGAACTGTCATATCAGATCAAGCGCATACTTGACGCTTTCGGCGTGAGCGCGAGTGACGTGCGTTTTGCCTGCACCAGTGCCACTATCGGCGGCGAATCCGGCGTGGAGTCGCTGACGCAGTTCATCTCGACGCTGACAGGACAGCCGAAGGAGCAAATCCAGGTGATAGGCGGCAACCGCATCATTCTGGAGGTTGACAAGCAGCAACTTGCGGCTGCGCTGAATAATAGCCCGGAAATGCCGGCAGCGGAGCGGGTTATCGCATTGCGTGACCGTATCAACAGCGTCCCGGGGCTGGAACTTCGCCAGATATGGGACAGCCTGTACCCGGACAAGGAATACTACATCCTCGCGGCGTTGAAGCTGCTTGACGAGCTGTGCGAGCTGAAAGTAGGCGACTCCCCGGTGCTGTCGTTGCGTGCGCACTTCTTCATGCGCACGGTCAACGGCCTGTATGCCTGTGCAAACCCTGACTGTTCAGGCAAATGCGCGGCCGACGGCTCGCCGTCGCTGTATGGTCACCTGACCACATACAAGTCATCGGTATGTCCGCATTGCGGTGTCCCGATGGTCGAAGTGGTGCAATGCAAGGGGTGCAAGGGCTTTGCTCTGATGGGGCAAAGCGATTCGCAAACCCACGAAATCAGCATGCGCGACGAGCAGTTTGCCTCCGAGGACTATTTCTCGCTGGCCGATGATGATGACGACGACGAGCAAGTTGAGGGACAGGTCGTTGGAGGTCGTGCTGACGTACCGCAGACAGACAATGCCACATTCTTCCTCATGCCGTCTCCAGATGAAAACCAGCATGTTGTGCCGGTAAACAACTCTGTTCCGGCGACACTCGACATATTCCCCGATGATAAGGAATGCAAATCTCGTCTTGAGGTAAATGCGGACGGCGGAGGCAAGTGGCGCGAAGTGAGAGGCGACAACGGCAGCCTTTATTGCCCCTCATGCGGCATGCTGGCAGAGGGGAAACGCCGCAAGATGCAGCATTTCCGCATACCTGTCAATTTCGTGAACCAGGTCATTGCCCCTGTGCTGTTAGGCGAAAGCGCGCCCGACGGTCGCGACTGGGGCAAATACATTGCGTTCACCGACAGCCGCCAAGGTACGGCCATTTCAGCCAAAACATTCAACATCGACGTGGAGCGCACTCACTGCCGCGAAAAGGCTGTGCGTGAGCTGGCTCAACTGCAACAGGATAATCCACAGGTGAATCCAGAAACATTAGCCGTATTGGCAGCGGTTGATGAAGCAACGAGGGAACGGCTTTTGGCTTTACTACAACCACGTCTATCTGAACTGGCGGATGCAATCTATTCCGAGCCGTTGTTGCGTCACTTGAAGGGTGAGGTTGATAATCAGAACGACAATAACGGTGACAATCAGGGTGCGAATGCCGAAACTCGTGCTGCATACAAGGCTGCATTGATGCGCTCGTTCATCGGCCGCCGTCCTATGTATGAGCGCAATGTGGAGACAATGGGGTTGATTACTCTGGAGTATCCAGCTCTTGGGCGCATCAACAACTTGCCAAACTCGATTTTGGACTACAACCAACAGTTCGGCAGCAACTTCTCGGTTCAAGACTGGCGCGACTATCTGAAGGTAGCCCTCGACTATTTCGTGAGACAGGGCAACCACATACAGAAAACCATACCTGACGAAGAGGCATTTATCCGTGATGGAGACCGCAGTACTCCGATTTCTGGGCCAGATGACAACCGTCGCGGAGTTTCTCAATGGCCGAAGGTGAATATGAGTGGTAAGAATGTCAGCGACGTTCAGCCGCGACTTGTCCTCCTGCTTTGCGCAGCCCTCGGCATTGATAGCACTGAAGCACTGCAGGAACGCTGCAAATTTATCAACAACATTCTGAGAGATGTTTGGAATGAACTTACCCATAATCATAATATCTTGAAACGAGTACGCCAAGGAGAAGGATACGGCACAGATAATAGATACGTCGGATGCTACTATCTGGATCTTTCAGGTACGAGGGAAAACAATACCGCTGTAATCAAGCGTACCCAGAAAGTGCGTGTATGCCCCGTCACAAGTAGCCTGCTCGACACTACCGTCTGCGGCTACAGCCCGGTGATGCCGCGCGGTGTCATCCACAAGGAGACATTTGCCAAATACAAATGCTCCGATGATGTAATCACGATGCCCGAGCGTCCTAGTGATGAGAAGGATGTGCCTGATTGGCTTGAAAATGATCGTGATGTGCAGAAACTGAAGGAGCTGGGATTGTGGTCCAACAGATATGAAAGCACATATCAGGACAAGAGCATCTACCTTGCTGCCGAACATTCTGCGCAGCAGGGGCGCGAGCACTTGCGCCGCATAACAGAGGCGTTCCGCATGACGCCGCCTGGCATCAACGTGCTGCACTGTTCCACCACCATGGAAATGGGTGTGGACATAGGCGACATTGATGTGGTGCTGCTCGACACCATACCGCCGACGGCAGCAAACTACCTGCAGCGTGTGGGTCGCGCCGGCCGTAACGGGCAGACTAAAGCCATTGCTTTCTCGCTGTGCAACAACACCCCGGTGGGACAATATGCCTTCGGCCACCCGATGTGGGCGTTGCAGACAGCGCAGGAAATGGCGCAGCCGAAAGACAGCATCACTATCAGACAGCGGCATGTCAACTCATTCCTCTTCCGCCAGTATATATGCAACCGCGATGAAAACGCTGACGGCATGGATGTCCAGAACACAGTCGGCGACTTCATGACGGAGTCTTGTGACGGTTTCCTCGATTTCCTCGACGGATGCGCAGCTGATGCGGATATGGAAGCTCGTTTCCATAAAGTGTTCGGCGAGGGTGTCCCCTACACTGTAGACCCGACCATCAACGCAATGAGTCAGTTGAAGAATGACTATGATGCTGAACACAACGCATTGAGTGATGTGTATGAGCAGTATAGGCAACCTGATCCAAGACGTGCAGAAGCGGTCAGTCGTCAAATCTCCAAATGTGAAAATGAAAATCTGCTGAACTACCTGTCTGAAAAGCAGTTTATTCCCAACGCAAGCATGCCGACAGGCATTGTGTCGTTCAACTATATGGGCGGCGAATTGAGACGCAGGTTGGATAGAGAAATCGGGGAAAGAGAAAACCTGAGGAACAAAATAGTTGCCGAGAATGACCCTAATAGAAAAGCTGATTTGAGAAAGGATCTCGGGAAAGTGCAAGGAGAGATAGATAAGCTTTTCCGAAATTCAACTGCGACGCGCGACATACGCACTGCGCTGAACGAATACGCCCCTGGTCAGACTGTTGTGGTCAGCGAGCAGAACCATGTCTCGGCAGGAGTGGTGTTCCGTGGCACATACAACCAGGAGACTGACCGCCGCGCAATCCTACGATGCATGAATTGCGGCCATGTCGGGTACACTCGCGAGAACATGCGTGAAGGCGGTATGGTTTGTCCTAAGTGCGGGACTCATATGTGTGGCATGCTGGATCAAGACACGTACTTTACCGAAGCGTATGAGCCGGTAGGGTTCAGTGTTGACCAAAACCGCAACGCCACACGCGAGGAGCGTACTGAAAAGCGTTTCTACGACATCCGCCCCGTCCTGCTGAGTACCAACTGGGAGCAGCAAAACCGTGTCGATGCTGTCAATATGTGCCAGATTCTCCCCAGCCCCGAGAACGGCAGCATCCTGTTCTACAACGCTGGCGTTGGCCACGGCTTCGCCCTGTGCAAAAGATGCGGCAGGGCAGAGGTCGAGACTGCTTTTGGCATAGACACGGGGACAATCCCCCCTGCAGTTAGGCCTGGCCATAAGCCGTTATGGAATGCCGTCAACAACTGTGAAGCGAATAATAACGACATAGCGCGTCATGTGGTGCTGACAGGCGAACAGCCTACGTGCTATTCGGTGCTGCGCTTCCTGAATGAGCCTGGCGGCAACCGGTATGAGAATGACGAACAACTGGCGTTTTCTCTCGGCGTAGTGCTGACACGTGCTCTTGCGAAGGTCATCGGCATTGACGAGGGTGAATTGGACTTCGGCGTAAAGCAGGAGCGTGAGGCTTGGGTGCTGTTCATCTATGACACCGCCAAGGGCGGCTGCGGATATTCCACACGGCTGGCTGATGCCGACGAGTGCCAAAAGGTGTTTGACGAGGCTCGCAAAGCCCTTGAGCAGAGCAGCTGCAAATGCGAGGAGGCCGAGACAGGCGGTGCTTGCACCAAATGCCTCGTAGACAGGAGCAACTACCGCTATGCGCACAAACTGTCGAAGCGCAAGGCTCTCGAATGGCTGCAACGCCAGAAAAGCGGTGTTGTGACTATACCCGAGGCGGTGCGCCGCCATAGTCCCGAAGCGCGTGTGGCATACCAGAAAATCAAGAAGATAGCTCGTTATGCTGTCAATCACGGCGCACGCGAGATGAAATTCTTCGTCTCTGACGAGAATGGCGACTGCGAAATTTCCGAGTGGACCAGCGTCAATTCGGAAATGGGACGGCTGTTGCATGAGGCTGTCAAGAATGGCGTTGCTGTGACACTCAATGTGGAGTATCATCCAGAGTACCATACAGATGAGGCTGACAAACTCCCCTTCGTGGGACTGACGGGCCAAGACGGCAAATTCCCGGACTGCACAGTCAATTTCATCGGCGACATGGGCGACCTGAAGACGATGCTGGAGGTGAGGTATAACGACAACAGTGTGAAGCGGTATTTCACCAGCGAGAAGGAGGCTCTGCCATTCTCCGGAGGATGGGGCGAGGGCTGCACGCAGCTGTTTGTCGAGGACAATCCCGCTGTCGAATATCTGGATATCGATGAGCCGACATACACGCCCCAGCCCGATGTGACAATCCGCCAAGGCTGCACACCCGCCACAGAAATCAAGGTAGGGAACTATTTCTCGAAAGTCATCTGTGGCGGAAACATCTTGCAGTCGGAAGACTTGGGTATGATTCAAGAAATTCTGTTAGGTCAGAATGTACAGATTACATTCAGCGACAAGTATGTGAACAGTGCCTTGGCATGCCTGATGTTCGTGTACTTGGTGAAGGAGATGCGAGACCTGTTCGGGTTCACCATACGAGACATAAACCTGCCGCAGGACAACGGTGATAAGCGAACATATACTTGCGATGATTATACGCCAATCAGCATGAACTTCGCCACTACGGAGGAGGCGCGTCGCTACCTTATCGCCTGCATCTGGAATGTCTTGGGCGTTGAAGCCGAGGAGCTTCCCATCAACGCCACCCACCACCGGTGGATTCGGCTGACTACCGAACGAGGCGTTGTGGAAATCCGTCCTGACCACGGCATCAGCGGCGGCTGGTATTCAAAGAGTACATACTTCAATCTCGACAAACTCGATGGAAACGTGGTGGCTCTCAAATCCAAAAATGATGACGAGATACTGTATTATGTAATAATCAAGCCGGCTCGATAGGCGTGCTAAGACGATAGGCATCTGCGCGGCATGAAAATGTTGCGCAGATGCTTTTTTCGGGTGGTGGAAGGTTTATTTCCGAGGAAGCATGTAACTTTGCACTTGGATGCATCGCCATGCATAGCACACAGGCATGCCATATACCAGTATGAGGAGGGAACGTGATTACATACTCGAGAAGTTCTGCGAGCTGTCGCGGTGGACGGAGGCTGTCAACCGTGGCATGGAGAAGGACTTGCCGCATGGGTTGCTGCGCCGCTTCTGCGAGCCGGAGGCGCGTGTGCTGCTGTACCGCATGATACGTGACGGCGAGTATCGCATCGAGCCGCCGCGTGCCGCGCTGATTCCCAAGGACACTCCGGGCGAGTTCCGTACCGTGTATGTCAACGACCCTGACGACCGAATGGTGTTGGCAGTTGCAAACAATTTGTTCTTCGACCTTACGCCTGACCTCGTTCACCCGGCGTGCATGTCATACCGCAAGGGGACGGGCTGCGGGGCAGCTGTGAGGGAGGTTGCCCGGTATGCCTCGGCTATGCCGGAAGGTGTCATCGGCTGGAAGTGCGACTTGTCGAAGTATTTTGACTCTGTAGACATCAGGTATATCGACGCGGCGTTTGACCGGCTGGAGGAGCGGTTCGGCTCGTCGGCTCTCGTTGACATGGTGCGGGCGTACTACCATGACGACCGCTATGTGGACGGCGACGGTGAGGAACAGCGCAAGGATATGTCGCTGCGTCAGGGGTGCGCTGTCTCGGCGTGGCTCGCTGACGTAATCCTCTATCATATTGACAAGCGGCTCTCGCAGCTCAACGGCAAGTATATCCGCTACTGCGACGACATGCTCTTCATAGGGCCTGACCATGAGCGGGCGATGAAGGTACTTGTGGATGAACTCTGTAAGATGGGGCTGAGCCTCAATGACCGCAAGGTGGAGGACGTGCGGTCTGACCGCTGGTTCAGTTTCCTTGGCTATTCAGTCTGCGGCGGGCAGATCTCGCTGTCGCCTCGCCGTGTGGCTCGCTTCCGCCGTGTGGTTGATGACATGGCGGCGGGCTGCAAGTCTGCAAAGCAGCTCACGTCAAGGTTGGTAAACTGGCTTTATATAGGCACGGAATGGAAGTGCTGGGCTATGCAGGTGCTTCCTGTCGTCAACTCGCGCCGTGACATACAGCTGCTCAACACATACATTATGGACAGCATACGAGCTGCAATGACGGGACACCGCCGCATCGGCGGCCTGGGCTACAATGCGGCTGGCAAGGAGGGGTGCATAATGCGCGGCAGCGGCCGTCATGTGGCGTCAAACCGCCGCAAGACACCGCCGCGCATACCCGGATTTCGCTCGCTGATGTGTATGCGCAAGGCGTTGCGTTGCTCCAAACAGTTGTACATGACACTCGCATCGACATGCCTGATGGCGTAGTGACACAGCATACGGCTTCGCACAGGGCCTCGTGGAATGGTGACGGCTTCTAAATTCCAAACCAAGGTTTGGAATTATTACAGATTTACAGAGATGTGCCGCAGCTGTCAGGGTTCCACTTTTTATTGTAATACCGATAGATGATATAGATTATGGGCAAATTCTCACGGATGTCGGTCGACCTCTCTCAGAGTGGGAAGGTTGCAGCGCAAGACGCGGTCGAGCAGAAAATCATCGGCAGCGGCTATGTGCCGCAGCCTCGGTTGTGGCGCAGGCACGTCATGGCGCAGGTGTTACAGAACCTGCACGCCAAGCAGCGCTGCCGCCCGGCGAGTGAGGAGAATTATGACTGTTTCGTCAGCTGCCATACAAACGGTTACGCCTGGAGCATGACTTCCAAGGAGTTCAAGTCGCAGGCACGGCTTATGGAACATGACCCGGAGGGCTTCGCAGAGCGTTGGCGGTGGTTCAACAAGTCGCTTCTGGTGAAGATGTGCGCCGACCTGACTGAAACCGAGTGTAATGCTGTGAGCGAAAAACTCGCCGCGCTGACCGGCGCAGACCCGATGGGGCTTCATGAGGCGGCGGAGTACATCATCAAGAATAATGCGCACATCCCGGCTCGCAAGAGTGATGCATGGATTGACGCATACAAGGGCTCGGGGGCGTATTTCACCATGAAGAACATGATACTGTTCCACAACTGCCGCATATATCTTGGTTCAGGGGAGGTGCTTGACCGTGATGCCTCGTTTGAGTATCTGAAAGGGCTGGTCGCTGACCCCGGGTATACCGGCAAGCAGCTGTTTGGCGAGTTGATGAAGCTGATACGTGACAACAAATTCGATTACCCTGCACAATGAGTATATTTGACGACATAATGTGCTGCGCCGAGGCTGGCGAGCGGGTGTCAATATCGCTTGCTTCACGCTCTGTGCGTGTAGGCGGGCAAACAGTGGTTGCCAACGGCAAATGGACAGGCGAGTTGGGCTTGGAAGCTGCTCCTACTGAAGCTGCCCTTGCCCGCATAGAGGAGCTGTATGACGTTTACTGCCGGTCGCTGCCGTCGCGAATTGAGAACTCTCGCGGCCGTGTGCGCCGCTGGTTCCACGCTGGCGATTGTGATGACAGCGGCGTGCTGTGGGGCGAGGAGCGGCAGGTGGCGCGTTGCCGCCTTGAGCTGACAGTGCTTTGCTACATACTCAACGGCTCGCTCACGCGCACGTCCGAGCCCTTTGCCGGCAAATGGTTTTGGCAGAGCAGCCGCTACCCAGGTATGGTCATACTCGCCGAGTGGCTGCCGGAAACGAACGTTTTACAAACTAAACTTGTGTGATAAATATGAGAAGACTAAGAAAATACGATGTGCGCCAACTGAAGAGGGACGCTATCGCCCTTACATCGCGCATTTCACTGACGGAGGGCGATTTCCGGAACGCGATGCAAGGTGGAGAGCAGTCGCTGGCAATGAAGCTGACCGTTGACCCGGGGAAGCTGCCTGCGGAGGTGTGCCGTGCAGTCAGGCAGTTCCGGCAGACGCACCCGGGCGCAAGAGTGAAGACGTTTATATTCCACTTAAACGTGCCTGAAGAATTTCCGATGCGTGCAATGAATGGATTGTATCAGGCGATTCGCTCGATGAATTGGGTGGCGGTCAAATACGGCATCGCCCAACTTCCGGGCGGCGGAAAGGCAACGGCGCGGCTTTTCTTCTTCTACAAATGATTTTTTGAGAGAAAAGCGTGTGAAAGCCCGAGATTGTCGGGTTTCGGGGAAACAGCGAGTTGCTTGTGCTGTAGTTTTTTGGTGAGAGCTTAAGTTGTTGTCTGATAGTTATTTGCTGTCGGGTTCGTCTCGTTGTGCTTTTGTGGCAGCTGTTATGTTATGCGTTTTTGCCCTTATTAACGGCCTTGATGAAGGATAGAAACGCATTTATGTTTTGTAATTTCGTGTAAAACTATTATTTTTGCCCTTGTAAAACTGACATCCTCACCACATGGAAGAACATTACAACCGCAAAAGACAGGCAAGCGAGAGGGCATACCGGCATACTGCTGCTGTCACCCCGCATCGCATCGCGGGCAGACATCCGGCTCGCGCATGGCACAAAAGTGAAACCCTAAAATCATACAGAGTATGTTTGTGAAGAGTCCGAAATTCGACAGATTGCGCGTAATCGACGAGCTGCTGCGCAAGAATGACAGGATACATAAAATGGTCATCCGGGAGCGTATGGACCGTAAAGGTCTCAAAGTCTCAGAGCGCACTGTGTTCGAAGATCTAAGTGATTTGAAGGACTACGGAGCTCCGGTACGCAGCGACAAAAATGGGTATTACTGGTATAGCGAGGATTTTGAGCTGGAGTGTGGTCTGCTCGACAGCAAAGATTTGGAGACGCTGAAGACAGGACTCGAAACTTTCAAGCATGTGGCTAATTCCCTCAACCTCGACGGCATAGCTCCGCTTCTCTCTCATTTAGGCAACTACGCCACAGACACGGACAGTGCGGCGGGTAAAGTGATTGAGTTTGAGAACATGTCGAGCCTGGAAAATCTCCGGCTGCCGCTGCTTTACCGCGCCATCGTAGACCGCCGCGCCTTAGAACTGACCGTACCCTCTCAGAGATACAATGGCAATGGCGAAATGCTGAAGCTCGCGCCGTACTACCTAAAGGAATACCGCAGCGTATGGTATCTCATAGGGCGGGTGCTGCCTGGCAAGCGTGACTGGCCGTCGTTCCTGCAGCGAGGACGCGAAGGCGAAATTCTCGCTATGTCCTTAGACCAGATTATAGAAGTGAAGGTCTCTGATGAGACATTTGACCCTGATGATTTTGATGCACAGAAGTACTTCAGGGACATCGTGGGAGTTAATAAGCCGCATTCACATTGTGAAATCATACGTCCTTTCAATATCTGTGTGCAGGTCTCGGCCGAGGGCTGGGAGTGGCTTTCGGCACATCCGCTGCATCATTCGCAAAAGCGTGTCTCCGAAAGGCCATGCATAATCCAATACTCGCTGATACCCAACGACGAGTTCTATCAGGAATTGCTTGCCCTGGGCGATGAAGTCGAGTCTGTAACGCCCGACAGATGCCGTAAAAAATTAGCGGCGAAAGCAGAATCGATGCTCGACAATCTGCAGTGGGAGCGGGAGAAGCGGCGTGGTCACCGCTTCAGAGGTATGCCGATTGGATGTGAGGATATGGTGTATGAAGTCGTGCAGTTTGTGATTGACGATGCAGACGCAGCAGTCGATTCTTCATGTTTCCGTATAATCCCGAAGCGGCTTGGGTTTTCCTCAAACCTCGACCATGCCGAGGTCCTGATCGCTCGTGCCGCATGGAGAGGCTCGCGTTCCCCCTATTGTTTCCATATCAAGAAGTATGACCTGGATGTCTCGTCAGAACCGGTCATGGAGGATTACGGAGTCTGGTGGCGGCTGTATGACGCTAACGGCGTGCTTATAGACCACACCTACTGCTCCGGACTGCTGCGTGATCGTGATGCAGTAAGCGGCGTGTTCAAGGGTCGTCCAGAGAAATCGCTGCGCTTTGATGCGGGCGACATCGTGGAGGTGCGCGACGGCGTTAAGGTGCGCCTGGCAGTTGTAACTGCTTTGCCGCAGACACGGGAGCAGCATCGTGAGCAGCGGCAGAACAACGGTCGCCCTGCCTCTGTAATGGATGCCTCGGACGATGTTGTGTCCGTGATGTACGACCCAGAACACCACGGCCGTGTCCACACCCTCAATGTCATGCGCCCGCATGCGCCTCTGGCAGACGAGGTGCGCCAGCGTCTTGAAGGATATTACAAGGCGTTCTTGAACAGCAAGTAGTAATATTTGCAGCTTGGAAATGAAGATATTTGTCTGGTGGAAGGTTTTCTGCCAGACTAAGCCGTAACTTTGCACTTGTAACAACCAAAAATAACTAACCACATGAATCCTACACTATTGACTATCGTGGCTGTGGCTGTTGTCGTCATCCTGCTGATGATACTCTACTTCAGCTACAACAACAAGGAAATCGCCCTGCGCAAAGAGGCAGAGGCACAGCGCGGCAAGATAACTGCCGTGCGAGACAAGATGTTCAAAATCATACAGGAGAAGGCGGGCGTGGCCACAGAGTACCGCAACGCTTTCGAGAAGGTCTACCCGCAGATCATCGCCGGCCGCTATTCCGGCGACAAGGGCGGGCTGATGAAGTGGATACAGGAGCAGAACCCCAATTTCGACACGTCGCTGTACGGCGACCTGATGCAGGCTGTCGAGGTGCAGCGCAACTCGTTTCTCAATGCGCAGACCCGTATGCTCGACATCATCAACATGCGTGCGGCACTGATAGAGCAGTATCCCTCGCGCTGGTTTATCAAGAACAAGTCAACGATAGAGTATACGGTCATAGCCTCGACGGACACCAACAACGTAATCGCCACGGGCGTGGACGACTGGACCTTGACATTCTGAACCGATGGCAGCACCTCTGTACATTATCCCGCTGATAACGTGCGCAGTCCTCTATTTCGGTTTCCAGCCGCAGATAGGGCTGCTTGCCTACGCCTGTATCTTGCTGGGCGGCTGCGCGTTGATAGGCTTGATGCACTGGCTGATGGCTCTCTCTCGCCGCAGCTGCAACGAGTTTCTGGGCACGTTTGTCACCCAAATCTCCTACGAAGATCCGTGGACCGAGCGCGTAGAGCGCACAGAGACCAAGACCGACAGCAACGGCAAGACCTACACGGTCAAGAAGGTGGAATATGTTCACCACTCTGAGTCAATCTCATTCTACACACAGCTGGGCAGCATCCACTTCTGCTATTCCGGCTTTTTCGCCAGTGTGCGTGACTTTTGGGGTGCGCCGAGGCACAACGACGTGTGGCACGGCAGCAATATCGTGGGCGGCGCACGTTACGGGCATCATTACGTCTTTCATGAGGCATGCTGCGGCTACGGCGGACTGCGCAGCAAGTGTGTTCCCGTGACCGAGGAACATTCATACGAAAACCGTATACGCAACTCCAACTCTATATTCCGCTTTGAGAAAGTCACCAAGCAGGAGGCCGAGCAGGAGGGACTGTATGAGTACCCCGAGATGGATGACGACTATGACGTGCCGGCAGTATTGTCGGCAGCATATCCCGTTTCTTATGAGACCGACATGGAATACCGGCTGTTCAACGCTCTCGACGCGCCGGAGCGTCAGATGCGCCTCTTTGTCCTCATCTATGACGAGACTACCGACGTATCGACTGCCGAGCGGCAGCGTGCTTACTGGAAAGGGGGCAACAAGAACGAGCTGGTGGTGTGCATCGGCGTCAGGAAGGACCGTACTGTCAAGTGGGCGCATGCATTCTCCTGGGCCGACGAGCAGACACTTGAGGTCAAGGCGGCGCAGTACCTGTTGCGCCAGCCGACGCTCGACCTCAATGATTTCCTGGAGTGGTTCAAATCTGAATATCAGGTATGGGTGCGCAAGGAGTTCAAGGACTTCAAATATGTGAGCGTACCGCTTACGAGCGGCCAGCTGATAGCCATACTCATCACCTCTCTGATTGAGAACGGCCTTGTGCTGGCGTTTGTCAGGTGACACTTGCATGGCCAGTAATTATTATTGACAACTAAATAACGAATAAAATGGACAAACTGACAGAAAAAGTGAGAAAGGCTATCCGCTCAAACGGGTGGAAAATACTCGATGACCACAGCGATGAGGAGCAGCTGACGTTTGAAGCTGATGATGAATGGTTCATCTACATAATCAAGGACAATGGCAAGGAGATAGACTCTATATGTTTGCTTTACAGACCGTTGGAGTTCGGTGAGTGCTTCATCCCGGATATGTACATTTTTGCTGGTATGGTGAACAACCGTCATACCAGTGCACGAGTAAGTGTACACAGCAAACGTTTTGAACCAGATGCAGAGAGCAACCTGTTCGGCTTTGAGTTTCATGCCCCAAAGGCCGGCTGCGGCGACCTGAAGGAGATTCTGAAAGCAGGCGTCGGGCAGCTTATGGCAATTGCCGAGGATTTCGACCGGACGTGGGATGCCATGCATCAGCAGGACGAGGAGTAACAGGAATGTGTCAATCTGCACTTCGGGGTGTGGCAGCGCGCAGGCGGTTTTGCAGTGTCAGCATTATTTGCTAACTTTGCCGCCCAACCAACATTGCTGAGAAATGTCTACCAATACAGTTGACAACAAACGGAAAGTGACCACGCGCCGTCTCGTGGAGATGAAGCAGCGCGGCGAGAAGATTTCGATGCTTACGGCTTACGACTACTGGAGCGCGAAAATTATCGATGCTGCGGGCGTGGACTGCATACTTGTGGGCGATTCTGCCTCTAACGTCATGGCGGGCAACGTGACGACGCTGCCTATCACGCTCGACCAGATGATATACCACGGCAAGTCGGTAATCCGTGGCGTGGAGCGTGCCCTTGTGGTCGTGGATATGCCTTTCGGCTCGTACCAGGGCAATTCAAAGGAGGCTCTCGCGTCTGCCATACGCATCATGAAGGAGGCTCATGCCGAGGCTGTCAAGATGGAAGGGGGCTCGGAGATACGCGAGTCCATTGAGCGCATCCTATGTGCCGGCATCCCTGTGATGGGGCATCTCGGCCTTACGCCGCAGAGCATCAACAAGTTCGGCACTTACAGCGTGCGTGCCCGCGAGGAGCAAGAGGCTGAGAAGCTGCTTGAAGATGCCCGTATGCTTGATGAGATAGGGTGTTTCGCCATTGTGCTGGAGAAGATACCTGCCGAGCTTGCGACTCGAGTCGCTGCCGAGGTGTCTATCCCGGTTATCGGCATCGGCGCGGGCGGCGGCGTAGACGGCCAGGTACTTGTCACCCACGATATGCTGGGACTGACGCAGGGTTTCTCGCCGAGGTTCTTGCGCCGTTATGCCAACCTCGGTGAGGTTATCCACGATGCGGTGTCGCACTATGTCGAGGATGTGAAGCGTTGCGACTTTCCCAACGAGAACGAACAGTATTGACTGATCACCACAAAGTACCTAATAAAATGAAGGAGAGGGAGTATCGCCGAGCGATACTCCCTCTCGCTGTTCGGGGAATGTCCGTTATGATTAGTTGAGTGTGCCGTTTTCGGCCTTCTCAATCATGTCTTTGTTGGCAGAGATGTATATTTCCACGCGGCGGTTCTGTGCGCGGCCCTCTGCGGTCTCGTTGCTTGCAACGTAGTCAGACATTGCGATGCCCTGTGAAGTTACGCGTGATGAAGCCACGCCCTGGTTCACGAGGTATGTGAGGACGCTCTTGGCGCGTTCAGTAGAGATGCGCTCGTTGACGGCCATCTTGCCGGTATTGTCGGTGAAGCCGTATACGTATACGTCGGTGTCGGGGTTTGATTTCAGGGAGTTGGCAAACTTGGTCAGCTCATTTTTGGCAGATGCGCTGATGGTTGTGCCGTTTGTGGGGAAGAGGATGCCGCCTTCGAAAGTCACTTTGATAGCTTTCAGGCCGTTAGCGTCGGTAGTCTCCTCGACGTTAGCGTTAGCGAGCTGCTCCTCGAGTTCCTTTTTCTGCTTGTCCATCTTGTTGCCGATGAGTGCGCCTGCGCCAGCACCTACTGCTGCGCCTACGCCAGCGCCGATAGCAGCGCCCTTGCCGCCGCCGATGAGTGCGCCTATGCCGGCACCGAGGCCTGCGCCGCCGCCGCCGCCGATGAGTGCGCCCTTGCCGGTGTTGGACATGTTACAAGCGGTTGTGCCTACGAGCATTGAACCTGCAACCAGGGCCATTGTCAGTGTTTTGAAAATCTTTTTCATGACAAGTGTATTTATTAGATGATGTTGTTTGTATCAACCTGACAATCAGCGGAATATTGCATGCTGTAGCTGTCTGCACGCGCCAATCCGTTGATTTTCAGCCGCAAATTTAGCAAAAATCCGCGTAACAGGCAAATCACCACTTGCCGGGGCTTCACGTTTCAGGGCGTGCGGAGTTGTCACATATCGTTGAGGGTGAGGCATACGGTCTCGAGAGTGCGTCCGCTGAACAGCTTGTCGCGCAGGTGCGAGGCTTTGGCTTCCAGCAATTCCGGTTTGAAGTTGCGGCGTTGGCGTTTCACCTCTGCCACGAGTACCGGTTCGCTGTCGTTTACGGGTATGGCGACTATATCGACTTCTGACTGGTCGATGTCCTTGCCGCGTCTTGAGTCCCACCAAGAGCCTACAGTGCGGTATCTGCCGCTTTCGCGCATCTTGTCACGAAACCATTGCTCGAGGGCAAGGCCTGAATAGGTAGGGTAGTCGGCAGTTATGTAATCGCGCAGCCGGTCGTTTAGCCCCATTTGCAGCAGGTCCTGGCGGCGAGCCATGTATCGGAACCAGAAGCGGAGGAAATTGTCAGTGATTTCATACCGCACATTTTGGCTGCGCTCCTTGGACATGACGGGTCGTTTCTTGGATATGAGCTGATAGTCGTCTTCGAGGCGTGCCAGCATACCACCGATGCTCGCGTCGCCAACTGCCTGTGATATTTCGGCTGCGGTGTTCCGTCCGCCGGCAATGGCTGACAGTATGGAGAAGTAGTTGCCGTATTTTTTCCCGAACTCCTGGACGAGCAGGATTGTCCCCTCGTCGATGAATATAGAATTTTCCTCTGAGACACGCCGTATCATGTCGCTGGCGGTATATGCACCCCGGTCCATGAGCAATTCCACGTATTTGGGCACTCCACCGGTGATGCAGTACAGCGCGAGCAGGTCATCGGCGGTATGCTTCGGGCTGAAATCGCTTATAATTTGGCGCATGACGGCTGTAGAGAACGGCTTCAGCCGCATTATGGTGTCGCACCTGCCGTACAGCGGCTCTTTGTAGTCCATGAAAATGCGGTGCATAAGAGTATTCACCGACCCTGACACCAACAGGTTGACGTGTGTGGTGTCTTTGTACCTGTCCCATACGTCCTGCATGCCGCTGAACACTGCCGGGTTTATGTTGAAGAACTCCTGAAATTCGTCAATCACCAGGTTGAAGCTCCGGGTCATGCCGAGAGCCATGACTTGCTCGAACAGCTGTACAAATGAACTGATGCCGTCGGCAATGAATACGCCGAGCGATGTGCGGAGGGCATCCGTATACAGGCTGCACAGCGTCTTCTCATTGTTGCGGCTTACGAACAGGTATGCGGTAGGGGTGTCCTCGCAGCTTTTGAGTATCAGCTTGGTCTTGCCAATGCGGCGGCGACCGGTGATGACTGTCATCTGCGAATGATGCGTGAAAGAACGCTGGCGTATCTCGTCGAGCTGCGCCAATTCCTTTTCCCTGTTGTAAAACTTCATTTGTCTGTATCGCTGTTTGTTGTCAATACGTAGTTTTGCCTGTAAAGTTAGGACAAAACTGCGGAATGGCAAAATTTCGCGGCGGTTATTTTCGCGGCGGCGAAATTCCGGCGGGGTCGCTGTTCTGTGCGGCGTGCAATGACGGGGTTAACGAGTGTGGCCGTCGATATGTTGTACAACATAAATCTTCTCTCTTGCGGAATTGTTGGCATATTATACGGACACGGCTGCGGCGATTTCCGATAATGTGGAATTTTTGGTAATTTTGCAGTGTGGAATGGAAGGCGGAGCCGTATCGTGCGTCCGTAAGTCACTCAACATTAACCCAGCAACGCGATGCGTAGAGTCTTTTCATCTGTCATTGTCCTGTTGTGCGCCATGATTGCGGCACAGGCGCAGCTTGTTTCTGCCGAAAACGAGAGCCAGTTTGCTGATTCGCTAAGACGCGAGTTTGACAACGGCCCGTATTTCGGACTGTACAAGGACAACTATTTCACTGTCGGCACGACGGTCGGGAGCAAGCCGACGCGCACCAACTCGGACGTGAAGTTTCAGATTTCGATAGCGCAGCGGCTCACCAAGTCGGTGCTGCCGTGGCATACATACCTGTTTCTGATGTATTCGCAGAAGACGATGTGGAACGTGTTTGAGGAGTCGCTGCCGATGCGTGACCTCAATTTCAACCCGGGCATCGGGTGGTCGAAGCCTTTCTTCAACAAGGACCGGTATGTGGGCAAGCTCACGCTGATGATAGAGCATGAGAGCAACGGCCGCGACGGCGAGGAGTCGCGCAGCTGGAACAAGATTTCCCTCTCGGGCTCGGTGATGATTGACAACTGCATCATGGTGCACGGCAAGTTCTGGATACCGATAATCGACGGCATGAACAACAAGGACATACTGAAGTATTCAGGCATCTACCAGCACGGCGTGGAGATAGCGACGCCTGACCGCAAGTTCATCTGGGACTTGACGCTGGTGAAGCGTGCCGGGTGGAACCTCAATTACAATACCATATTGGAGTTCAGCTGGCGGATACACAAGAAGTCAAACCAGTACCTGTTTGCGCAATATTACAATGGATATGGGGAAAATCTGCTGGATTACAAGCAGTTTCATTCGCGGCTGCGTGTCGGCATCGTCATCAAGCCGCGCTTTTTCTCCGAATTCTGACCCAAGGATATGGATATGCTTGTTTTTTCATTCGATGTGCCTGAATGGATATGGCTGCTGCTGGCTGTGGCTGCCCTTGCCGCGCTGACGGCTGTACTGTCCGGTTTCGTGCCGCTGCGGCGGTTGCGCCGCAATGAGCCGGCGGAGGGCGATGCACCCGGACCAAAAGTTTCGGTGATAGCCCTTGCCTATAACGGCTGTGATATAGAGGCTTACATTGAGGCTGTCAAAGCGCAGGATTACCACGACTTTGAACTGATAATAGTGCATGAGGCCACGTCTGCCGCCAATGAGGAGCTGTCGGAGCGGCTGGTGTGGCAGCATGGCAGCGGCGACGGCGGCGGGTGCAGCGCTGTCCGCCTGTGCTTCTATCCCCCCGGCTCGCTGGCTCTGTCGCACAAGAAGCTCGCGCTGACCATAGGCATCAAGGCTGCGACCGGTGATGTCATCGTCACCACTTCGACGAGCTGCCGCATACCGTCGCCCTCGTGGCTGTCGTCCATAATGCGCCACTTCACTGCCGGCACGGACATAGTGCTGGGTTTCGCGCGGCCTGATTTTGACTTCATACCTAAGCACACACGTCCGCTGCGCCGCTTTGTCTTTGTGATGCGTTCGGCGCAGTGGCTCGGTGCAGCCGCGAGCGGCGACCCGTACCGTGGCGACGGGCTGAACCTCGCGTACCGCCGAGACCTGTTCTTTGACGCCAAGGGGTTTGGCGCGACCATGGACCTCGTGAACGGCGAGGACGACATATTCATATCCTCGCTTGCCGATGGCGGCAACACGGCAGTAGAGTTCTCGGAATCTTCAGTGCTTGTCCCTGAAGTGGGCGATGAGTTGCCTCGCCTGTTTGCTGATGCCCGCGAGCATTACCGTTTCACATCGGCATGGCTGCCGCGCAAGCCGTATGTAATTGCCGGTCTTGCGTCTGTGGCGCAATGGGTCATGGTCGCCGCTGGAACAGCTGCTTCTGTGCTTACGCTGCCCAATCTGCTGCCCGCAGCCGCATCGGCTGTCGTGTTACTGGCTGCATACTTTGTGGAAAGTTTCATGTACCGCCGCGCTGCGCGCGAGGTCGGGGACTGCCGCGGGTGGCTCGCTGCTCCGCTGATGCTGCTGGCTCGCCCGGTGGACAACGCGCTGTTTGACATGAGAAACCGCCGCCACCGTTATACCAACTATACATACCGCAGACAATGAGCCTCTTGAAAGGCTTTATACAATAAGCAGATACATCTATGAGCGAAACACAACAGGCGCAGCAGGTGTCGGAACGTGTCCGCGAACTCGGCACGGGAAGCATACCCAAGCTGCTGCTCAAATACAGCCTCCCGGCAGTCATCGGCACTGTCGTAATGGCTCTCTACAATATAATAGACTCTGTGGTCATAGGCCATGCCATTGACGACCCGAATGTGGTCAGCGGCATTGCCGTGACGTTCCCGGTGATGAACCTCGGCACAGCCCTCGGCATGCTGATAGGCATAGGCGCGACGACGCGCATTTCGATAGTCATGGGGCAGAACGACCTGCACCAGGCGGAGCGGATACTCGGCAACTCGATAGTGTTGACCACGGTCATCGGCCTGGCGTACATCACGCTGTTCGCCCTGTTTCTCGACAAGATACTCATTGCCTTCGGCGCGTCGCCCAACTCGCTGCCTTACGCCCGCGAGTTCCTGATGTGGGTGCTGCCGGGAATGCTGCTGATGAACCTGACGTTCTCCTACAACAACGTCATGCGAGCTGACGGCTATCCGGGCAAGGCCATGTATACCAACCTCATCGGCGCAGGGCTTAACACGATACTTGCGCCGCTGTTCCTGTTCGGCTTCAAATGGGGCATACGCGGTGCTGCGATAGCGACTGACCTGTCGATGCTTGTGACGGCGTTTTTCGTCATGAGCCATTTCTTCCGCCGAGGCGAGGGACTGGGCTTCCGCCGCGGTACGTTCCGCCTCGACAAGCGTATAGTCAAGTCGATACTGTATATCGGCATGTCGCCGTTCCTCATCAACGTTGCAGGGTCTCTCATCAACGCTATTATCAACAATTCGCTGCTCAAGTATGGCGGCGACAACGCCATAGCGGCTGTGGTGGTGTTCAACCGCTATGTCACGGTGTTCATATTCATCGTCATAGGCGTGTGCCAGGGCATGCAGCCCATACTGGGCTACAACTACGGCTCGCACCGCTACGGGCGGCTGTTCTCGACGCTGCGCCTTGCTGCAATAATTGCTGTCATCATAACGACAATCGGGTCAATCATCGGTGCTGTCGCGCCGCGCACGATTGCGCAGATGTTCATGCAGGACGCTGTGCAGATAGAGTGCGCCGTGCGGTGCCTGCGCATCACGACGCTGACATTCTGGATGGTAGGCTTCCAGGTCGTGGCGACCAACTTTTTCCAGTCGCTCGGCATGGCGGGTAAATCGGTGTTCCTTTCGCTGACGCGGCAGATTATTTTCATGATACCGGTTCTCATTATCCTGCCTCCGCTGCTGAAGCTCGACGGCGTGTGGGCATGCTTCCCCATTGCCGATTTGGCTGCGACAATGGTTGCAGCGGTGATGCTGACGGTACAGATACGCAAAATCAAGCGCAGGGACGCGACAAATGCTGTTGTGTAAATGTCTGAAACACAAAGGGGTGTACGAAAAGTGAAAAAATAATCGCCGAAATGCTTGCACACTCCCCGAAAGATTACTAATTTTGCATCGCATTTGAGGGAACGACGCTATGTCAAACGCTTAGATGCAACTGCTTCAGTAGCTCAGTTGGTTAGAGCACCTGACTGTTAATCAGGGGGTCGTTGGTTCAAGCCCATCCTGAAGCGCATGAAAAAGACGCACCGTGACGGCGCGTCTTTTTTGCTAAACACTCTGATGATAATCTGATGAAAGAGTTTATTCCACAGAAAGGATATTACAAGCGGTTGCGTGTTTATCAGGTAGCCGAGATAATTTATGACATCACCTATATTTTCACGAACCGTTTTCTGAACAAAGGGACAGAACGGTAGACCAGATGGTACAGGCTGCTCGCAGTGGCAAGCAGAATATTGCGGAGGGGAGTGCCGCAGGGACTACATCGAAGGAAACAGAGATAAAACTCACCAATGTTGCTAAGGCAAGCCTTCAGGAATTGTTGCTTGATTATGAGGACTATTTGCGTGTAAGAGGGCTTGAGACGTGGACAAAGGATTGTGACAAAGCAGTCAGAACTCGCCGAGTTTGCGCTTTTAATCGTGACAGCTCATTTTATCGGCATGCCGTCATGATACGAAGCGATGAGACTGTAGCTAACATTGCTATTGTGCTTATACATCAAGCTGATGTGTTGCTTGAGAGGTTGATAGAACGTCAGAAGCGTGACTTTCTGGCGCAAGGCGGTATACGCGAACAGATGAGTGCGGCACGGAGGGCGTACAGGGATAGCCCCGGTTTTCCGAGTACTCTGAGTACTCTGAGTACTCTGAGTTCTCCGAAGGGATGCGAGGTTGAGCCTGAACCGAAGAAATGATTTGCGGGCGGCGGTTTTTAGGCGGCGGGCGTGGTTATGCCGTGGTTTTTTGCTAATTTTGTGGTAACAAAGCATTGGATTTATGATATTGTCGATGACTGGCTTCGGCAGAGCCACAGTAGAATATTGCCTCAATAAGATAACGGCTGAAGTGAAGTCGTTGAACAGCAAGCAGTTGGATTTGCAGATGCGAGTCCCGTCTTATTACCGTGAACTTGAGCCGTCGTTGCGCTCGCAGCTAGCGGATGCTGTACATCGCGGCAAGCTGGACCTGTCGGTGACTGTAGAGAACCTCGGCGGCGATGCGCCCGTGACGCTCAATGTGGCTGTCATGCGCACCTACAAGCGTCAAATAGAGGAGATGTGCAGCGAGCTTGGAATTGACGGCCCGACGGACTGGGTAGGCCAGCTGATGCGCATGCCCGATGTGATGCACACGGAGACACGGACCCTCGGCGAGGAGGAGATGGCGGCTGTGCGCCGTGCCGTGGCTGATGCCGTGGAGGCACTGACGGCGTTCCGCGCCCAGGAGGGGGCGAAGCTGGAGGTGTTCTTCCGCAGCAAGATAGAGCGCATCAGCGAGCTGCTGGGGCTGGTTGACCCGTTTGAGGCGGAGCGTGTGGAGAAGCTGCGCGAGAAGCTGGTGCTGCAGCTTGACAAGCTGCCCGGCGTCGAGGTTGACAGCGGGCGGCTGGAGCAGGAGATGATATACTATATTGAGAAGCTCGACGTGACAGAGGAGAAGACCCGTCTGCGTGCCCACCTGAACTATTTCATGGAGACCATGGGCGGTGAGCCCGGACAGGGTAAGAAGCTGGGCTTCATAGCGCAGGAGATGGGACGCGAGATAAATACCCTCGGCTCGAAGTCGAACAACGCGGAGATGCAGCGCATCGTCGTGAAGATGAAGGACGAGCTGGAGCAAATCAAGGAGCAGGTGCTCAACGTGCTTTGACGACAAACCTCACACTGACAAGTACAAGCAATGAAAGAAGGGAAAATCATCATATTCTCCGCGCCGTCGGGCAGCGGGAAGTCTACCATAATACACCGCCTCATGGCCGATGAGCGTCTGCGCCTGGGCTTTTCCGTGTCTGCCACGAGCCGCAGCCCGCGTGCCGGCGAGGTGGACGGCAGGGACTATTTCTTCATCACCGCCGAGGAGTTTGACGAGGCTGTCCGCGCAGGACGCTTCATCGAGTGGGAGGAGGTATACAACGGCACTCGCTACGGCACTCTGTCCTCTGAGGTAGAGCGTGTGATAGGCGAGGGGCGGAACCTTGTCCTTGACATTGATGTCAAGGGGGGTGTCAACGTTAAGCGCATCTACGGCGACCGTGCCCTGTCGGTGTTCATACAGCCGCCGTCGCTCGAGGTGCTTGCTGCGCGGCTGCGCGGCCGTGGCACTGACAGTGCGGAGGTGGTGGCACGCCGCTTGGCCAAGGCCGAGGAGGAGCTGTCATACGCGCCGCAGTATGATGCCGTGGTGGTCAACGACGACCTGGACGTGGCTGTTGCGCAGACAGCTAAGCTCATTCTCGATTTCACTGCCTGACTATGACGATAGGCGTTTACAGCGGCTCTTACGACCCGATACACATAGGCCATACCATGGTTGCCTCGTACATAGCGCAGAGCGGCTGGGTGGACTGTGTGTGGCTGCTGGTGAGCCGCCTTAACCCGCTGAAGCGCGGCGTGATTGCCCCTGCCGACGCTGCACACCGTCTGCGCATGGCGGAGATAGCCGTCAGCGGCTGCCCGTACCTGCGTGCTGACGGCATAGAGCTGTCGATGCCCGAGCCGTCATACACCTACGACACGCTGTGCGAACTGTCGCGCCGCTGGCCGCAGCACCGTTTCAAACTGGTGGTTGGGGCGGACAATATCCGCGTGTTCCCGCAGTGGCGCAACCATGACCGCATCCTCGCGGAGTACGGCGTGATAGTTTTCGCCCGTCCCGGCTATGAGGTCGAGCCCTCGGAGCTGCCGCAGGGAGCTGTGCTGCTGCCTGACACGCCTGAATGCTGGCTGTCCTCCACGTTCATACGCGGCGAGATAGCCGCACGCCGTGACGTGCGGTATTACTTGCCTGCCGGTGTCGCCGAGTACATAGCCCGTGAGGGTCTGTACGGCGGCGTCAGCCTATCTTGATGCCTGAAAATCCCATGAATGCCATTGCCAGCAGCCCGGCGCAGATGAGCGCGATGGGCACTCCGCGCATCCCTTTGGGCGTGTCGCTGAGGTCGAGCTGTTCGCGTATGCCGGCAAATATCCACAGCGCGAGAGTGAAGCCCAGCGAGGTGGAGAAGCCGTAGACAACGGACTCCATGAGCGAGAAGCCTTTCTGTATCACGAGTATCGCCACGCCGAGGACGGCGCAGTTGGTCGTGATGAGCGGCAGGAACACGCCGAGCGACTTGTAGAGGGCGGGGGTGATTTTCTTGAGTATAATCTCGAGCATCTGCACCAGGAATGCGATGACGAGGATGAACACGATGGTCTGCAGGAACTGCAGGTCGAGCGGAGTGAGGACGTATGTCTGCAGCAGCCATGCTACGACAGTGGCGAGCGTTATGACGAATGTCACAGCCGCCCCCATGCCGAACGCGGAGCTTATCTTCTTCGACACGCCGAGGAACGGGCATACGCCGAGGAACTGCGAGAGGACGATGTTGTTGATGAAAATCGCGGTGACTATTATGGATATGTATGTCAGCATGGTCTGTGTCAGCAGGATTTGTTTCTGATTTTGTTAACTATGGCGATGAGGTATCCCAGCGCGAGGAACGCTCCCGGGGCGAGGACGAAGAGCAGTATGCCGTAGTCTTCGGGGTAGATGCGCACGCCGAAGAGCATGCCTGTGCCCAGCAGCTCGCGCACTGCGCCGAGGAGCGTAAGCGCGAATGCGAAGCCTATGCCGCAGCCCAGCCCGTCGCAGAGGGAGGCCAGCACGCCGTTCTTGCCGGCGAAAGCCTCGGCGCGTCCCAGCAGGATGCAGTTGACCACGATGAGCGGTATGAAGATGCCCAGCGAGGCGTTTAGGGCGGGCAGGTAGGCGTTGATGCACAGCTGCAGCACGGTGACGAATGACGCTATGACGACGATGTATGCCGGTATGCGCACCTTGTCGGGGATGAGTGACTTGATGGCGGATATTGCGGCGTTGGAGCATACGAGCACCGCTGCCGTGGCGAGTCCCATCATCATGCCGTTCATGGCCGAGGATGTCGTGCCGAGGGTGGCGCACATGCCCAGGAGCAACACCAGGACGGGGTTGCCGGGGATTATGCCGTTGTATATTATGCTGAGGTACTTTTTCATTTCAAGCCTCCTTTCTGCTGTTGGTATTGCGTGTATGCCTCAAAAGCGTCGCGCATGGCCTCGAGGAATGCGCGTGACGAGATGGTGGCGGCGGTGATGCCGTCCACTGTGCCGTTCATGTCCTTGTCTTTGGTCACGTACAGCGGCTCGGTTGCGGGGTTCTTGCCGATTACGCTGCGGTGAGCCGTCGTGTCGCGGAACCATGTCTGCATTTTCGAGCCGAGCCCCGGGGTTTCGCCCTGTTGCAGCACCTGGTAGTCTCGTATTGTGCCGTCGGCGTTGAAGCCAGCCATTACCGACACTTCGCCGGCAAATCCGTTCTGAGACGATGACATTACGGCAGCTCCGGCGAGCGTGCCTCCGCTGTAAGCCGGGTATACGATACATGAGGTGCCGTCCTGCGCGGTGTATTCCCACTTGTCGGCAGTCGGGTCGTTGTCAAACTGCGGCGTGACCTGGCGTATTGCGTCTACCTGCCGCTGGGCGTCCTGGCGGGCTATCGGCTCTTTTGTGACGGCGTATACCGCGCCGAGGACAGCTCCGGCGATTATTGTGATGCAGCCCAGTGACAGCACCATGTTGACGAGTGTGGATTGCGGTCGTTTCATTTCTTCTCCCTCCTTTCTCCGAGTATGCGCGGGTGGCAGTAACGATTGATGAGCGGCGTGAAGCTGTTCATGAGCAGTATGGCGAATGACATCCCCTCGGGGTAGCTGCCGAAGCGGCGTATGACTATCGTTATCGCGCCGATGAGTATGCCGTAGATGAGCTGTCCGGTGCGCGTCATAGGCGAGGTGACATAGTCGGTGGCCATGAACACTGCGCCGAGGAGCATGCCTCCGGAGAGCAGGTCGAGCAGAGGGCTGCCTCCCAACGCCCACGAGAGCAGGGCGGCTGACGCGAGTATCGACACGGGGATGTGCCACGTTATGGTGCGTGTGAGCAGCAGGTATGCCAGCCCGATGAGTATGGCTATCGCGCCGACTTCGCCGGCAGAGCCGTTCATGTTGCCTATGAGCAGCCCCATCATGTCAACTGACGAAGCGTCCACCTGCCCGGCGTTGAGGGCTGCGAGGAATGTCGCGCCGGTCGAAGCGTCTGCGCCGGAGGGTATTCCGGCGGGCCATGTGGTCATGGCAGCGGGGAACGACAGCAGCAGGAACACGCGGCCTACGAGAGCGGGGTTCCAGATGTTCTGCCCCAGTCCGCCGAATGACATCTTGCCGATGCCTATCGCCACGACAGCTCCGGTGACGACCATCCACCAGGGGAGTATGCTCGGCACATTCATTGCGAGCAGCAGGCCGGTGATTACGGCAGAGCCGTCGGTGAGTGAGGCGCGGCGTTTGAGCAGCAGCCGGTCTATTGCCCACTCTGCGAGCAGACAGGCGGCGACGCTTGTCACGGTGACTGCGAGTGCCGGCAGCCCGAAGGTGTAGAATGATATGGCAAGAGCCGGCAGGAGGGCTATCACGACGTTCCACATGCACTGGCGTATGCTCTTGCCTGAGTGTATGTGGGGCGATATGGAGAGGGTCAGTTTGTTTTCCATTGTACGGGTGGGTGTGTTGTCAGCGTTTCTTGAGGTTCATTTTGGCCAGCTTGATATGGTCGAGTATCGGGCGTGATGAGGGGCATGAGTATGAGCAGCAGCCGCACTCGATGCAGTTCATCACTCCGCGTGAGCGTGCATCGTCCCAGCGGCTGTGCACGGCGTGGAGCATGAGCAGGTACGGCTCGAGTCCCATGGGGCAAGCGTCCACGCACCTGCCGCAGCGTATGCACGGCCCTGCGTCGCGGCGCGAGGACATCTCCTGCGGCAGCACGAGTATTCCGCTCGTCCCCTTGGTCGAGGGCGCGTCGAGGCAGCTCACTGCGCGACCCATCATCGGGCCTCCGGCGATGACCTTGCCGGTGTCCTCGGGCAGCCCTCCAGCGGCTTCTATCAGCGCGGAGAGCGGTGTGCCGAAGGGGGCGAGGTAGTTGCCCGGGCGTTGCAGCGACGGCCCTGTGACGGTGACTATGCGGCAGGTGAGGGGGCGGCGCATGACGACTGCCTGATGTACGGCATACGCAGTAGCCACGTTGTCTACGATGCAGCCTACGTCTACGGGCAGCCCTCCTGCGGGTACTTCCCTTCCGGTGAGAGCCTGTATGAGCTGCTTTTCGCCGCCCTGCGGATATTTCTTCTTGAGTACGACGACCTCAATGTCAGGGTATGGCGCGGCCGCGTCGCGCATGGCGGCTATGGCTTGCGGCTTGTTCTCCTCGATGCCGATTATGGCGCGGCTGACGCTTACGCTGCGCATGATGAGGCGTGTGCCGGAGATGATTTCAGCCGCGCCGGTGCGCATCAGGCGGTCGTCGCATGTCAGGTACGGCTCGCACTCTGCGCCGTTGATTATTATGGTGTCAGGCACTTTCCCTTCAGGCGGCGACAGCTTTACGCGGGTGGGGAATGTCGCTCCGCCGAGGCCGACGATGCCGCTGTCGCCTACGGCTTTGACTATCTCTGCCGGTGTGAGGGCTTCCGCCTCCTCTGCCGTGAGCGGCGCGGGGTCGGTGTCCTGCGCCTCGGTGTCGGGGGTGATGATTATCGCGTCTTGCCACTGCCCCTGGGGCGTGTGGACGTGGTCCAGTTTCTTGACCGTGCCGGTGACGGGGGAGTGTACGGGTGCGCCTACGAACCCACCTGCCTCTGCTATCATCTGTCCGCGCTGCACCGTGTCGCCGGCCTTGACCAGCGGCTTGGAGGGTGCGCCGATGGCCTGTGAGAGCGGCAGCGCGAGTTCGGCGGGCATCTGTATTGCTATGACGGCGGCCTCTGATGTCAGCTTGCTGCCGTCGGGGTGTATGCCTCCTTTTCTGAAAGTCTTCATTGTCAACTGTTTTGAGAGGGGATAACTGACGGGTCAACTGTGCCGTGCGCCGTGATGCACTTGCGCGGGCAAGCCTCTATGCACAGTCCGCAGCCGATGCAGCGTGAAGCGTCGATGTGCGAGAGGAAGCTGTCTATTGTCACAGCTCCGGAGGGGCATACCCTCTTGCACTTGGTGCAGCCGATGCATGAGCTGTCACATTCTTTCATCGCCACCGGTCCTTTGTCGCGGTTGACGCATGTCACCCATACCAGAGCCTTTCCTGGCGAGTATTGCTGCAGCTCGATGATGCCGCGCGGGCAGCTCTTGGTGCAGAGGCCGCAGCCTACGCAGCGGTCGAAGTCCACTGTGGGCATGCTTGTCGCGGGGTCCATTGTTATTACGCCGTATGGGCATGCCCGGGTGCAGTCGCCGCAGCCGAGGCATCCGTGCGGGCAGTCGCGCTCGCCGCTGCACGTGGCGGCTTCTATGGCGCATGAGCGCACGCCGTCGTAAGTGACGCGCTTTTCTCGCGAGGAGCATCCCGCGCTGCATCTCACCACTGCCGCGCGGCGTATGGTTTCGCCGGCTTCGAGGCCGAGCAGCGAGGCTATCCCCTGCATGGTCTTGTCGCCGCCTACGGGGCAGCTCAGTCCGCTAAGCGAGCTTGCGTTGACGCATGCCGTGGCGAAGGCGTGGCATCCGCTCTGTCCGCAGCTGCCGCAGTTTGCCCCGGGCAGCAACGCCTCGACCTCTCCGATGCGCGGGTCTTCGTAGACGTAGAATTTCCTGGCTACGAACCACAGCACCACCGCTGCGATGATGCCGGTGACGCCAAGCACCGCTACTGTTATCCAAATGGTGTCCATATTAAGTGTGTTCAGGTGTTTTGTCGGCTGGCAAGACTTCAAAGTCAAACTGGTGTGCTATGCGGCCACGCATCAGGTACAGCAGCGCGAAGAACGCCACTGTCATGCAGATGCCGTATGTCGCTGCTTGCGACTCGCTGCCTGTGAGCAGGTATGTCAGCACCATGGTGGCGATGAGGGCGATGCAGGGGAACACCGTTGCGAACATTATCGCCTTGCGGTGCATGCGCTCCGTGCCTCGCAGCACCACGCGCTGCCCCTTGACGTATCGCGACGTGTCCTTGACGCGCACTGTGGCGGTGCGGTCGCCCTTGCCGGAGGCGCGGCACAGCCGTGCGGCGGGGCATGAGCCGCACTCGTCCTCGCCGGTGATGCGCACTGTGAGCGTGCCGGCGTGGCTGTCAACGGATTCTACCACTCCGTCGTCGTCGATGTATTCCACATAGTCCGTTGCCATGTCGTTGTGTTATAGTTATTTGAGCCAGGCGGCATTTGGCCGCCCTTTGGGATTGCAAATGTATAAAATTATTGCGACACTTCCGCCGTTTGCGGCAGGTTATTTTTGTCAGTTGTCAAATGTCGAAGAGTATTGTCACCGACACCTCCACGCCGTCCCTGCGCAGCGAGATGTCCTGTCCCGGGGGTGCGGAGCTGGCTATGTCGCGCAGCCCGAAGCGGTAGCCGGCAGAGACCTGTATGAAGTTGAGCAGGTCGAAGCCCGCGCCTATGTCCCAGCCGGGCTGCACGCGGCACGTGGGGCAAGGCGTGCCGGCTGTGTCGCCGTCGAGGCGCACCATGAGCGACGGCCCGGTGTATAAGAAGGGGGCTGCAAGGTCGTATGTCGACCGCAGCCAGTGCTTGTATTTGGCGTGCAGGGGTATGTGCAGCATGTCGTCGCCGGCTTTCCAGCTGCCCGAGGCGTTGCCAACGGTGAGCGGTGAGCGGGTGTAGAGCAGCGAAGCGTCGAGGGCGAAGCCGCTGCCGCCGAACTGGTATTCGCACGTCAGTCCGCCGCTGAAGCCGCTGCCGCGCTTTGCGTCCCAGCCCGGGGCGTCAGACAGCCGAGCCGTGCTTATCTCGCCGCCGAGGCGTATGCCGTAACGGAACTGCGCAGCCGCTTGCGGTACAGCCGCAGCCGTGACGGCCAGCAGGGCAGCCGCTGTGCGTGTGAGGGCGTTCATCAGCTTCCCAGGTATTTGCGTTCCGTGAACTTGGCGGCTGCCGTGTCAGCCATTTGTATCAGGGTGACGAGGGGGAACAGCTCCTCGGCCTTGCGGTAGTTGCCCGTCTCCTCGCTGCTGCAGCGGTCTACGGACCATGCCCCCATGTGCCAGCGTATGGCGCAGACCTCGCTGTCCTCCAGCCCCAGCCCCATCTGGAAGAGCATTACCACCGACTTCTCGCCGTGGCCTATGGGGAGGGCTGAATAGTCGGTGCCGAACTCCGCCTTGCCGAAGTCCACCTGCGCCCCGCGCTTGCGGAAGTACTGGTTGGCCTTGCACACGTCGTGCAGCAGGGCGGCTATGGTGATGCTCTCGTCAGAGATTTTCTCGAATATGTCCGGGCGTTCCTTGATGAATGTCTGCTTGAGCATCATCGCCGCCTCGTAGACGTTGAGCGAGTGTAGCATAAGCCCGCCCTCGAAGCAGAGGTGGTTTTTCATCGATGCCGGCGCTTCGAAGAAGCCCGACTTCTCGAGCTGCGCTATGAAATAGTCCATGTCGTCGATGCCTGTGCCGCGCAGCAGCTCCAGGAACCGCGCCTTGTGTCTCTTGAGTTCTTCCTTGTCCATGCAGTTGGGATTTACAGGATGCAAAATTAGTCAAACCGCTCCGTATATGCAAGTGTTTCAGCCTCTCGCAATTGTCGCTTGTTGCCGTGTTGTGTAATTGGCGGCGGTTTATTACCTTTGCACCATGATGAATGATGCTTCACAGACTACGGCAGCCGCCGCGCCGAGGGGGCGGCTGTGGGAGATAGATTTCGCGCGTGCTGTGGCGATAGTGCTTGTCGTCATAGGCCATTGGGACATCGGCGGCGGCGAGCCGCGCTGGTGGACTGCGGCGGTTGATGCTATTTACACGTTTCACATGCCGCTGTTCCTGGCCATGAGCGGCTACCTGTACATGTACGGCTACAAGCCCGGGCGCAAGTACTTCCCATTTCTGAAAGGCAAGGCGATGCGGCTGCTTGTGCCGTATTTCACCGTGTCCGTAATAGTGGTGACAATCAAATGTTTGATGCAGAGTGTGGTGATAGTGCAGCATCCGGTGACGGCGGCGACGTATGTCGAGATACTGTACCGTCCTGCTGCCGGGCGTTTCCTGTGGTTCGTGTGGGCGTTGTGGTGGATGTTCGTGATAATGCCGGCGTTCCGCAGCCGCACTTCACGCCTTGTGCTGTTTGTGGCGGCCGCCGTGCTGGCATACGTGCCGAGGCCTGAACTCGGCGTGTTCTGTATCGACGAGGCGGCAGACATGGTGGTCTGGTTCATTGCCGGGACGCTGCTGTATGACTGGCGCGAGTACCTCCCGATGCGCTCCCGGAGCATGGCTTTAGGGGCGTTTGTGCTGCTGGCGGCGTTGCTTGCGGCATACGTCTGCGGCTGGCAGCCGGCGGAGTACGTGATACCATACGTTGCTGTTTATGCATTGCCGGCCATGGCGTACCAGTGGTCGGCACACAGCGGCGGCAGGACACGCGGCGTGATGCTGTCGCTCTCGGCGGCATCGTTTATGGTCTACCTGCTGCACACCACCTTCGAGGGCTTTGTCAAGTCGCTGTATCTGCGCTATGCACCTGCCGGCGACGAGTGGCTGTTCGCGCTTGCGGCAATAGCAGGCGTGGTGGCAGGGACTGTCGTGCCATGGTGGCTGTACGCTAAGGTGTTTACACGCTTCCGCATCACGCGCATAATGTTCGGACTGAAATGAATGGATTGATAGTCAAGGTGATATTGGCGTTGGCTGTGTTGGCAGGGCTGTGTGGCTGTGAGAAGGAATATGAGGGCGACCTGTGGTTTGCCGGCGATTCGATATGCCACGGCTGGAACGTCAAGTCGTATTTCCCCGACTGGCGGACGCACAACTACGGTGTCAACGGGGCGCGTATAGACCGCATCGAGGAGCTTGCCGGGCGTTTCGCCGGCGAGAGCGTGGTGGTGATAATCGGCACAAACGACCTGATGTGGATAGAGGACCGCGACAAGTATGCTGACCGCTACGCCAAGGCTCTGCAAGGCCTCGCGGCGCGGCGCATCTATCTGATTTCCATACTTCCGCGCAATCCCAACGACGTCCATCCGCAGCCGTATGACGAGGACATACGCGACATCAACAGCCGCATACGCTCGCGTGTAGAGGCCATGGAGGAGGTAGTGTATGTCAACGCCTATCCGGCTTTCGAGAAGGAGGGGGGCATAAACGCTGTCTATACCAAGGACGGACTGCACCTCAACGCCACGGGCTACCAGCTGCTGTCGTTCCTGCTCTCGCAGTACCTGCTGCGCGACACGCCCGATGCGGCGGCGGAGTGACGTTGCCCGGTCAGCGGCTGACGGCGAACTTGGCAGCCCCGGAGGCCGTGTGCAGTATGTATGTGCCGTGGGGCAGTGCCGAGATGTCGATGCCGTTGTCGCCCGGGCAGAGCTGCGTTATGACCGCTGCCGAGCCTGAGGCGGAGTATATGCGTGCCTGTGTGCTTACTGCAGAGCGCACGCGGAGCGTCCCCCCGGCGGCTGACAGGATGACAGGCCGCGCCGGCAGTGCCGCGATGCCGCCTGCGCCTCCCGTGGGCGTGTATTCCGCCTCGGGGTGGAAGTCCTCGCCGCCGCACACTTCGGTGGATGTCTCGCCTATCCAGCCACAGTCCTGGTTGACCGCCGTGTAGACCTTGACGAAATGCACGCCGCCCAGGTGCACCGGGTTGCCCTGCGCGTCCACCGCCCATGAGATGTCGAAGCCCTGCTCCTCGTCGTTGGAGATGTTGTCGGCATACCCGTAGCCGTAGCTGCGCTGTATGAACAGGTCGTTTCCGCCGCTGCCGATGTTGACATAGTTGTCGGGCAGGCACGCGCCCTCGTAGTAGAGCGTCTGCTCGCCGGCGAGCCATGCGGGCCAGTATTCCTGTGTGTGGAACGTGTTGCGCCTCACGTACCCCTCGGGCTTTGCCGGGTCGTTGGTCGTGTAGCGTATGTACGTGCGGTCGGAGATGTATTTCTCGTCCGGGTCAGGGTCTGCGTCCGCCGGCCGTTCCGGGTCAGGGCGGAAGTATGTGATGCGGTATGAGTGCTGCGTCGCGGGGTTGGAGTATTCGCTTCCGGCCAGCTCGTACCACGGGTCGTCGGGCAGCCCGTTGCCGTTGGTGTCCTCGCTGACCATTATTATGCCGGGCTCGGAGCTTCCGGTGCGTGAGCTGCTGTCTCGCGAGAATGCGTTGCCGTAGATGACGAAGTCGCGCTGCCCGGGGACGTTTGCCACCGGGTGGTCGAAGCCGACTATGATGTATCCGCCGTATGCCCCCAGCGTCACTGTTCCGGGAGTCCTGTCGCCGCACAGCAGCTCCTCGGCCTTGGCGAGCATGTCGGCTTCGGTGTCGCCCGGCTCGTGTTCGGGCAGGTCATTGACGAACTGCCCCGGCGCGGGGCGGTATGAGTATACTCGGTGCAGCCATGGCGAGGCTGCCGTGGCTGTCAACGCTGCTGCCAGGCAGAGCGATGCGCAGGTTATGTGCAGGTGTTCCATTTGTGCCGGTCGTGTTGTTTTCGCAAAAAAAAGGACAGGGGGACGGAGCTGCTGTCATGTTATGCTCCGTCGCCGCTGTTCCTCAAAACACAAATCTATTATAGACAAAAACTATTATTTTCCAGCCGTGTGAGGGCATGAAAAAACCGCTCACGGATACCGGTTGCTGCGCCAGCAGTGCGGTCTCGGCTACGTGGGCGGTGACAGGTTTGTGTTATGAGGAATTTCCGTCGTACAGCCCGCCAGCGCCCTCGTCGCGAGAAGGGCGTGTGCGGGATAAACCTGCGCCTAAGTCCCCGTAGGCAGCCGGGCGGCACGTGTTGGTGTCGCGCTGGGTCGGTTTGTCCTTGCCGGTCCGGTCTTCTGACTCGTCCCCCGTCATGCACGCCTTCCCGGCATGGTGCAGCCAGTGGCGGTATGTGCATTGGGTATCGGGACATCACAGCAGCGGGTCTGTCGGGGATTCTCACCCCTGTTCCCGGATGAGGGCTTGCTGATGCAGCCGCCTGCGGCTGCTCCCCCACCGATGTCAATCCATCGCTTTCGGCATGGTGTCTTTTCATCAAGTGGCTTCACGGCTTTCGCCCCGGCGAGGGGGTATGCCGCTGACTCTCTCGTCCAACGCCGCAAAATTAGGAAATAATTTCCGTCCGGGCAAAAAGTTTTGCGGATTTTTCGTAAATTCGCGTGCAGAACATATTTACATACGCGATATGGCAAAGATAGACACAGTGAACAAGTACATTGACGAGTACCTGGCGGGCAAGTCGCCCGAGGCTGCGGAGCGTTTCCGCGCCAAGGATGTCAGCCGGCAGTACCAGTCGATAATGACCTGGCGTTACAACCAGCGCAAGCGAGCCGCCGCTGCTGCCGCCGCCCCTGCCGGCAGGGAAGAGCCGAAGAGCCCTGCGGAGATGCTGCGCGGCGTGCGCAGCTGCATGGAGCGGCGCACTGACTTGACGGAGGAGATGCTCGACGAGCTGACGGCGGAGCTGGACGGCTTTGCGGAGTTTGTCCGCCAGACGCGCCGCCGCATGCGTGTCGCCGAGATTGAGATGCTCGAGACGCGGCGCGAGGAGATAGCCGAGCGGCTCAAGACGCTGCGCCGCCAGGTGGACGAGGTGCAAGCCCCGACGCTTTTCTGACCTCGCCGTCAGGTCTGCCGCTTTCCCTTATCGGAGAAAATTCCCGGAAGCGGCGTGCCAACCGTATTTACCCTGTTTACCACGGTTGACAGGGTGAACAGAGTAAACACTGTCTCTCCTTTGGGGATATTGCTCATATTTTCTCTTTTATGAGTCAACCTTTTTCAGGACAAGACAGCAAGGTTAACAGCGGCGGTCAGAACATTGCTGCGACACGCTTGAGCGCATCGACAAATGCGTCGGCTTCGCGCAGGGTGTTGTATGCGGCAAATGAGGCGCGTACGGTGCCGGGGATGCCGAGGCGTGTCATGAGCGGCTGGGCGCAGTGGTGTCCGGTGCGGACTTCCACGCCGAGCTTGTCGAGCAGCAGCCCTATGTCGTAGGGGTGTACGTCGCCGACGAGGAACGAGATGACCGCGCTCTTGCCGGGCGTCTGGCCGAATATGCGCACGGCTGGTATCTCGCTGCGCATACGCTGCTCTGTGTGCTGCGTGAGGGCGTGTTCGTGCGCGGCGATGCGCCCGATGCCTGTCTGTTCGATGAAGTCCAGGGCGCGAGCGAAGGCTGCTATGTCGATGAAGTCTGGCGTGCCGGCCTCGAACTTGAAGGGCAGCTCGGCGAATGTGGTGCGCTCGAACGAGACGTTGCCTATCATCTCGCCGCCTCCCTGGTAGGGGGGCATCTTCTCGAGCAATTCGCGGCGGCCGTACAGCACTCCGACCCCGCAGGGCCCGTACATCTTGTGTGCGGAGAATGTGTAGAAGTCGCATCCGATGTCTCGCACGTCTACGGCCAGGTGGGGTGCGGCCTGTGCGCCGTCTATCAGCACCGGCACGCCGTGGCTGTGTGCCTCGGCGGTCATCTCCTTGACCGGGTTGACTGTCCCCAGGACGTTGCTGACGTGGCAGAAGGCTGCCATGACGGTGCGGTCGGTGAACAGGGAGCGGTACTGCCCGATGTCGAGCGAGCCGTCGGGGAGCATGTCCACGACGCGCAGTCGTATTCCGGTGCGGCTCTGCAACAGCTGCCAGGGGACGATGTCGGCGTGGTGTTCCATGACGGTGAGTATCACCTCGTCGCCCTGGCGGAATGACTGCCCGAGGCTTGCCGCCACGAGGTTGATGGCCTCTGTCGTGCCACGGGTGAAGATGACCTCGGCAGTCTCTGCGGCGTTGATGTAGCGGCGCACGCGCTCGCGTGCCTGTTCCTGCAGGTCGGTGGCTTCCTGCGAGAGGGTGTGCACGCCACGGTGCACGTTGGCCTTGGTGTGGCGGTACAGGTGTGCTATCTCGTCAACGACGCAGTCGGGTGTCTGGGAGGTGGCGGTGTTGTCGAGGTATATGAGGTCTCGCTCGCCGACCTTGCGCTGCAGTATGGGGAACTGGCGTCGTATCTGTTCTGTTTCGTTGTCTGAAAACATTTTTGTATTGTGTTGTTGTGACGGCATTGTCGGAGTTCTCGGAGTACTCAGAGAACTCCGAGGTGTCCCTACTTTGCCGTGGGGCAGTCAGCCATGCATGTGGCGCATGAGTGTCCTTCCTCGCCGGCGAAACGCCTCTCTACGAGCTGCCGCAGCCTGTCGCCGAGGGCTGGCAGCCTTACGCCGTCTATCACGTCGGCCATGAATGCCTGTTTTAGCAGGAGCTTGGCGCGGCGGTCGGAGAGGCCTCTGGCGTTCATGTAGAAGAGCTGGCTGTCGTCGAATGTGCCTGTAGCTGTGCCGTGCGAGCATTTCACGTCGTCGTTGTATATCTCGAGCTGGGGCTTGGAGTACATGCGAGCCTGGGGCGAGCCGACCACGTTGCGGTTTGACTGGTAGGCCTCGGTCTTGACTGCTCCCGGGGCGACGTATATCAGCCCGGCGAATGAGCCGCGTGCGGTGTCGTCGATGACGTATTTGAACAGTTCGTCGGTCTTGCATCGCGGGGCGTTGTGGCGTATGCATGAGTATGTGTCGGCGTGTCGGTCGCGGTCTTCTATGGCAAGCCCCATGAGGCGGAGCGAGGCCTGCTCGCCGTCGAGGTCGCAGCGGTACTCGTTGCGCGTCGTGCCGTTGTACAGGGTTATCCCGTCGAGCAGGACGTTGCTGCGGGCTTGCTGGCGCAGGTAGAGGGAGGAGAGGCGCGAGGTGCGCTCGGAGCTTTCCTCGATGTCGTATATGTCGAGGGTGCTTCCCTCGCCGGCATACGCCTCGATGACTTGCAACGACATCAGTCCTGCGCTGCCGCCGCCCTGTGTGTGGTCGCACATGAGCAGCTTCGCCTCGCTGCCTTTGCCCAGTACGAGCAGCACGCGGCGGACGGCCATCATGGGCTGGTCGCCGCGCAGTATGCTGACGAGCTGCAGCGGACGCTCGAGGCGCACGCCGTCAGGGACGTATATCATCACGCCGTCCTGGCATAGCATGGTGTTCAGGGCGGCGACAGGGTTGCCGAGGTCTGCCAGCCGGCCGTAGTGGCGAGCCACGGTGTCAGGCATCTCGCGTGCCGCCTGCGCGAGCGAGCCGGCGAACACGCCCTGGCCGCTCGGTATGCCGCTCCCTTCGGGGACGACGCAGGTGTCGCCGAACATGTATATCTGTGCCGTCGAGAGGTTAGGCACTCCGCAGCGGAAGCTCTCTGCGGGGTTGAAGCGCATTGGCACGCGGGCGAGGTTTACCCCCCAGTCTGGTGCGAGCATTTCGCGCAGCGAGGTGATGTGGTAGTCTTCCGAGCCTTTTTCGGGGAGCGTCATTGCCTCGATTGCGGCGGCGGCCTTGTCGCGCAGGGCGTTGAGCGGTGCGGCGCACTGGCTGTCTATGAGGTCGCGGTGCTGCCGGAACAGGTCGGTGTATTGTCTCAGTGCGCTGTCCATCATGCGGGGTTTTGTGAGTCCACTTCTTCCTTTATCCAGTCGTATCCGCGCTCTTCGAGCTCGAGGGCGAGTTCGGGCCCGGCGGTGTGTACGATGCGCCCCTTGTAGAGGACGTGCACGATGTCGGGCTTGATGTAGTCGAGCAGCCGCTGGTAGTGCGTTATTACTATCGTGGCGTTGTCTTTGGAGCGCAGGGCGTTGACGCCGCCGGCTACGATGCGCAGGGCGTCGATGTCGAGGCCTGAATCGGTCTCGTCGAGTATGGAGAGGCGCGGCTCGAGCATCGCCATCTGGAAAATCTCGTTGCGCTTCTTCTCTCCTCCGGAGAATCCCTCGTTGACGGAGCGGGAGGCGAGCTTGCCGTCGAGTTCTACGATTGCTCGTTTCTCGCGCATCAGCTTGAGGAACTCTGTCGCTGAAATCGGGGGCAGCCCGAGGTATTCGCGCTTTGCGCTTATGGCTTCGCGCATGAAGTTGACCATTGACACTCCCGGTATCTCGACGGGGTACTGGAATCCGAGGAACAGACCCTCGTGGCTTCGCTCTTCCGGGGGCATGGCGAGCAGGTCCTTGCCGCAGAACGTGGCTTCGCCGCCGGTGACGGTGTATGCGGGGTTGCCGGCCAGCACCATTGACAGCGTGGACTTGCCCGAGCCGTTGGGACCCATTATGGCGTGTACCTCGCCGGGTCGCACCTCGAGGTCGATGCCTTTCAATATCTCTTTGCCGCCTATTTCGGCGTGCAGGTTCTTAACTTTCAGCATATTCGGTAATACGTGTTATATGTCGTGACACCAGCTTTGGGGTGTCGTTGTTTTCAGTGCCGTGTGCCGGAGGCGAGGTGCCGCGCAGCAGCGAAATTGAGCGAGCCTGCCGCAGCTGGCGGCGGTGGAGCAGCTCGCTGTAGTCCTCGGTGTCGGTCAGCACGGGGGCGATGTGCATCACCTCCTCTATAACGCCTCCGTCGCCTGCGTCGGCTATTCGCAGTGCCACGCAGTCCTCGTCCATAGCCCCCCATAGGTTGAGCAGCAGCGAGACGGCGGTGAGCCAGCGCAGCAGTGCGAGGAGCGTGCCGGCGAGGCGGCTGAGCAGCCCCCTGCCTACGAGGGCGAGCAATGCTTTCAGCGGCGTGGCTATGGCAGTGACTATGAGCGATGTGAGGAGGTACACCGTGGTCAGGGCCATGTAGCGTGCCGCCAGGTCGCCGTCGGCAAACTGCTGCTGCATCCCCTGCTGCTCGAGCATGGGGAACAGGTATGGGCATGCGAGGCGGGCCGCGATGATGCCTGTGCACCAGCCTATCATGGCGGGGAGCTGCCGGGGCGTGCCGAGATGCCAGCCACGGTATATTGCCCACAGCGATACTGCTATGACGAGTATGTTGAGTAATACGGCGGTCATCGGCATCGACGGCGCGGCCGCACGCCGCACCACAGCGCAAAGTTAATGCTAATCCGCGAGATATGCAAGAGTGGCGGCAGCGTTGCGCGGCAGGGTGTTAAAATCGGTTGGAAACGTCGTGCGGCTATTGCACAAATGCTCCGAAACCGCTACTTTTGTGCAGTTAAAAGCGTTTACAGCATAACGGCACTGCGCAACAGGCACAACACCATAGACCGGGCATATCAGATGAAAAGCATATTCAGCAAGGGACAGCCTCATGACATACAGTCGGCCATCGATTTCCTGGTGGTGACTGCGCTGCTTGTGTATGCCGGGGTGTGGGCGTGGCGCGAGTACATGACCTCCGCGCCGTATGTAGACCCGGAGCGTTACCCGGTGCGCGGCATCGACGTGAGCGCGCACAACGGCATGATGAACTTCGAGGCCGCAGCCGCCGACGGCATCGAGTTCGTGTTCATCAAGGCCTCGGAGGGGACGGACTTCCGCGACTCCAACTTCCGGCTGAACTATGACAAGGCACGCGAGGCCGGCATCATGGTGGGCGCGTACCACTATTTCCGCTTTGACAGCGACGGCGTGGACCAGGCGGTCAACCTGCTGGGCGCGGTGGGCGACCGCCAGCTCGACATAGGGATAGCCGTTGACGTGGAGGAGGAGGGCAACGCACGCGGCGTGCCTGTGGACTCGATAAAGATGCGGCTGCGCGACATGACCGAGTACCTCAACCTGCGCGGCTGGCGCGTGACGTTCTACAGCAACCGCGACGGGTACTATGACCTGCTGATGCCCGAAATGGAGGGGATGCCGATATGGATATGCTCGTTCTACAGCACCCCCCTCGAGGGCGAGTGGACGTTCTGGCAGTATGACCACCGCGGCAAGGTGAGCGGGGTGCGCGGCGACGTGGACCTGGACGCTTTCGGCGGCAGCCGCGAGGACTGGCGGCAGTTCATACTCGACACGCGCCAGGCCCCAGAGAGGCGCGGGCAATATTCAGACGGCTGAAAACGTTGTACATATACCGAAAATCAGCGAAAGGAAACGCAGATGAAACACGACAACACATTGCGACACGCCCTCACACTGCTCGCCGTGGCTGCGCTGGGGACTGTGCAGCTGCTGGCGTACAGCCCCGAGCGGTACGCCGCCTCGTCGCGCCTCGCCTCGGGCAAGTGGGCGAAGATACGTGTCAACGAGGGGGGGATGCAGTTCCTCTCCAACTCGCAGATACGCAACCTCGGGTTTTCAGACCCCTCCAAGGTGCGCGTATACGGCTACGGCGGGCGCATGATACGCGAGACGCTCGACGACCGCCACCCCGACGACCTGCCGCTGCTCCCCTGCGTGCATACGTCAAAGGGGATAGTCTTCTACGGCGTTGACAACATAGGCTGGCAGGGCGACTCCAAGGGTTCGGCGCAGGGAGGCTCGAAATACTCGCGCATACAGAACCCTTACGCCACAGCCTCGTACTATTTCATCTCTGACGCTGACACCCAGGACGAGCCGCAGGGCGTGATGCCCGCCGGGACTGCCTCTTCACAGCCCAAGACCACGTTTACCGCCCACCTGCTCCACGAGAAGGAGCTTGCCGCAGGATGCGTGTCAGGGCGCGAGCTCTTCGGAGAGGACTTCCGCACCAAGGCCGCGCAGTCGTTCCCCTTCACGCTCACCGGCTATGCCGGCGGCGAGGCAAAGGTCAACGTGCGCTTCGCCACCACCACGAGCAGCGGAGCAAGCACCGTCTCCGTCTACGGCAACGGCACGCACCTTGGCCCTGGCGACATGACCATTCGCGAGGCTGCCAGCAAAGTATACCTCGTGGCTGGCTCGGCTGTCAAGACCGTGGAGAACCCCGGCGAAAAGCTCGACGTGGAGCTGCGCTTCAAGACCAGCGGCGTGCTGCGCATGGCACGGCTGGACTATATAATAGTGGAATACGAGCGCGAGCTGCGCCTCTCGGGCGCGGAACTCATGTTCTACGACTATACCTCCGCCCCGACGGCATACACCGTTGCCGGCTGCACGGAAAGCACCGTGATATGGGACGTGACCGACCCCGAGTCGCCGTTGCTGGTGCAGGGCGACCGCCAGGGCGACCGCATCACGTTCACCGCCTCGCAGACGGGCTACCGCGAGTATGTCGCTTTTGACGCGGACAAGGTGTCGCGCACTGTCACCCCCTCTGGCAGCGTCGTCAACCAGGACATCCACGCCATGGAGACCCCCGACATGCTCATCATCACACCGCAGCAGTACCGGGCGCAGTCGGAGCGCATTGCGCAGATGCACCGCGACAAGGACGGCATGACGGTCCATGTCCTCACTCCCGAAGCGCTGTACAACGAGTTCTCGTCCGGCACGCCCGACGTGAGCGCGTTCCGCAAGGCACTCAAGATGTGGTACGACCGCGGAGGAGGCGAGGGGGGCAAGCTGAAGCACTGCCTGATAATGTCGCGCCCCACATACGACAACCGCATGATTACCGACGCGGTGCGCTCGGCGGGATATCCCCGTGTGCTGCAGTGGCAGAGCCAGGAGACGTACACCGAATCCTCGTCATACGGCACGGACGATTTCATCGTCATGCTCGACGACGTGACCGACGGCAAGTTCAACATGAACAAGGCACGCATCAGCCTCGGCATAGGCCGCTTCGAGATCAAGAGCCTCACCGAGGCTACGCAGATGGTTGACAAGCTGCTAAACTATGTCAACACCCCGCGCAGCGGCTCGTGGAAGAATACCGTCATGCTGCTCGCCGACGATCAGGACCGCGCTGTCCACATGGTGCAGACAGAAAACCTCTGGAACGGCATGAGGTCTGCCGGCAACGGCGCGAACTTCAACTACGAGAAGGTCTACATGGACGCTTACCCACTCGAGGCTTCGAGCGTGGGCATGCACTACCCCCAGGCCAAGGCTCGCATGAAGCAGCTCATACAGGAGGGCGTGGACGTGTGGAGCTACATCGGCCATGCCTCGCCGCGCGGCCTCTCGCACGAGGACATGTTCAACTGGACTGACATCACCTCGATGACCAACCGCAACCTGCCGTTCATGTACGCGGCGACATGCGAGTTCGTCCGCCCCGACGACGACGAGATAAGCGGCGCGGAGATAATGTGGCTGTACCCCGACAGCGGCGTGATAGCGATGATTGCCGCCTCGCGTTCCGTATACATCAGCGACAACGGCATATTTTCCGAAGCCATGGGGCGATACTTCTTCAGCCGCGACGCTGACGGCAAGGCCATACGCATGGGCGACCTGCTGCGCCTCGCCAAGAACGCCACCAACGACGGCGGCAACAAGCTGCGCTTCCTCCTCATGGGCGACCCCGCGCTGCGTGTGCCTTCGCCTGACAAGTATGTCGTAGTGGACCGCATCGGCGACACCGACATGACCGTGGGCAGGGAGATGCCGCAGGTGGGCGCACTCGAGAAATTCACCGTCGAGGGGCGCGTGGTGGACAGCAACGGCAATACGCTCGACGACTTCAACGGCAACGTTGACCTCATACTCTTTGACGCGGAGATGCCTGTGGAGACCTACGGCAACGGCGACGAAGGCGAGCCGTACACCTACAACGACCGCCAGTCGCGCCTGTTCCGCAGCGTCGAGAAGGTCACCGGCGGACGCTGGACAGCCACGGTGCTGACTCCTGCACTCATCGAGAACAACTATTCCCCGGCACGCTTGAGCCTGTACGCATACAGCGACAGCGGCGTGGAGGCCAACGGCGCGTGCGAGCGGCTATACGTATACGGCTTCGACCCCGACGCGACCCGTGCCGACGACACCGAGGGCCCGGTCATCTCCGGCCTGTGCCTCAACAGCGAGGCATTCGCCCCGGGCGACATCGTAAACCAGTCGCCGGTGGTACGCGCATCGATGCGCGACGACTCCGGCATAAGCGTATACGGCAGCACAATCGGGCACCAGATTACAATAAAGGTGGACGACCAGGTCTACAACGACGTGAGCGACTTCTACTCCCCGGCAGAGGGCGACCCCTACGGAGGCAGCATACTCTATCCGCTCAACAGCGTGGAGCCGGGAGAGCATACGCTGACGCTCACCGTCTATGACAACATGGGCAACGACTCGTCGCAGACCATAGCCTTCCGCGTGGCTGTAGGCCGCGCCCCGGGCATCACTGACGTACACACCGACGTGAATCCGGCTCGCACTTCCGTCAACTTCATCATCAACCATGACCGTCCCTCCGAGGCTCTGCAATGCACTGTGGACGTATACAACCTGGCCGGCAGCAAGGTGTGGAGCAACACCGTCTCAACCTCCAGCGACTACGACACTTCGCTGCGCATCGGCTGGGACCTGTGCGACGGCGGAGGCGGACGTGTCCCTCGCGGCATTTACCTGTACCGTGTGACAATAACCGACGCTTCGGGCGCAGAGTCTTCCGTGGCGAAGAAGCTGGCTGTCACTGCACCATGACTGTAACGTAATATGGCTCAACAGAAAGATACCTCATCCGTGCTGCTCCCAGAACCGACACTGCGCCGGCTTCCGTGGTATCTCGCATACATCGACATTCTGCACTCCGAGGGCGTGGCAACGGTCTCCTCTACACAGATTTCCAGGGCGTTGAGCGTGGACGCCTCGCAGATAGCCAAAGACCTCTCGTTCCTCAGCATCAAGGGGAAGACGCGCATAGGCTACGAGGTGAAGGCTCTCAGCGATGCGCTCACTTCGTTTCTCGGCTTCCGCACCCCCCACAACGCCTTCATTGCCGGCGTGGGCAGCCTCGGCGAAGCTCTGATACGCGACCGCGGACTTGCCAAGTACGGCCTTAACATCATTGCCGGCTTTGACGTGAAAGAGGACATCTGCGGCACGGAGATATGCAATGTGCCCATATTCCATCCCGACGAGATGAGGGCGCGGCAGAAGCTCTCGCGTGCCTCGATAGGCATACTCACAGTGCCGGTTGACCAGGCGCAGGACGTGGCTGACACAATGGTCGCTGCCGGCATAAACGCTATCTGGAACTTCACCCCATACCGTGTGCGTGTGCGTGACGGCATTGTCCTTGCCAACACGTCTATTTACGCGCACCTCGCGCTGATTTACAACCGTTTGAACTCTCAAAGCCACCTCCCATGAAAGTATTTGCAGTCAACGCCTCACAGCCCGACAGCGGGCTTCTGCACCATTGCATACTCGCCGATTCGGCAGTGCTGCCGTGGCGCAAGCCCATGTTCCTGCCCGACTTTGACCCGGAGATGAGCCTGCGAACAGTCCCGGCGGTGGTGATAGACCGCCTGGGCAAGAGCATATCGAGGCGTTTCGCGAGCCGCTATTACTGTCGTGCCGCATACGCGCTGATGCTCCGCGCCGAGGGGCTGTACCGCCACCTTGCAGCCGCAGGAATGTCCGTCAGCGCAGCCGTATCGTTTGACAGCGCGGTGTTCATTTCACCGAATATGCCTATCGAGGAGGTGGAACAGGCGTTCTCGCAAGGGGTGACGACAGAGGTGGACGGCACCGCCGCAGCGCAGACAGTATGCCCCGACTTCCGTGGCAGCATCGACCGCGCCATACACGCACTCTCCCAATACTCGACTCTCAAGATAGGCGACATCCTCTTCTTCGATGTTCCCGACCGGGGCATACCTGTGCAGGAGGGCAACCGCATCAGGCTGCTCGCGGCGCAGGGCGAGGAGATACATGCCTTTACCGTAAAATGACCCGACAGAAACAATCCAGCTTATGAAAAAAATATACCTCTTTCCGCTGCTCGGCGCGTGCCTGACTTCATTGGCAGACACAACGCTGCCCGCAGGCTACCATGCCGCGACATCGTCACTCGCCGAGGGGCATTGGGTCAAGATACGCATCGACGGCACTGGTGTATACGAGCTGACGTTTGACCGGCTGCGCGAAATGGGGTTCGACGACCCTGCAAAGGTCGCCGTCTTCGGACGCGGCTTGAAGCCGCTGCCCGACCAGTTTGTTGACCCGGAGTTCGGCACGGTGATTGACGCTGACCTGTACGCGACACCGCGTATGGTGCGCGATGACAAGCTGTATTTCTTTGGCACGGGACACGGCTGGATTGACTTCCTCGAAGACACGGACGCTGAAGACCCGATGCCGCGCTTCGAGCGGCGCAACGTGCAGATGTACAGCAAGTATGCCTACTATCTGCTTACCGACTCGCAGACTCCGCTCGACATGGAGGCCATGGCTTCTGCTCCTGACCCTGCTCCTGACCCTGCTCCTGACCCTGCTCCTGACCCTGCTCCTGACCCCGAACCGGTTGAGGGGGAGAGCGATGAGAGCGGAGGGGATACGCCTGCAGAGCCGCAGCGCATCTCCAGCGGCTACAGCTACATTCTCCACGACGTGGACCAAACACAGGGCTTTTTCGGCTCGGGACGCATTTATTTCGGCGAGCGGTTCAGCAATGCCAACCGCACAATGTCGTGGGACATCGTCCCGCAGAACTACCTCGCCGGCTCGCCGCTTGCCCTGACGCTCGGCGTGTATGCCGACGACAATTCCAAGGGCGACTACATGAACCTGTCGCTCGGCGACCTGACGCGCTCAAAGAAGTTCCCCGAGACCGACGTGAACATACTGAACAACTTTTTCCCCGACGCTTACGAGTGCAACCTGACCGGCAATTCCGGCACGCTCAAGCTGAACATCACCGGTTCTGACGAGGTGGAGAAAGTCGCGCTGGACTATTGGCTCGTGAGCTATGACTGCACGCTGCCGTCTGTGACACAGGGCATGGACTATGTCGTTGTGCCGCCCGTAGGCGAGCCGGCTCTTGTGCCGGTGGGCGAGGTGGGGGAGAGTACTGTCATCTGGAACGTAGCTGACCCCGCAAAGCCCGCCTTGGTGACGGCTGAAGGAAACGGCAGCGAAAACTGCGTGTCCGTATTGCGCGGCGAGGGCGACGGCGTGCTGCGAATGGTCGCATTTGACGCCTCGCAGCCGCAGATGCAGCCCGAGTACGTCGGCGATGTCGCTAACTCCAACCTGCACCAGCTGGCCTCGCACGGCACCGACCTGCTCATCATCACCGTACCCGCAATGCGCCAGGAGGCGGAACGCCTCGCCGCGCTGCACCGTGGCGACGGCCTTGACGTGATAGTGGCAAACGTGGCTGACATTTACAACGAGTACAATTCCGGGCAGCCCTCGATAATGGCATACCGCTCGCTGGTGCGCCAGCTCTATGACGCTGACCGAAGCCGCTTCCTGAACGTGCTGCTCTTCGGCCCGCTCGTGGCGGAGACCAAGGGCGTTTCTACTGACAACGACCCCGACGACATCATCATAGCTTACCAGTCGCCGACCATACCCGGCAAGGGAGACCCCCACAACGTCAACGATTTCATCGGCATGATGACCGACTATATCAACTCGCGTCTCGAGTACGTCTCCGTTGAGGTGGGCGTGGGCATCATACCGAGCCGCAGCGTCGAGCATGCCAGCCTTGCCGTTGACAAGGTGGAACGCTACATGGCGGAACAGAACTACGACATGGTCTGCAACAAGCTGCTCGGCGTGGCTGGCGCGGGCGACTCGCAGATGCACACCACGCAGGTGCTGAAACTCGGCGACAACATCAACAACCTCTTCGGACGCTCCCTCATCTTCACCCCGTATGTCACCGACGCTTTCACCAAACAGGAGCAGCTCGGCCGCTTCACAGGGCTGATAAACTCCGACTATGTGATGACATACTACCTCGGACACGGCTCTGCCTCGCGCATGAACGGCGCGTATGACATGTTTGTACGCGGCAACGAGTCTATGCTTGACAACAATATCCTTACCTTCTTCTTCTTCGGCACTTGCGACATCTGCGAGCCCGACCGCGGAGGCGGCGGCATCGGCGACGGCTTCCTCTTCGACACGCGCAACGGCATGGTGGGCGGCGTGGTCTCCACTCGCACGGCATACTCCAACCAGAACGAATCGTTCTGCAAGCTGTTCATGCAGTATCTCGGCAACGCCAAGGCCGGCCAGCCTGAGCTTACCTCCTCCAAGACCGTAGGACAGGCCTTTGCAGAGGCCAAGACGCAGCTGCGCACCCTCCACGAGAACACCTTCTCGCTCATGTGCGACCCTGCCCTCAAACTCGCCATGCCGGTCCTCTCCGTAGAGACTGACGAGACACTCGGCATTACCCTCTCCGTAGGGCAGAAGACCAAGGTCTCCGGCTACATAGCCACACGCGGCGGCAACAGGATAGAAAACTTCAACGGACGGCTGACGGCAAAGGTGCTTGCGCCCTCAGTGACGATGAAAAGCGAAAACCTCATCTCGCATGACACCAAGCAGCTTGACGTGGTCTATGCCGACAACGTGCTCGGCACATACTACGCCGACGTGCATGACGGCCGGTTCGAGGTGACCGTCGAGGCTCCCGTGAGCCAGTACCTCCGCCAGGGCGTGAACGTGTCTTTCGCCCTTTCCGCATACGACCCCGCCACACACACTGCAGCTTCAGGCAAGCAGGTGGTGGCGATTGACGTGCCGCAGACGACTGACGATGCCGACACGACACCTCCCGCAGTGGACGAACTATACTATGACCCCATTGAACAGTCCGTGCATTTCACCGTCAGCGATGACCGCACCCTCAACACCAACACCATCGCCCTGGGAACAGGCCTGGAAGTGTATGTGGACGGACGCCGCCGTGACGGCTTGCAGACACGGGTGGATGTCACCCCCGGCTCCCCTGTGACGGCAACGGCTGTGATACCTTGCGAATCCCTCGGCCGTGGCGACCACTCCGTGTCGGTGCGCATATCCGATTTCGCCGGCAACACGGCTTCGCGTACTGAAGCGTTCACTATTGGCGACACAGCTCCTTTATGCACCCTCGCCGCAGATGCTTACGGCACTCGCTCAGGCATGACGTTCACCGTTGACGGCATTGCAGACTCTGCCAAGGGACGGCTCATGATAGCCGACACAGAGGGCAATGTGCGCCTGACAGTGCCTTTCGAGGGCAAGGAGGTGTATGCCGACATGCTCGGTGAGGACGGTGTGCGTCTTCCCGAAGGCGTTTACCGCGCTTGGGTTATATATGACGCTCCCGGATATGAACACTCCGATGCGCTCCACTTCGCCGTCCTCAATCCCGGCGCGGTGCAATAATAACCGCTGTTTTTAGTTATTATAGGTGTAGCGTGCGGAGAAATGCACCCACGGTGCAGCCGCTCCGACACACCATAACCGACAGAAAATGAACATCAACAGAATACTCGCCCCGCGCACTGCGGCATCGGCTCTCCTGCTGGGGACTTGCGCCCTCGCTTTTGCCGACAACACCAACGACATCAAGGACAACGAGTTCAACCCCGTCAATACCGGTGTCACCACCCTCGACATCACACCCGATGCGCGAGGCAGCGCACTCGGCAACCTCGGTGCTGCTACCGACCCGGACATCAACTCGCAGTTCTGGAATCCGTCGAAGTATGCTTTCGCATACTCCTCAGGTGGCGTGGGGCTGTCGTACACCCCATGGCTGCGCAAGATTGTCAACGACATCTTCCTCGCTGACGTGTCAGGCTACTGGAAGCTCGGCAGCGGCGACAACCAGGCTCTCTCTGCCTCGTTCCGCTACTTCTCGCTTGGCGAGGTCTCGTTGAACCACGACTCGAGCCAGGACACCGACATACAGACTATCAACCCATACGAGCTTGCCTTTGACATAGGGTATTCCCGAAAGCTGTCAGAGAAGTTCTCCATGGGCGTTGTGCTGCGCTACATCCTCTCCGACCTGGCGTATGACGACAGCTTCTCGGGAGAGTCCAACACCGCAGCATCCGCATTTGCAGCCGACATCTCCGGTTATTTCGTCACCTATCCCATGGTAGGCCGCAACGAGTGCCAGTTCTCCTGGGGCTTCAACATATCAAACATCGGTACGAAAGTCAGCTACGACCACGGTGAGAACTATGCGTTTCTCCCCACAAACCTGCGTCTCGGCGCTTCGTTCATGTTCCCCCTCGCCGACTACCACACTCTCGCCTTCGGCCTCGACCTCAATAAGCTGCTCGTGCCTACGCGCCCTCGTCAGAACGACTACGACATGGACACGGCAGAGGGGCAGGAGGAATACCAGAACGCCCTCGACGACTGGCAGAACATGTCGCCGTTCACAGGCATCTTCAAGAGCTTCAGCGATGCCCCCGGTGGTCTGAAAGAGGAGTTTCAGGAGATTAAATGGTCTGTCGGCGCGGAATATGCCTACAACC
>URTA01000002.1 GCA_900550645.1 uncultured Porphyromonadaceae bacterium
GTCCGTATGCTGTCAGGATTTTCTTCAATGGGATATAAGGTGTCGGCGTATGCGGCAGAGTCAGTGTCGATAACGGCTGACTTGTTGCCATTGGATGCCGGTATGACAACACAGCATATTATGACCGCAAGGGCAAGTATACAGATTATTAATACTGCTAAGACTGCGGTGTTGGTTTTGTTGCTGCTCGGTGTATTGTCCTGCGGCATGTTGTCCTGCGGCACACCATTGTTGCGAGCGATTATGTGACCGCATTTCGGGCATTGTTTAGCCTTGTCGGATATGTTGTGACCGCACTTCGGACATTTTATCAGTGCCATAATATGTGTTTCTTATTCAATATTTTTCATCATAGTCAGATGCCATTTCTTCAGCTTGTCGCTTCTTCTCCTCTGCTGCTTTCTTTCGGAGAATGTGCTTCTTGAATTTCTCGATTTTAGCGTAATCGGCATCAGTAAATGTAGTGTTGCCGTTTTTGTCGATAAAACCGTATATCCAGAGAGCTTCATTTTCTGCATTGCATGAGCCTAAGTACACAATTTCCATGACAGCGTTAGCAACTCCATTGCTGAATGGTGTTATATCATTGAATGAAGCTGGAACTAAAATTTTTCCGTTCTTTAGAAGGCCCAGGTATTTAACCCGCTCTCCCATGCAATCAACACTTATATCGCTGAAGATTTTGTATTCAGAGTCATCTGTGTCATTCGTTTCTTTGATTTCTGGCGGATTAGTTCCCGTCAACTGTTTGTATGTGATTTTGCTCTCTAAACCTTCGCAAACGCCATCCTTGAAATAAATGAGGCCATTGCCCATATACCCACGTTCTCTATCAGTTCCACTGCCGCTTCCAAAGTATCCCCTGGTTTCTTCGCGACATTGCGTGTTGTAGATTTTGCCAGTTCTGTCTATGAAACACACCATGTCTTTGATTAGGACAAAAGCCAAACCTTCCGAGAATGCTCCGGCTACTGGGAATCGGCATGGTATCACTAATTCTCCTTTTGTATTGATGTACCCAATGAGGTCATCTTTTTTGCTTCTTACTGCAGCCATGCCTTCGTAGAATGGGAATACAGCATCATATTGGTGGATTGAGTCAATAAATTCCGGTGTGATTTTCACTTCTGCTGTAACCGGGTCTTCGACCTCCTCTGCAACTGGTTCTATTATTACAGGTTTTTCTTCTACGGGTTGCTGTTGATTGTTTTGTAGATATATCCATACACAAAATCCTGCGGCAATCAATGCAATCAGTATTAGAGAAACTATAATCCAGATTTGCCGTTTGTTTTTTGAGGTCGGATTATTGGATTGAGTTATGTCATATTGGTTTTGTATTGCAAAGCTGTAGCCGCAGTTGGGGCATTGTTTTGCCTTGTCAGATATTGAGTGACCGCATTGCGGACAGTTTATCAGTGCCATAATAAGTGTCTAATGATGATTGTTACTTGTTGGGTTTACTTTTGTAGTAGGTGATGATTCTTTCCTCCATGCACGCATCTTTGGATTTTTCCCATTTATCGTGCCATTCGCCGTCAGAATCGTCAACATAGACAGATTTCCACTCGTATGACCATGTCACTTTTCGTTTGATCCAGTTGCCCATCTCGTCAAACTCGTAGTCGGAATATACGATTTGCTCGTTTCGGTTCGAGGTAAACTCATTATTTTTGGGGGCTTTTGTCACTTTTACAAGCAGTCCGTCATTGTCGTAGTGGAACGTCATTGACCCGCTGTCGTTCCCATATTCATAATCATGGTAGTAGAGCTTTTGAGGCCTGCCATTTGACCAAGTATATGAGTATACTTGGGTTGCGCTGTCAGAGCTGTTGTAGTATCTGCTCATTTTAATTATTTGCCCGGCTTTGTTGCGGCTGATGCCTCTGCTTGTGAGCGTGCCGTCTTCCGAGAAGTCAAATACTCCGGCATAAATGTCGCTGTTGCGAGCCTCTGAATTCCAGAAGCATTGAGCAACGTCACCGTGCAACTCTTTGAATACCAGGTCGGGGGTGGTGAAGTTGCGGCGTTCTATCGAGTCTTGGCGGAGGGAGTCGAGGCGGGCGGCTTCGGCTTGCGCGAGGGCGAGGGAGTCGAGACGTGCCTGTTCTGCTGCGAGGTTGGCTTCTTCCTGCCGTTTGTGTTCGGAGTAGAAGTAGTAGCCGGCAGCACCGCCTACGAGGACTACTGCGATAGCAATAAGAAGCCATTTCAGGTTGCTCTTCGGCTTCGGCTCGATGTCTTCCGGGTCGTATGGCGGTTGCTGTAGCTCGTTGTCTGCGGACGCGATTTCGCAGCCGCAGTTAGGGCATTGTTTAGCCTTGTCAGATATTGTGTGACCGCATTGCGGACAATTTGTCAGTGCCATAATATTGTGTATCTGTCAGTTGTCGGTTGTTATGGATAGTATGTTATACGGCGGCTTACATGAATGGGGTCTGATTTTTGTTCTTTGCCCTCTTTGGGAGGATATTCAAACTGAAGAATTCTGGAAATCCAGTTCCCATGCTCATCTAACTTGTAATCAGAGTATGTAATAATTACTATATCCCCCGCCAAGTATGGAGGAAAATCTTTGAGATAATGGATGGTTTCTGTTTTGAGGCAACCATCGATATTGTATTCAGCTGTCGAGGAAGTCCATGGTGTTATAAAACCTGCCAGACATCCGTTCTCCCATTTTATTGCTGAATAGTATGTACCATACTTATTGTCTTCTATCTTTCGTTTGATGATTTCCCCTTTGTCATCCCGGATGAAAGTGCTGTCATCAGGGGTGACGCGCCCGGTTGAGTCAAATTGAATATGTGTTATTTCGTTGATACCGGTGTCTGTTTCCACATACCATCTTACGTCTTTGACTTTGCCCTTGAGATTATAATATGCGTAGTCAGAGGATAGGTGGCTCGGCACTGGGGGCGTGTAGACGAACATGAAGTAGTAGACAGCACCGGCGATGACGAGGAATGAGGGTATGACTGCCCACAGCCATTTCAAGCCGCCTTGCTTCTTTGCCGGGGCTATGTAAGTCTCCTCCGGCTGCTGGTTCTCTGGGATTTGCGGAGTCTCTTCGGGGATATGCAGCGGGCAGCCGCAGTGCGGACAACATTCCGCTCTGTCGGACATCTTTTGCCCACATTCTCTGCATGTTATAAGTGCCATGGTTTGTATCTATTTTGAGGTTATGAGTGGGTTAGTATCCGTAGTACATCGATGAGCGTGCAGCGGAGAAAATGACTCCGAAGAGTATGAGATACATGACAGGTATCGCAATCAGAGTGATGATTACAAGCCATAAAGCGGGAGACTGGTTTACCGGGTCGGGTTCGTGTCCGTATTCATTCGGCCCGTCGTCTGACTTCTTGAAGAGAAGGAAGAAGCTGGCGATAGGGACAAACATCCACCAGCCGCTCTTGCCTATGTCGTGGTATCGGCGTACTGTTATGGCGAGCCATGGGATAAAGCCGACGATGAGCATGAGCGACAGGATGAAGAAGGGGTTGAGGGGGAAGGCGAGGCCGCCGAAACCTACGAAACTGAAAAATTCGCGGCGTGAAGCTCGGCCGCTGAATTGGCAGAAGCGGTTCTTGAAGTCGTACCACCACACCTTGACACATTCCCACCACAAGTCGAAACATTCGTAAAGACGCTGTCCGAGGTCGAAGTGCTTGCCCTTAAACACTTTATAGAACTGGCACGACCAGAACAGTTCGGAAACGGATTTGTACGGCTCGTCGGCAACGGGCTGCGGCGCAGGTTGAGGCGTGGCGTAATACGGCTGTTGCGGCTGTGCAGCCGGTTGGGGTTGAGCAGCCGGCTGTTGAGTCGTTTGCTGCTGCCGAGCCGGCTGTTGTGTTTGTTGAGACGGACGTTGTACTTGCAGGGGATTGCCACATTCGGGACATGCGCCCTCGCTGCCTGTCAACGGGTAGCCGCACTCCGGGCATCGTGATTGTGTTGTTGAGGTTGTTCCTACGGGTGCGCCACATTCGGGGCAGGTCTGTTCGTTGCCTGTCAATGGGAAGCCGCACTCTTTGCATGCTCTTGCCATGTGCAAAACGTGTTGTTACACCGGGCGGCTCTGCGGGTGTGGGTTGTCAGCAGTGTTGTCTGAAGGGATATATGAAAAAGGTGAGCCACTTTCAACGTCATCTTCATTGACAACCTCACCACAAGGTCCTATAAAGCAGATAACACGAAATAGCAACTCACCATATTCTGTATATCGGGGAAACTGATATGCAGGTACGAGAGAAGCATTTTCGGCAATCTCTGACTTTATAGATTGATCAAAGTGGTGATTTGTCAATGCCAGAGGAGGCGAAAACCTTCCTATATATGTCCTGTCATGCGCTTGGCAGTGGTGTTGCCTCACGAATGACGGTGCAAATATAGGAATAATTTGCTAATCTCACAAGGTTGAGTTGCTATTTCGGCGCAAAATTAACTGATTATGTTAAGCCCTGCAAGGTCTCGTCGGGGTTTTAACATTGTGTTTTTTGGGGTGGTTATGCAGTACCAGTAGGGACACGGCGTGCCGTGTCCGAAGAGCAGCAAGGATGTATATCACTGATTTGCAACGATTTCAAGCGGACACGGCTGAACTGCACCCCAAAAGTTGGACGAAAAAAGCACAACCATACGAGGTATGCGCATTTTGACACACCCTCCTACTTTGCCGGGAATTTTTTTGACTTGGAATGAATGTAAATGAGGGGCTGCGCCTGGTGGTGCAACCCCTCGGTGTGTGATGGCGCACAGCGTGTGCGTGGGTTATTTGACTATGATGCGTCGTGTGGTGTTGCCGGCGCGGAGGATGTATATGCCCGGCGCGGCGGCTATGTGTGCCGTGTGGTCAACGTGCTGCGAATAGATGGCTTTGCCGTCGAGGGCGTATACTGCCACGTCGGCGGGCTGGAGCAGCTCAACATAGATAGTTCCGTCGCTGACAGCCACCATGGCGTTGCCCTCAGCGGGCATCAGGTCAACGCCGCCGTTCAGGTCGGTGAGCGAGATGTTGTCTACGGGTAGCGGGGTGTGTGTGACGATGCCGCCGATGAGGGCGAAGCTGACAGTCTGTCCGGCAAGGGCGTCAAACGGCACTTTCAGCTCGTGCCAGTCTGTTGTGCCGGTCAGCGTGACGGTGCGGAGCGACTTGTAGCCGTCGCCGCTGTCAGCGAGCACTTCGAGGGTGTTCAGGCAGTCCTCGCCGGCACTGAAGTAGTACAGCGTCAGCTCGGGGCGCGAGTCTTTGGGCAGGACGATGTTGCCCGATGAGATGCGTGATTTCGAGCCGGGTTCTGTGGCGGTCATCTGCATGAAGCCGCCGTCGCCGTCCTGGGCGTTGTCGCCGTATCCTACGCTCCAGGTGCAGCCGAAGCCTTCGAACCGCTTTATGCCGAAATTGTGCGAAGGCCTGCCGTCGGCGAATGATTCGCGGAACGGCAGTTCGTAAGGCTTGCCCACGGGCTTGATGTCTGTCAAGGCGTTGTCTGACTCGCCAGCCGAGGTGACGGCAGAGACAGCGTAGTAGTACATGTCCTGTTCAGCGTCGGCATCGCATACGCGGTATGTGTATGACGTGCCCTCGACGTTTTCGGCTATTGTGTACAGCTGCACCCTGTTGTCTACGTACACCTGTATGTTGTACCGGAGCAGTTCGGGGTTGATGTCATGCCCGAAGGTGTCTGTTGTAGGCGCGTCCCATGTTATGGTGACTTCTCCGGGCTGTGTCTGGCGGAAATCGGCGTTTGCCGGCGCGGAGGGCACGGACACACCGACGTATGTATCGACAATGGCAACCTCGCCGAATCCGGTCTGGTTGACGGCAAATGCGCTGTAGCGGTGTTTGCCGGCAGTCATTCCCTCGGTGTCGATGAATGTGTACGTCTGTCCTGGAGTCGGGTTGTCGATAGTGTGTATGTACTCGCCGTCGCGCACTACGCTCATTTCCATGATATAAGGCAGGTCGTCGCCGCTGATGGTCTTTTCGGGGGCGGTGACGGAGATTTCGGCGGAGAGACCGAAGTTGACATCGGGCTTGACGGTGAGCGTGGGCTGTGCCGGCGCGGCTATATCAGCTCCCTCGCCTATTGAGAAGTCGTGCAGGTACAGTGAGTTGTGGTCCATGTCGCTCATGCCGTGGATGCCGATATGGTATTTGCCGCTCTTGGTGACATGGATGTACCCACGGAACTCGTCAGGGTCAGACCCTTCAGACTGGAACTCGGTCGGCTCGATTATAACCGTGGTCATGTCGGCTGCGGTGTGTCCCGCGCCGAGGCGCACCTCAAACCGCTCTGATGATGTGTTGACCGTCGAGAGGTGTGCCGTGAAGGGGTATTTCACGCCGGCAGACAGCTCTACGGGCGGAGAGATGAGCCAGTCGTCCATGTCGCGCATGTCGTTGTAGGTGACGCGCACACGTCCGTTGTACAGTCCCCAGGTCTTGCCGTCGCCGTTGGCATCGATTATGAAATAGCCGTCGAGGGCGTTGTCGCCGGTGAAAGTCTGTGTGAACGGCGGTGTGAGCGTGTTGCGTGAGTCGGTGCCTATCCATTGCGTGAGCGAAGCCTCCTCGCCCATGCCGCCGTCGTTGGCAAGGACTACGGAGAATGTGTATTCGCCAGGTTCGGGCAATGTGACTTCAGCTGTTACCTCGCTGCCGAATTGCGCCTCGCCCTGTGTGAGGAGAGAGCCGTTGGCAGAGATGGTGTATGAAGCGTTGCCGCTGCCCTGTGAGCCGTCGGAGAGCGTCGCTGGGACTGTGAAGCATACCTGACCTGTCAGCGCGTTCTCAGCGAAATCGAGGCGCAGGTTCTGCGGAGCAGACGGCACGGCGGTGTCGGCAGTCGTGAGGGTGAACAGCCCGGTTATCGCCTGTGAGCCGGGGTAGGAGTATAGGAGCGTGGCTGCGCCGGTCTGCAGGTTGACCTCGTATAGCGCTCCTCCTGCGCTGTCGGAATATGCGCTCCAGAAACAGCGGTGCGAGGCCGGGTCTATCGTGGCAGAACCCATGTCGGAGGGCGTGATGCCGGTCGCTCCGACCAGCACAGAGCTTCCGTCGGTCTTGTCAATGCGGTACAGCGAGCCGGCAGTGTCAATGCCGTATATCTGGCCGTCGGAGTCAGCGGCGAGGGAATACCAGTTGCCGCCGTCGGATATTGCAGTCCATTTCCCCTTTGCCGGGTCGAGAGTGCCGAAATGTGTGTCGGTTGTGCTGTCTTCGAAATATCGGTATGCTCCGTAGACCTTTTTCGATATAGGGTCGTAGGTGAGGTCGGCAGCGACAAACATTTCCTCGTCGTAAAGGACGCACGGGTTGCCGCGAGAGACAGTCTCGCCGTCAAAGGCAAACGGCGTTAGCGAGCCATAGACGATGTATGGGTTGAACGAGTCGTTGTAGTTGACGTAGTATTTGCCGTCAGCGTATACCGCGCCGCCGTTGGCAATCATATACTCGTCGTCGGAGAATATCTCGCTGAGGCTACCCGAGCCGTCCAGCGGAATGGAGACGAGCGCGGCGTCGGAGGGGCTGTTGCCGTACAGGCATATTCCTGCGTTAGCGGAGGCAGATGCAAAGACGACAGCCGCCAGTGTGATGTAAAGTCTGTTCATAATGGTTGTTTATGGGTGAAAAACAATCCGCAGCCGGCGGCAGTAGCGTGCCTGCGCGGCTGCGGACAGTGATTAGGGGTGTATCGTATTGTTACTTAACGATGAGGCGTGAAGTGTGTACGTTGCCGGCTACGGTCATGCGTACCAGGTAGATGCCGGGAGCGACACCAGCCAGGTTCATAGCAGCAGTATCCTGTACCTTGGCAACACAGCGGCCGCTCATGTCGAGCAGCTCGGCGTTGTCTACAGTAGTGCCGAAGTTCACAACGTCGGTAGCGGGGTTGGGGTAGATGCGGATGCCCTGTGCGGCAACCTCGTCTACGCCGTTCAGCTTGACGTTGAAGTTGACTGTAGCGTGTTCAGACTCGCCCTCGGCGTATACAGCCACTACAGAGGCTGTGTGGTCGCCCTCAGCGAGACCTGAAACGGTGTATGAAGTAGCCTCTGTGGAAGCGACCTTGTTGCCGTCTACATAAACGTCGAAGTTGCTGAACGTCGGAGCGACTCGTCGCGGCTTGCCGGCATTAGGCACAGCGATAGAGATGTCGTCAACCATGAACCAGTAGCCGTGATGCTCGGTGCAGTAGTTGATGCAGACATACTTGGCGGCAGCAGGGATAGCGTACTCCTTGAATGTCCAGGAGCTGTCCATAGTAGTAACAGATTCTGGCTCGTCGGTCAGCCAAATGAAGTCGCTTGCATCCTTGCCGGTAGTAGAGTAGCCTACACGGAACTGCTCGGTGTTCCAGAGTTCGCCCCATGCGCCGCCAGATTCCTGACCTTCGTAGTCGGGGTCTGCCTTGCACCAGAAGCTGAATACGAAGTCGCTTGAGTAGTTGAGTTTGGGCGAGATGAAATAGTCGTCCGGGCGAGGAGCGGGCTTAGAGCCGTCACCTGCGCTGAAGTTGCTCTTGAACAGGAGGTACTTGTCGCCGCTGTGCGGGGGGTTGGGGAGGTATGTGTACTTGTCCACCTCGTAAGGAGCCATAATCATGGCAGCGAGAGGTTTGCCGTCAGTAGGATATGGCATATCCGTATAGTCGGAAACGTATGGGATGCCCTTGTCACCGTCGATGTATGACCAGTCCCAAGTTTCGCCGGTCGGGTTGAGTATAAAGTTGGGATAGCCCTCCCAGTCTTCGATGATTTCAACGGAGAGGCCTGGATCGTCCGGGTCGTCCGGGTCAGTTCCGCCTCCGCTGTTGCCGTATGCCCAGCTCAGCAGCACGTCGCCGTTGTCTGCATTGACAGTAGCCTTGAGGTTGGTCGGGGCTTTGAACGAGTCTTCATTGCCGCCGCCAGTGCCACCGCCGCCGGAAGTGCATGATACAGTCACGTCGGTGATGTAGATGTTGTACATGTTCTTCTCTGAAGTGGCGTGGAAAGCTATGTAGTATGCGCCGTCCTCGGTGATTTCGGGCAGGTCGATAGTGTCGAAGCGTCCTTCGCCGTCGTTCAGCACATAGCTCTTGAGCGAGTTGGTGAGACCCTCAACGGTGGCAGCGTTGCCGAAGCGCACGTCGAATTTTTCGGTGTGGCTGGCGTTTGAGCCGCGGTAGTTGAACTTGACGGAGTAAGTCTGTCCGGCCTTCATGCGGATAGGGGGTGAAACGAGGTAGTCGTCGCCGTCGTTCTTGCTGTCATACTGGTACATGGCGAAGCAGTCGTAGTCAGATAGACCGCGCTTCTTCCATTGCCATGTAGAGCCGCCGTTGTTGTTGATGACAGTCCAGGTGTTGAATACGGACTGGTTCTCGAAGAGGCAGTTGTAGGGGAGGATGCTGATTTCAGAACCGAGCTCGATAGTCACAGACTTGGCAGCCGCGCCGTCGCCGTCAGCGGTGTACGGGGTGATGGTGTAGTAGTAGCTGCCCATGGAGGTTACGGTGTGGTCTGTGAAAGTATTGCCCTGCACGTCTTCTGCCACGAGAGTATTGCCTGGCATACGGACGATGCGGTAGCGCAGCGAGCTTGCATCGATCCAGCCGCCGTGGAGGCCGACAGTCGGCTCAACCCATTCGATAACGCCTGCGCCGTCGTCCATGCGGCCGATGCCCACGTTGCCGGGAGCGTCAGGCACGTCATGGCCTACCCACTTGGTTACAGATTTTGCCATACCGGTGCCGAGGGCATTGTACGGTGTCACGACGTAAGTGCGGTAGCCGGCTTCTGCCACCTGGTCTGTGTAGTTGACAGTCTCGCCGATGTTGGCGGGCGATACGGAGTGGATTTCAGAGCCGTCGCGTGCGATAGTCACCTTGGTGAGCGAGGCGAGGTTGGAGTTGCCGAAAGTCTTTGTCGGGTTGACAAAAGAGATTTGGGCAGAGTTTTCGCCGCTTGCAGAGGAAGTGACGGTCATTTCTGTCACGGCAGCGGGTGCGCCTCCGGAGGGGATGGTGCAGGGTATGTCGAGGCCGGCGAGGCGGGCGTCGTTGCCCAGCAGACCGATAACTTGAGTCTCGGCAGTTTCGGGGTCTACCATCAGCAGCTCTGCCAGAGCTGTCTTGTAGTCGGCCGCCCAGTAGATTTTGCCGGTCATGGGGTCATACGTCATGGTCTGCAGACGCTGTGCGGGGTAGTGGCCGGTGAAGCCTATCTCCACCTCAGCATAGTCGTTCTCGGGGTCAAACTTCACGAGGTAGCCGTTCACGTCGATAGCGTAGAGATTGCCCTCGAGGTCGGCTGTCAGCGTGATGTATGTCGGGTTGGCGAGCGCGCCGGTGTCCCAGTTGATGAACTGCTTGACCTGTGTGGCAACGCCAGTGCTGGCATCGATGGTGTACAGGCCTGAATACTCAAAGCTGAGGGCAGTCAGGAAGTCATCGGTATAGTACTCGCGAGAGAGACCGTAGATTTTGCCGCTCTTGTAGTCGTAGGCCATGTCATTAAATATGAAAGCCTTGTCTTTCCAGTCGGCAATGTCGGTGATTTTGCCGGTTGCAGGGTCGAGCGAAGACCAAGCCAGGGGTACCATAGTCTCGTTGGCGGCATCCTCACGGAAGCGGTAGAAATAGTAGCCCGAAGGGGTGTTCACTCCGGCAAATACCTTGTCTGGGAGCGAGAAGAGAGAAGTGAATGTCTCGGGGGCAGCGACATTGAAGCTGACGAGACCCAAGGGGAGGTCGCCTCTGTCGCGTACCATCCATGCGCGTGCTGTCATGTTGGGGGCAGCTGCCACCACACGATGCTGGCGCATACGTGTTTGCTTTACCTCGTCGCCAGACAGGAAAGAAGATGTCTGAGCCACGACGGCGCCCACGCCCAGAAGGGGCAGGGCCAATGTTAGCATGGTTCTGAATTTCATTTATTTGTAGTTATTAGTTAAGGGTGTCATCCGCCTTCGTGTCTCCACGAGGGCAGATGACCGTATTGCTTTTATCTGTTCATTATCTTGACTGTCATGTCGCCGTGGCGGACGATGTAGATGCCGGCGGCGATACTGGTGAAGTCAACTGTTGAGGCGATGCCGGAGTAAACGGCTGTGCCAGAAACAGAGTATACCTGTGTCATGGCTGCCTCGGCGAATGTGAGCATGCCGTCACGGAATGTGTATGACGTTTCGCCGGCGATGTTCTCAACGCCTGTGCCGGGGTTGGCGACTACCTGAAGGTTGTCGATGCGCACCTGGCGAGCTGTCATAGTTGCGGCGTGTTCATGCAGACCGATGTAGTATTTGCCCGGCTCGGAGACAGTGAACTCGACCGAGACTCTCTCGCCGTCCTTGGGGTATGTCGCGGTAGCGAATGTCTCGTAAGTAGCGAACGGTTCAGCTGTCTCTGCGGGGACAGCGGCTTCCTGTGTCAGAAATATGTCGAGCAGACAAGAGGAGTCATAGAAGCTGTACATGCAGGCATCGAATGAGAGCGTGTACTGGCCGGCAGCGTCGAGGTTCAACGGCGGCGTGAACACCCAGTCATCCTCTACCACGGGAGTGGAGGGGTTGGCAAATGCGAGGATGTAGCCTGTGAGGACGGAGTTGCGCCAGCGGCTCCAAGTCGCATTGTCAGGGTTGCCGGCAGTGCCGTCGCCAGCAACGTCAACAACAGTCCACAGCGGCCACAGCTCGTCATTCTCGAAATCATCGGCAAAGGGGAGCGTGAACGGCACCACCGGGCCGACGTATGAGGTCGTGACGCTTGCGGCGTTGCTGTTGCGCCCCTGATAGACCACGTACACTGAATATGTGTGGAAGCCGGATGTCAGCCCCTTGTCGGCATCGTCTGCGAATGAGGTGGCATCGCCGGGGAGGGTGGCTATGGTCTCGCCGTCACGCATCACGACGACATTGTCGAGAGCTGCTATCAGGTCGCCGCCGTCGGTGTCGGTGGTCGGGAGCGTCCATGTCAGGTCAACGGTGAGAGCCTGCTCCTCGCCGGCAGTCGCTGTCAGATCTGTGACACGCGAGGCGTACTGCACGTTTTCGCCCAGGCTGAATGCACGCATGAACACGTTGTAATGGTTCTTGGGGGAGTGGAGGTAGAACGCCACGCGGTAGTTGCCGGCTTCGGCTACGTTGAATGTGTATACATATTTGGCGTATGTGCTGTTCTTGAACTCGACGAAATCGTGGATTACCATTGACTGACGCATCTGCTCCGGGTCTGTGGACTGCGTCAGGTATACGGTGAGGTCTTCGGTGTCGCTGCTGGTTTTCATCCAGAATGACACCTTGTATTCAGTGCCGGGAACAAGCGCGAACTCGGGTGAGACAGCCCAGTCGTCAGCATTGTTTTTGCTGTCATACACATACTTGATGCCGCAGGGAGCTTCCGTAGGCTTGGTGATGTTGTTGTCGTCAGAGTCGTACACCCACGTCTTGGAGCCTTCAGTTTCATTGATGATGGTCCAGTCCGGGTCAATGTCCTTTACGGCTTTCGACCCCATGTCAGTATAATAGGGGAGGTTTGCTGCAAGGGCGGAAGCAACTGCCGATGCAGCTGAGAAAGCGGTGAGTAAAAGTTTTTTCATATATGTCATTTATGGTTTTCGGGTTGCGGGTATTGCCGCCGATAAAACAGGTCGGCAAGACAATGCACAAAGGTAATAATAATTTATCAAATGCGGATGATATGTATATGAGAAATATACAGATAAGGCATAAAAAAGCATCCCGGGGGTGACCGGGATGCCTGTATGGGGAATTTAAGCGATGTGTGCGCTGTATCAGCGGACTACAACCTTGTATGTTACGTCTCCTGTGCGGACGAGGTAGATGCCGGGAGCCAGGCTGATGACAGCGGCGCGGTCAGCGGCAGCTACCTTGCAGCCGTCGAGTGTGTAAACCGTTGCGGCAGCAGATGTCTGGATGCCGCCGGCTACTATCTTCAGTTCAGGAATATTGGCATTGATTTCGTCAACACCTGATTCGATTGACACTACAACAGGGTCGCACTGTGCAGTTTCACCCTCGGCGTAAACTGCAGATACGGTGAATGAGCGGAGCTGTTCGCCATCGCGTGTCATGCTGTCTTTCTCCTTGGGCAGTGAGAATGAAGTCTCGGTCACGAGTTCGGTGTTCAGCTGATCCCACATGTCCTCGTAAACGTTGTAGCCGAGTACGAGGGGAAGGGTTGACTCGACCTTGATGCGGTCGATGCCGAGAATTTGAGATGAGGATGCTGTCGATACGTTGTGGATAGCTACGTACTTGGCTGTGCCGGGTACGAGAGCCTCGTAATTGTACCAAGTTTTGCCGGTGTACAGGGTTACAGGCTCAAGCTCGATGAAGCTCTCGGGCTGGTTGTCTGTGGTAGAGTATGCAACAGCCATCTTGCCTCCGGTTGTCTGCGCCAGAGCAGTGAATGTCACCTTGAAGTTACACTTGTCGAATGAGTTGAGCTGCGGTGAAATCAGCCAGTCGTCGGAAACTCCGGATGTGGGAGGCAGAATTGCGAGCCACTTGCCTGACTGTGCTTTGGGAGCGTATGAGTTGCTGAGGTCGAATACCTTCCAGATAGATGACTTGTAGCCATAGAGTGTGCCGGTCTCGCCTTGGTCGCCGTCAATGGCAGTCCAGCCGCAGTATACGAATGTCTCGCCAGCCTCATCGTTGACAGCGTCGGCAAAGTCCTCGTCGATGCTTGTCGGAGTGTAGCCGTTGGTGTCAACAGCAGGGTCCCATGTAAGGTCGATGTTGTCGCCGTTGACAACGCCGAGGAGGTTCTGTGCTGTCGGGTTCTCGAGGAGAGTGACAACTGTTGCTACGGCAGCCATGTCGTTTGTATCGTCCATGTCGGCATCATAGCTTGTGGCAGCTTCGACCTCGACATCCTCTTCGTTGGAGTAAGCATAGCCGCTGTTGAACTTGTACTTGAACTCAAATGTCTGTGATGCGCCGGCGGCGATGTCTACGCTTGCCGGAGCATTGTCAACCATTGTTTCGTCAACCCAGACCATAAGAGAATAGTCATTAGCAGTCACGTCCATGCCGTTGTTGGTGACGGTGATGGTGTAGGTGGCTTCGTTGCCGGCGATGATGGTTTCAGGACCGGTTATTGTGGTCTGTAGGTCATGGGCAAGGCGGTTGAATACACGCACATTGTCAACATAGATGTTGTAGCCGTAAGCGGAGATTGCGCGGATAGCTACACGGTACTTCTGGCTGCCGGCGATAGCGTTGGTCAGCGAGAATGAGTATTTGGTCCATCCTGCGGAGCTGGCTTTCAGAGTGATGAGAGTGCCGTCAACCTGTTCCCATTCGCCGCCGTCCTTCTGTACTTCGATGGCTATCTGGTCACTGCCGCTTGTGTTGTGATAGAACCAGAACTCGATTGCAGGGTTGGAGTCTGCGGTGTTGATGAACTCGGGAGTGATCAGGCGTGCGCCATGACCGTTGCGTGCGCTGTAAGACTTGTAGAAGGCCATGCCGCCGTCGCCGTCTTGGGGTGAGCAGTACGGAGATGAACCTGATGACTGTGTTTCCCAGTTGTATGTTCCCTCGATGATTTCTGCTGTCCAGTCGTCAGAGAGGACGTTGCCGGCAAACGAGTCGGCAAATGGGAGGTTCATCGCGCCGAGCTTGAACGAAGCGGAGGTTGTGCCCTCGCTGCTCATTGTGCCGTAGCGGGCAACGACCTTGTATGCTACAGACACGCGGGTTTCGGTAGTGTATGTGTCGGTGAACGAAGCCTCGGTCAGCAGCATTGCAATCTTGCTCTCGTTGCCGTCGATGACGCGGTACACGTCATATTTGAGCGTTGAAGCATCGAGATCCATGTTGTTCACGCTCTTCGTCGGGGCTGTCCAGCTGATGACGTATGAGCCTTCCTCCTCGCCAGCAGTCACCTTGAGGTTGGTGACGGGGTTCGGTGTCAGCGGGCCGATGTATGCAGACGCTGAAGCGGCTTCAGACTGTTCGTCGCCATTGAAGACATAGACGGTGTAAGTCTGCTCGCCGGCAACGGCATTGTTATCCTGAACAGAACGTGTTGTTCCCGGTGTGAAAGTAAACACGTCTTGTGCAACGAACCGGTCTCCGTTGAAAATCTGAACTTTGGAGAGGGAAGTGAGGTCTGTCCCGACGATAGTTTTGGTCGGGAGTGTGTAGGTGACATTGGCTGTCAGCGCGAAATTCTCGCCCGGGGTGACTGTCACGTCTGTTGCGGGCATGGGCTTGTTGGGCGAGCCGGCATCTGTGATGACGATGTTGTCAACGCATGACGAGTACGAGCCCGTGGCGTGGAATGTCAGGTAATAGCTGCCTGATGTGGGGACTGTGAAATAGCCCTTGAATGTCTGCGGAGTCTCGTGGGTGTACTTGTTGATGTACGGCAGCGAGAACGTCGAGAACATGGTATAGGCGGTCACGTCATCGCCTGTGCCGAAGCCCAGTTCGAGAGTGCCTATGGGGGTTGCAGTACTGTCGTACGACGAATCGTCTGTCCAGCCCTGGAACTCTACGCAGTATGCGTGTCCGGCTTCGAGGGCAACAGCCGTCTTGGTAGTCATGTAGTCGTCATACAATGCGCCGCCGTAGCCGTAGACGCGGGCATAGTAGTAGCCGGGGGTAGAGGTGGTGTACTTGAACCACGACCACTGGTTGTTGTCATTGTTGTTGTTGAGGACGTTGAACTGTGTAGCAAACTCGTCGCTCGACTCGTAGTTGAAATCATAGCTGGCAATGGGGTCGGCCAACAATGTCGGCACACTTGCGCCGGCGATGACCATTGCCAATCCCAACCTTTGTAATAATTGTTTCATACTCACAAATTTAGGGGTTATTATTTGAGAGGGGATGCCAGCCTGTGAGAGGCTGGCATCCTCTCTCGTTGATTGTTATTTCACGATTGTTTTCTGCTTCTCGTTGCCGCTCACGGCGATGTAAACGCCAGAGGGGAGGGCGATGAAGCCCTGCTCGCTGCGGCGTGCAGCCACCTTGCGGCCGGCGGTGTCGTAGACTGTGATGCCGTGTGTCAGCCCGCTGAAGCGGATGCCGCCCTTGTCGCCGGTGACGCTGCCGTTGTCAGCTCCGATGAGGTCAACCTTCTCGTCGATTATCGTGCCGTTGACTGCAATGTTGTCGATGTGGATGTTGGCGCAGCCGGCTCCCTTGCCACGGAACGCGATGCGGACACTTGTGCATTTGCGATAGTTGGCAAGGTCAAACTTGTACTGTTTCCAGCTCGAGTCTGCCGCGTAGAGCGTGATGTCGGAATTGGGGATTACCTGGAACGGGCCGCCGTCCATGGATATTTCCACGCACATGGTCTCGTTGACGGGGTCGGGTTCTTCCTGCCACCATCCAGGCAGACCGTTGTAGTGGTAGAAGTAGAACGACAGTTCAGGATCGATATATTTCGAGATGTCGATGGCCGGTGAGATGAGTCGCAGCTCGCAGTCTTTGGTCCAGCTGTGGTAGCCGTCAAACGTTGCCAAGCCGTCGTCGCCGTCCTGTGCCTTGATGTAAGGCTGGTCGCCCTGCTGCTCTATCTCCCATGTACCCATATATCCGGCTACCTGCTCTACAGACCATGGCTGTGTCTCTGTCTTGCCGCCGGCGAATGATTCCTTGTACGGTATCGGGTAGGGGTCGCCCACTGCAAACGAGGTTGAAGCTACGGCTTCGCTTTCGCCGGCACTTGTCACGGCAGCTACCGTATAGTATACGAATGCCTGACGGTCAGTCTCCCATGTGTCGGTGTATTCTGTTTCAGTGTAGTTGTCTGCGAGGACAGTGGTTTCGTCGTTGACGACACGGCTGAGGCGGTATGAGAGCAGACCTTCGAGGTTGCCGCCGTTTGCGCCGCGAGCCGGGGCAGTCCAGGTGATTTTGCGGTTGCCGTCTGTGCCGTCAGCGTTGATGTCTGTAGGTGCGCCAGGCACATCGATGCCCGCAAAGGTCGTTGCGGAAACCGGTTCGCCCGCGCCGCTTGCGGAGTAGACTATTACGCGGTATGTATAGCTGCCGGTCTTGACCGAAGTGTCAGTCCACTCCAGTGCCTTGCCTGGTTTGGGATTGTCAAATGTCTTGATAGGCTCGTTGCCCTCGCCGCGAATGATGTCGATGTGCGAGATAGCGTTGAGCGGTGCGCCGCCTATGGTGGTCGAAGGCGCTGTCATTGTGAGCTTGATGGCAAGTTCGCCGTTGGCAGCCGCCTCTGCCTTGAAGTCGGATACTGCTGCTGGTACTGCGGAAGAACCCTTGTCGGAGACGCGGATGTTGTCAGCGTACGACATGAAGCCGTTGTTGCCGGTCTTGCTGCGCAGCGCGAAATAGTAGATGCCGTCTGCCGGCGGTGCTACCACGCCGCTGTATCGCTGTGCCTCCGTGGGGAGTTGGCCGGTGTCGAGAACGAGCTTCATCTCGTTGATGTCCATGCTCGGGCCGAAGTATAGCATGATGTGCTCGGGATAGCTTTCTACCATCTGGTAGCCGTCAAACGAGAACTCGTATGACTTTGCGCCCGATAGGTTGAGACCCGGAGTGACGATATAGTCGTCGATTACGCCGCGCAGGCTCCACGGGTGGCGCAGTCGCTGGTTCTCAACATCATATTCCCACACCTTGCCTTCGCTCTGTAGGTCAATGACGGTGTACATGTCATATTCGCCCTGGGTGTCGAAACCACAGTAGTAGGGTATCTCGAAGTTGCCGATTATCATGCCGTTAGACGATGCTGCGATGCCCTTACCGTCTTGCGAAGAGGGTATCACGGTGTAGTAGTACTTGGCCGGTGATGTCAGCGTCTCGGAGAATGTGGTCTCGGAGAATGCGGTAGCCACTGTCACGTCGCCAGGCATACGGATTACGTCGTATGTCAGCGGAGTGCGTATTGCGCCGCCTTCCGCGCCTTCGGTCGGTGCTGTCCAGGTGACGGTCGCAGTCTTGTCGTTGGAGGTGAGTGTCAGGTCTTTGACTGCTGCCGGCACGTCGTAGCCAGCGAAGAACATGATTGCTGCCACCTCGCCGGCTCCGTTGTCATTTGATGCCGTCACCTTCAGTGTACGTAGACCGCGAGGAAAAGCCATTGAACTTGTCGTGACTGTCTCGCCCGGCTGTGCATCGCGTATGTCGAATATGTCGCCGTCCACAGTCATTTCTATTGACAGATTGCCTGTCAGGTTATCGCCGCCAATAGTCTTGGTCGGTGCGGTGAACGAGAACGCTACTTTTGTTGACCCCTCTTTTTCGGGGATAGCGGTCAGGTTTGTGGCAGCAGCGGGAACTCCCGGCTGCATATAGTCAGCCACATACATGCCTATCATCTCGGGGTTGCCCGGCAGGTCGGCTATCTTGACAGTGGCTGCGGTGGCAGGGTCAACCTCATAGAGGGCTGACTTTGAGCGGAACATGCCCTCGCTGTGGAACTCTGCCCAGTAGAGTTTGCCTGTCGTGTTGTCAAAAGTGATTGACTGTGTGTATGTTGACTGGTAGCCCTCATAGATGTTGGTATTGCCTATGAGTGTGAGGGCTGCCGTGTTCTTGTCTATGCGGTAGAGGTTGGCCTCAGTGTCGATGCCGAAGAGCCGGCCGGAAGCGTCGGCGGCAATCATGATTACCTCCTTATCGAGGGCGGCAATCAGCGTTGATGCGCCGTCGGAGAGCGATGTAGTCGCGAGCCAGATGCTTTCACCTGTCTTGTCGTAGCATATAGAGTAGACCTTGCCAGTAGTGGTGTCGTATGTGCGGTCGGTGGCGATGTATGAATAGTCGAGAGGGTTTTCGACCATCTTGTCGCAGTGCCACGTCAGCGCGTCATAGACGTACCAGCGAACGTATGTCAGGTCATAGTTGTCGTCGTAGTCGTAGTCCGCGCCGTAGTACTTGCCGTTGACGTAGACAGCTCCGCCGAAGAACGCCGGTATTTCGGCGATGCTGTTTAGCGTGAGGTTCTGCTCTGGATAGAAGGAGTACATGCCATAGCCTACACTTTTCGATGTGCAGTTAGCTATCAGTTCAGGCCGTCCCTCTGTGGAGATGCGCAGCGGGGCAAGCGATGGCTTGATGGATTTTGGCACGCTGTACAGCCCATTGGAAGACTGTTGCCGGTAGCGCGAATAGCGCAGCCGGTTCATGTCGCCGTGCTTGTCGCCTGTCGGCGCAGCAGCGTATGCCGTTGCTGCCGATGCCAGTCCGACGGACAGGACAAAGAGTTTTTTCAGTAAAGAGTTCATCGGTTATTGAGAGTTATTTTATTGTTACTTTGTAGGCCTTGCCGCCAGTGTATACAATATAAATGCCCGCTGGGAGGACAGTTTCGCCGCTGCGGTCGAATGTTGCTGTGCAGATGCCGGCAAGAGTATATATTGCCAGGTTGTTGCCTGTGGGTATGTCGAACACGAGGCGGTTGCCCTCGGCACGCAGTGTCACGTCTGTGTGTGTGCCGTCCACGCCGCCGCCGGGCGATGTTGTGACATTGATTGTCTCTGAAGGCAATGAGTAGCGGTCGCCGCGCTTGCCGTAGACGATGTAGCTGTACTGTGTGAGCGGCTGAAGTCCGTCGAACGAGGCCGAGGTGCCTGTGCCGACATCAGCCTTGTTGGTGATGTATTCACGCTGTGCGACTGTGCCGAAGCCGATTGTCACGTCGTCCACGCACACGCTGCCGTTGCCCGAAGGCATGCTGTATTGCAGCTTGACGGCACGAGATTGCCCCAGAGCTGCGGCGTCATACGTCATCGTCTTGCCCGCGCTGTTATCGATCGGCTTGATTTCATCGAGTACACGCCATACGCCGTTGTCGAGTACTGACACGGTGAGCGATGCCGCCGCGTCAGCTTTGTAGCCGCGCATCCAGAACGACAGGCTCTCGATGTCCTTGTCATATTCCGGGCTTTGCAGCACCTCTGCATTCTGCGAGAAGCGGAGCGACGGAGCTTCCGCGCCGAAATACCCGTTGACGCTCATTGTGCCGCTTGCTGTGCCGCTCCAGCCCTCTGGCAGTTCCAGAGGCGAACTGAAAGCGGCGATGTCTGCATCGGCGTTCACATCTGTCATGCGGAACACGTCTATGGCGTAGCTTTCCGCCAGTTCCAAGGGATTCCAGTTGGCCGTAAACGAGCCGTCCGTTATGTTTGTCGCCTCGAGAGCCTCTACCGTGCTGTATGCAATGCCCGGCTCGGCAGTCGTGACAGCGGCAGGTGCGCTGAACGCACCGATGCTCATGCCCCGGCGTGCCGCTACGGTGTATTCGTATTGAGTCTGCGGCTCAAGGCCTTTGACCAAGAGAGAGGTTTCAGCAGTTTGAAGCAGCGTGTATTCAGGCAGGTTGCGTATGCGGCCGTCCTCGTATGCGTATACGTTGACCACATACCCTTCAGCTCCCTCGACTTCCTGCCAGCGGGCTGTGAAGAAGTTGTCGTCCACGTCCTCTGCATCGAGCGTTGCAGGTGTTTGAGGCAATTCTGACGAAGCTCCGAAATCGAGAATGACAGCATTGTCTTTTTCGCGTATGTTGCTTATCGTGTAGTCCAGCAGACCGGCGTTTCGCCCACGGAAGCCGCTGAACGATGTGACGTTTTTGCTGCCGGGAAATGGGTCGCCTGCTGATGAATCGAGGTCTTCCTGCTGGTCTGCCTCTATCAGGTCAACGCGCTGGCGTTTGCTGTCGTTGTTGACGGCATTGTTGTCCCATACGCCCTTGTTGTAGTCTATGTGCCATATCAGCAGCCCATGACCGGGCAGGGCTGCGTCCCACCCGCTCTGCTGGCGGTTCTCGAGCAGGTAATACTCCTCGTCTGCGCCTGGTATGTTCACACGGTATGCCATGTTGGAGTCTATCGACGCAATTCGCAGTGTGCCTTCGCCATTGATGATCGTCGGGTCGTTCCAGCCGAGGAAATAACGCTCGTATGCGGTCAGTGCGCAGGGGCAGCGTCCGTCTCGGTTGTAGTTGCCGTGGTCCATGAGCGAATAATAGTATGGAGTGAACGCATCGTTGCCGTTTGTGCTGTACAGGTCGGGCAGTCCGAGCACGTGTGAGAACTCATGGCAGAACGTGCCTATGCCGACCATACGCTGTGTGTTGCCCACCAGCTCGTTTGAACAGGCGTAATGCCCTATCTGCACACCGTCGGGGTTGAGCCGCACACCCTTCGAGAAGGCGTTTGCCGAGTGTGGCCATACGCTGTTCACGCCGCCGCCGTCAGCCTCGCCGTAGCCGGCGTAGAATATGTACACGTTGTCAACCCAGCCGTCGTTGTCGCGGTCGTACTGGCTGAAATCAATTTCGTTGTCGAGTTTGCGGCACGCCTCTGCCACCATCTCATGTGCAAGCGCATCGTCGTTTGCGCCATAGTATGACATTTCGTGGTCGAGTGTCACCGGGCCGTAGACATCAAATTCGGGAGCGAACTGCCCGGCAGAATTCTCGATGAAGTAGTCGTATGCGCTGCCGGCTGCACCGAGGTTGGAATAGCCTGGCTTGTTGAGCATGTCGTTGAACTCGTCATGGCCGTAGGTGAACGCACGGTCTGTGTATTGCACGAGTATCACGAGTGCTTTCTGCCGTCCTGTGGTCGGGAATGTAGTGTATGAGGACGCTCTTGCCACAGCCGTCTCTCGTTGCCGGGCTATGCGTGTATGCCATTTGCTGTCGGCGGTCACAAGCCCGCCTTGCGCATCGGGCATCAGCATTGTGCCGTCAGGGGTCTCGTACCAATGGCAATGCTCGTCGCCGCGCAATACTACCTGTGTCATTTTGCCGTCAGGTTGCCTGTAATTCACTATGCCGGGCAGTGACGGCACTGCAAAAGCGGTAGCAACAAAGACGGTTGATGCCGCTGCAAAGGCAATTTCTCTTATATTTTGCTTCATGAGGTTTTTCGTCATATAGTATATTTAGATACAAAGATAGCAATAATGCACGTATTGGCAAAATAAAAGTTTTTAACCTCATTTGTGTGGGCTTTTCGCCTTGCCTCATTTATAGCAGTGTAAACTATAGATTTTGCTGTGCAATTTACCTGCTTCTGCGAAAATGTAAGGGCATTAGTATCGCGTGTTTGTCTGTTTTTTCGGCTTGGAGTGTTGCGAATATTGATTATTTTTCGCAACTTTGCAATTGCTATTCCAATTCTGTCTTGTGGCGATTGTTGTTCCGCAGGATGAGGATTGGTATAGTTGGGAAAAGAAAAGTTTAATCAGGGTCAAACGGCTGCGCTATGCAATGTCGCGTATGCCATGCTCGTTGGGCTCGTATAATTGTAATTCTATATGCCAAACATTCCTCGACTTTCCGCGATAGTCGCTGGTGCTGTAGCCCTGACGGCTCTCGCGGTGACACACACGGAATTGCGCCCGGTAGCGGCGCACAAAAATCTTGCCGGCACCAAGACCGCTGCGCAGACACCTCGGCGACTGGTGCGCACAGTCCGTGCCGAAAAGCCGGTAATCGGTATGAAGACAGCTCCCGAAAAGATCACCGAGCCGACGTTTACACCCGGGCTGCCGGTAATATACGGTTCTGTCGTTTCATCTTACGGCGACTGGTTTGTCGTTGACAAACAGGAACAGCTGGGATACTATGCTTTCCAGCCTGAGGCAAACATCAAAATTCAGCCCATCGCGATACACCCCAACCTGAACGTCAATGGCGGCGGCGCGTATTCCGATCGTCGTCTGCACTACCATCTTTGGGAAATGTATGCCGAGGACGGCTCTGAAACCGGTATCGTCTTCAACAACTACTATTGTGTGGTCAATACCGACACTTGGTCGTTTGTCAACCTTGTCGATATGCATGAAGAGGAATATAACATCGCATACGACATGACCTACGACCCCACAACGCAGGAGATGTATGCAATCCTATGGGGACCGTATGAGAACGGATACTGCGATTTCGCCCGCATTGACAAGATGACCGGCGAGTCAACACAGATTGCCAAAATACCTGTCATGTCAGTACTTGCTGCCGACAATTTCGGCCGTCTGTTTACTGTCGGCAGCGACGGCAACACCTATTATATTGACAAGAACGACGGCTCGCTGACGCTGATCGGCGCGTCTGGCATCAAGCCTCGCTACATACAGAGCGCAACAGTTGACCCCGAGACTAACGACATATACTGGGCTGCCCTCTCTGATGAGAAAGGCGGTCAGCTCTGCCGTCTCAACACGTTCACCGGCAAGGCTGAAGTCATCGGTAATATGCCTGACGACGAGGAAATAACCGGCCTTTTCATCGAGGCTGAACGCAAGGGGCTCAATGCACCAGGCGAGCTGGTGAACTGCACATACTCATTCGCCAGCGGCAAGTCGAATGTATCAGCCACTATCCCGATGACCGCGTTTGACGGCTCTGCTCTTTCCGGTACAATATATGTGGATATGTACATGGACGGCGTGCTGAAAGACACCAAGTCCGGCAACCCCGGCGAGACAGTCAACTTTACCGTTGCTGCCGCTGACGGTGCGCACCCGGTAGTGCTTGCAGCCCGCAACAGCGTCGGCTCTGGCCCCAAGACGTTCAAGTCGCAGTGGTGCGGCGATGACAGCCCCGCTGCTGTCACCGACCTGCACTTCGCCCTCGACGGCAACACTGCTACCCTGACATGGAACGCTCCTGTGCAGGGTCTGAACGGTGGCACTATTGACCCCTCAAAGGTGAAGTATACCGTCAAGCGTTTCCCGGGCGAAGTCCTCGTGGCTGACAAGATTTCCGAGACTTCATTCACGGAAACATTGCCCGACGGCATAGCTACATACTATTACACTGTCACCACATCAAATGAAGTGGGCGAGGGTGGAACAGTGCTTTCCAACTCAAACTTCATGGGCAGCGCGTTCACAGTGCCTTACTATCAGCCCTTTGACACAGAAGAGTCACTCGACGGCTTCACTATCTTCAACTCCGAGGAGGGTCGTGGCTGGTACTGGTGGTACAACAAGGTGCAGGAGTTCCAGTGCATGGCTCACAAGTTCACTCTCGAGAATGCAGCTGACAGCTGGCTGATACTCCCCTCTATCCAGTTTAATACGACAAGCAAGTATGCCCTCCGTTTCACAGCTCGTGTGTTTGACAACGAGTCTCCCGAGCGTTTCGAGGTGAAGATGGGTCAGGGTGCGACTGTTGACGCTCAGCGCGTCACTCTCATGCCTGTGACTACAATCCTGAACGAGGATGCCAAGAAGTACGAAATCCCGTTCACCGTTGATGCCGACGGCACTTGGAACATCTCGTTCCACTGTGTCAGCGCAATCAAGTCTTATTACCTGCTCATCGATGACATTGAAATAGTTGAGACCGCTACAGCCGAAGGCCCTGCCGCTTGTACAGACCTTACTGCTACTCCCGGTGCAAACGGGGCACTCCGCGCTATGCTCAACTTCACGCTGCCTACCAAGACCTATTCAGGCGCTGAGCTCGCAGCAATTTCCAAGGTCTGCATCTATCGCGGCGAAAGCGACATGAGTCCTATTGCCGAGATTACATCCGGTCTCACCCCTGGCGGCAAATGCTCTTGGACTGACGAAAATGCTGTCCAGGGCGAAAACATCTACCGTGTTGCCGCATATTCCGGCGATGCCAAGGGGGTAGAGGCTTCTGTATCTGTGTATGTAGGCTATGACACCCCGATGCCTGTCACCAACGCCAAGGCGGTTGACAAGGACGGCAACAATGTCCTCGTGACATGGGAAGCCCCGACCAAGGGCGTGAACGGCGGCGACCTCAAGGCTGGCGAAATCACTTACAAGGTATATGCCAACACTGGTGACGTGCTTGCTGACGGCATCAAGGACACTTCATTCATCGACGACCGCTTCATCGGCGTAGAGAACCAGTATTTCGTGTACTACCAGATACACGCGCAGTACGGCGGCATGGAGAGCGAAGGCACACTCACTGACTTCATCGTCATGGGTCCGGACAATGCCGTTCCCTTCACTGAGAGCTTCAAGGAGGCAGGTCTTGAACACACTCCGTGGACTCTCTCCACTATCGCCGGCAACGTGACTGGTTGCTGGGGCATTGCTGCAAGCGGCATGAACCCGACAGTCACTCCGCAGGACAACGACGGCGGTTTCGCATACTTCAAGGGTGCTGACCTTTCTGCCGGCTGCTCTGCTCGCATGACTTCGCCCAAGGTAGACCTGTTCAGCGCAGACCACCCAGTACTCTCGTTCTGGGTATATATGCCCGGCTCGACTTGCCGTGAGTCTCTCGACATCGAGATAACCCACAATGACAATGTATATACCAAGCTGGAGACCATCGACCTGTCCGCTGACGAAACGGGCTGGAAGCAGTTCAAGGTTGCCATTCCGCGTCGCCACTGCACAGAGGGTACTATGGTAGCCTTCAAGGCAACAGCTGCCGGCTACGGCAAGAACATCTGCGTTGACAACATCGCTATCGTTGAGGACGCTTCTACTATCGAATACGACATCGACCTCGAGGCTGTGTCAATCGAGATACCCAGTGAGTTTATGCCCGGCGAGACCCGCGAGTTCATCGTGAGCGTATACAACAACGGCCGCAACACCGTTTCAGACTATACAGTTACGCTCCTTTGCGACGGCCAGAACGCCATGTCTACCAAGGGTACAGAACTCGCTCCCGGCGATGTGATGAACTACATATTCAAGGCTACCGCCGACGAGTCTGACCGTGGCGTTACTTACCGCTATGCCGGCAAGGTGACCGCCCCCGGCGACGAGAACCCGCTCAACGACGTGACCGAGGAGAAGTCAATCAAAATCGGTGTTTCAGGTGTTGACGGCATCAATGCAGACTCAATGCAGGTATTCGCTTCGCGCGAGGGCATCGTGGTTGTCGGCGCAAACGGCAAGACTGTCAATGTCTATGACCTCGAGGGCAAGGCAATCGCAACAGCCGACGCTTCTGGCCGCACAGTAATTAATGTGCCGCAGGGCATCTACATGGTACGTGTAGCAGGACGCGCATACAAAGTCCTCGTCCCCTGATATAGCAAACCCTATATAACTTGATAATGCCAGCTGCCGTGATTTCAGTTCATGGCGGCTGGCTGTTTTATGTGCCTGCCTGATTGTTCATTTTGTTGATTGCGGAATGGTTGTTATATTTGCACTCGTATGTTAGGATTGATGATATGACAAAGAATAACAAGTTGTCGGACATTGTTATTACGCACGAGTGGCAATCTCCGTGCGGCAAACTGATTATCGGCTCGATAGGGGAGCGCATTTGCCTGTGCGACTGGATTGAATCGAAACGCCGCGACTTCAATGACAGGCGGATTATGAAAAGGCTTGGCGTGTGGTATCGCGAGGGCATGACGCGCACTATACGCCGCACCTTGGATGAGTTGGAAGAGTATTTCGCTGGTGAGCGCAAGTCATTTGACATTCCGCTGATAATGGCTGGCACGGACTTTCAGAAACAGATATGGAGGGCATTGTGCGAAATACCGTATGGCGAGACGAGGGCTTACAAGGATATTTGCATGGCTGTAGGTCATAGCGGCAGAGGTCGGAGCAATGCTGGGCAGATAGCAGCCAACGCTATCAGCATCCTTGTGCCGTGTCATCGTGTTATCGGCAGTAACGGCTCGTTGACCGGCTATGCCGGCGGTCTTGAAGCAAAGCAATACCTGCTTGACCTTGAGGCTCGTTATCGCTGATTATACTTTGGCATCACCGGTTGCATCGGTTTCTGATGTTTCTGCAAGCATGGATCGCAGGTAGGTCGCCGTGCTGATGCCAGATTCGAGGCCGAGCTTCTTGTGAAGCCTGTATTTTGTCGATTCCACTGTCCGCTCCGACCGGCACGTCAGGTTAGCTATCTCCTTGCCTGTCAGGTTCATTATGATGAATGTCGCCATGCGTATCTCGCTTTGCGTAAGCCCCGGGTGGCGGTGGTACAGTTCGGTCAGGAAATTGGGGTGTATCTTCTCGAAATGAAGGCGGAATACCTCCCATGTCCGGTCGTTGGCGTGGATGCCGCGCAGCTTTGTCCGCACTGCGCTGACGGCCTCCTTGCTGCTCATCGAAGCGTCGGCGGCTATAGATGCCACCTCGGCGAGCAGCGCGTCAGATTCAGCTATGCGCATAGACAATGCTACCGCCTCGCGGCTCATGGCGTCCAGCTTGTCCGTCGTTTCCTTTTGTGAGGCGCGGTGCTGTTCCTCTTTGTGTTCCATCTCCTTGGCAAGCTGTATGTTCTCGCGCTTCCGTTTTTTGCTCCTTCTCCATGTCCACAGGACGGTAGCTGCTGCCGCCACTGCCAGTATGCACAGGATTGTGGCTGCTATGCGCATTTTGCGCCCCGACGCTCGCTCGCGGCTCTGTTCCAGCTCTGCCATGCGTCTCTCGAAATTGCGAGTGATGCTTGATATGCTTCCCAGGTCGCTCGAGTGAGTGACCGAGTCCAGTATTTCCACAGACTGACGCAACGCCAGGTAAGCCTCGTCGTGCCGACCCTGCCTTTCGAGGTTTTTGGCAAGGATGTCGTACAGGTTGCCCCGTATGTGGAGCATGTTTGTGGAGTCCGGGCCGTGAAGCAAGTCCATGCACAGTCGCAGCGACTCGTCGGTGCGTCCGTGGCGGTACAGGAAATAGGCGTAGTTTGACAGTGCGTTTACGCGGTTTCCGCTGTTGTGGAACGAGTTGGTGCTGCCGTTGATGAATTTCCGGAAGTACTCCTCCGCTATTGCCGGTTCACCGATCTGGTCGTACAGCTCCGCCATATCCATGTTCAACGCTTCTCGGGTAGCAGGGTCAAGGTTGTATTTCATACCCTTCTTGTCCTCCGCCAGAGCCTCGTTGTATTTCCCTTCGCGCAGGTAGAGGCCTGCCAGTTCGAGGTGGTAGCGGTATTTGAGGTTGTATACCAGCTCTTGCGGCGATTTGGACGCGGCTGTCTTCTTTTGTGCCGCTTGCAGGTAGCGGTGGCTCATGGTGTAGTTCTCAAGCAGACGGTATACGCTGCAAAGCAGGAAGTCCGCCTCAACGTCATAATAGTCGAGCGAGTCGGGCTTTTCGCACACCACTATCTTGTACACGTTGTCGAGTGTCTGCTCATACAGCCCCATGTTGAGATGGCACCAAGCCTCCCAGTATACAGCGTCGAGGTATATGTATGCCGGCACGTCCTTTTGTCCGGCGATGCGCGAATAGCACTCTGCGGCATCGCCGAAACGGCTTGCGCGGACGTATGCACGTGCCTTTTCCTTGAGGTACAGGTTCTCGTTCCCCGGTTTCGCCCGGTTGAGCGAATCTATGTATTTCACTCGTTCCGCCGGCTTGATGTCGTCGGATTTCAGCTTGCCGAGGTAGTAGTTTGTCTTCATCTCTGCGGTCATGTCCTGCCGCGCAAATGCGGCGAGGGCATTGGCTGTTATTAGCATTGTGAGGACGATTGTTCGCAAGGCGTTTGTCATACCCAAAATTACGTATTATTGCTCGAACAGGCAAGTTTTTGCCGAAAAATCGTATACTGCACCGCATGAACCGCTGTGGTTGATGTGCGGCTCTAAAACATTGATGCTGTGATATTTGTTTTTGTATGCAGTGCTTGTGCAGTATACTCGAAATGGGTACACAAGTGTAATTGCATAGCACTGATGTTTTGAATGTATCGGACAGCGGATTTATTTTGCAGCTGAAAAAGTCCGTTTGGCTCCTTCGCATACATTCATGGAGCATAACCTGCCTTTCGGAACAAGTGTCATTGTAATGTCGAATTAGCAGGAGTATAGACAAGAAACGAGATATGAAAAGACAACTTATCATCGGTATGATGTGCCTGATGACGCTTCCGGCGACATTCGCACGAGTTGCCGGCTCGTCCGCGCCGGTGCGTCAGCCAATCGCCGAGCAGACGGCTCGCCCCTGTTTGCACCGTGCAGTCACCGGAGTGTCGGAAAAGACGCTGAACAACTTCAAGAAGAAGCCTTTGCAGTCAGCAAGTCAGGTTGTGCCTGTGGCTCGTGTCCGCAAGGCGGAAGCTGCAACACATTCTCTGACATTGAACTACGTCACGGTAGATGACTATAACCTCGTGAGCGTGGCATACGCTCTTGAGGGTGACGGCTGGGTGTCGGAGGACATGGACGGCGAAGCGCAATCGGTCTATGAAGTCCCCGAGGGAAAGTATACGGTGTTGGCATTGTTCCAGTCTGGTACATTCGGCGCACCGGTTCGTGCCGTCGTGGCAGAGAATGTAAATGTCGCGAGCGACTGCTCGGTAGAGCTGAACGCCGCTGCGGCAACGGAACTCGTTTCCTTTGAACCGCTGCTGCCCGACGGAACGCCGGTGAAGTCGGCTTTGCTGGACGGTGACGGCAATGTCATCGAGGCTGGCACAATCTATGGCGATGACTTCAACGGATACCTTTCCAACACGATTGTTCACCGTGATTTCGGTGCTGTCTATAGTTTCGAGGGAGGAAGAGAACCGCGCTTTATGGACGGCGACCATGTCGTTGACATTGCAAACGGAGCTTCTATATTGTTCAACCCAGGTGTCAGCGACCGGTTCATGGTTGTTCATGCGGAAATCCCTGTTTCGGCTGATGCCAAGGACGGCATGGTGATTGTGGCGCAGTCAAACGGCGTGGGCGCACAGACAGTCCACAATGACGTTGCTAATTATGCCAGCACCAAGGTGGCAGACCTTTATGACCCGAGCGGCTTGCATGTTGGCGTTGACATTGCCGACAGCACTATGCAGTTCGGTTTCCAGTCCTTGTGGTTCGGTGTACCCACATGGGGCGTTTTTGGAGAAGGTCCCCTGTTTGCCGGATTGACAAACATCGCCAGCTGTCTGCCAGACGAACCAGCCGATGAGATACCTGTTTTCCGCGCAAACATATTGGCTGACTATGTATGTTATGGTCCTGAAGAGGAGTGGAATGGGATGACTCTAATTCCGACATACTACCTTGACATGCCTCTTCAGACAGTCCGTGAAGGCAAGATGCGCAGCGCGGTGATGCCTATCGTTGCCGGTTTCTACAACTGCAACCTCTTCTACCGTGAGGACGACCTCGCTTACGACTTGGTCTTGGAAGGAATGCCTCATTTCTCATACGACAATGACATGAGCCTCCAGCCTGCCGGCAGCAGCACTCCGTTGATTTTCATCTGTGACAACTCCATGGCCTCCGGCGGCAATATGAGCCGTTTCTCGTTCTTCTGGGACAATATAGGCCGTGCCGGCGAGGCAGTGGATTTCTCCGGCATACACAAGGAAATGCTCAATGTGAAGTATGGCGAAAAGTCGTGGAGTGGCCCGTTTGACGATGAGCATGTTGAAAGCTGGTATGCTTTCTGGGAAGATTTCAACAAAAGCCTTGCCAAGTTTGACGGCAAGCTTCAGCTCGATATAACTGAAAACGGCGGAGTGTATGTAGACAATATCCCCTGCGAGACATCGGCTGCTCTCGAAATCGATTTCTCCAAGGAGGACAAAATCGCGCCGGTGACGACTATGGTACAGTTCCGCAACACAGACGGCATTGTCACCGACCGCTTCGACACCCCCACAGACGGCGTGCTGACATTCGCTGGTTCAGACCTGCACAGCTACCTCCGCTATCTGTATGACGAGAGCGGCAGCATGTACGATGCGTGGATTTGGTACAATGATGAGGGGAAACCTGCTGTAAGCGTCGAATATGCTCCGCTTCACACGGGAGAATGGATGCCCCTTGAGGTTGAGGAAGTGGCTGAAAACTACTATATGCCCGGTTACGGCAACTTCTGGCGCGGCAGCTTGAAGGACATCGACCGCATGGCTCTCAACGGATGGTTTGACATGCGCATCAAGTTGACCGACAACGCCGGCAACAGCCAGACATCCACCATTTCACCAGCGTTCCGCATACAGTCGCTCGCCGGTGTGGACGAGGCAAGCATTGACAACTCCCTGCTTTGGATTTCCGGCAACCGAGCAGGTGTATCAGGCGTTGACGACGCTCGCTTTGAGGTCTTTGGTAGTGACGGCAAATGCGTATTGGCAGCCGACGGCGCGGAGATTTCTCTCGATGCGTTCCCCAGCGGCATCTACATAGTCCGCGCAACGACAGCGGAATCAACATACACCAAGAAAGCGACAGTCCGCTGAATACAATAATAGGGTAACAGAGAGCGGGAGCAAGCCAATCCGGCCTGCCCCCGCTTTATTATTTGAGCCGCGCTGTTTATTTGGCGACGTGCTTCTCGCCATTGAGGATGTAGATCATCCCCGGCAGTGGGTTGCGTATCTCCCTGCCGTTCAGGTCATACATTTTATTGTCCTTGGGCTTCGCCTGTGCGCCGTCCGAAGGCTGCTCCGCCGGGATTTCCTCAACACCGACAGACGGCTTGCTGAAGCCATAGTAGGTGAATATCTCCTCCCGTGTTTCCCGGTCTATGATGTGATGCATTTCGCATTTTTGAGTGCAATAATCGCCTGTTCCCGTAATGCAAGTAATTACTTGAGGCATCAGGCACTGGCCAAAATGCAACATTTGCAAATCGCAAGGATAATCAATGTGTTTGGCGGCAAAGCTGTTATAGCCATTATAGCTATGGCTGTTTGTGAGATATCGAGTGCTGAACGACATTTGGTATACACAAAGTAAGCGGTCGCCTTTCGCAAGGCAACCGCTCTGGGTGATCCGCACAGGATTCAAACCTGTAACCTTCTGATCCGTAGTCAGATGCTCTTTCAGTTGAGCTAGCGGACCCAATTGGGGTGCAATCCGTTTCCGTTTTGCGAGTGCAAAGTTAGCAACAATCTGCGGACTGACCAAATTTTCCGGCGGAAAAATTGCGATAAAATTTTGCCATGTTGCTGCGCTGCATCGTAATGCTGTCAGAACGTGTATGTTACGGACGCAGAGCCGCAGATTCCCGGTATCGGCGGTGTGACCTTAGTTATCTTGACACTGCCTGATTTGATTTGCGGATAGCCGCTTTGCAGGGCTTCTGCTATGCGTATGGCTGCGTGTTCGAGCGTGCGCGAGGGTGTCTGCATCTGCGCGGCGACGACTGCGTAGATGTCGGCGTATGATATTGTGCCGTCGAGCTGGTCACGGCGCATTCCCTCTGTCGCGTCAATGTCGAGGGACAAGTCGGCAATGAATTCGTTGCCGACTGTCCTTTCCTGTTCCATTACGCCGTGGCGGGCGTAAATGCGCAGATGTTCGAGGGCGATTGTGATGCGTCCTTCCATGCGTTGCGTTATTTTACGGGTATCTTGTCGATGCGGCGTTGGTGACGGCCTCCCTCAAATTGGGTGTTGAGGTATTCGTCAACGATTTTCTTGGCTTCTTCAACGGAGATGAAGCGAGCCGGCAGCACAAGCACGTTGGCGTTGTTGTGCGCCTTGGCGAGTGCGGCGAGTTCCGGCTTCCAGCAGAGAGCGGCGCGTATGCCCTGATGCTTGTTGAGAGTCATCTGTATGCCGTTGCCAGAGCCGCACATGCAGATGCCGAAGTCACATTCCCCCTTTTCTATGGCGATTGCCGCCGGGTGTGCATAGTCCGGGTAGTCGCATGATGCGGTGCTGTCAGTGCCGAAATCGGTGTATGAATACCCCTTTTCGGACACGTACTTTTCCAATTCCTGTTTCAGTTCATACCCCGCATGGTCGGAGGCGAATGCTATTCTGCTCATCTTTCTGTATTTTGGTTTTTCGCGAAATTACTAATTTTGACCGAGACTTTTCACCACTGATAGCGAAAAAATGAGTAACTTTGCGCTTCATTTGCTCGCTGGAAATGATATGCGGCTGTAATTCAGGTGTTTGTGATTGCAATGGCTGTCACGGCTGCGGCAAATGGAGAAGAATATAGGAACTTGTGCAACATAATTGTCTTCTGATACCATGAATATAGTTTCGAGGAATATAGTTTCGAGAATACCGTTCCGCCCCAAGCTGTTCACGTCGATGCGCGGCTACAATGCCTCGCAGTTCAAGGATGACGCGATAGCCGGCATAGTAGTGGGCATCGTGGCGTTGCCGCTTGCCGTGGCATTCGGCATAGCGTCCGGCGTAACGCCGACTGTGGGTCTGATAACTGCTGTCATCGGCGGTTTCCTTGTTTCCGCTTTCGGCGGCTGCTCGGTGCAGATAGGCGGGCCGACCGGCGCGTTCATCGTCATAATATACGGCATCATACAGCAGTTCGGGCTTACGGGACTTGCTATAGCGACTGTCCTTGCAGGGCTGATACTTGTCGCTCTCGGGCTGTTCCGGCTCGGTACGGTCATCAAGTTCATTCCTTACCCGATTGTAATCGGTTTCACGTCAGGTATTGCCGTGACCATATTCTCAACGCAGATAACCGATTTCTTCGGTCTGCAAACGGGCGAGCTGCCGTCGGACTTCATTTCCAAATGGGGGGTATACCTCTCGCATTTCGGCACGATGCACCTGCCTACTCTAATAGTGGGACTGGTGTCGCTTGCCATAATTATTGCAGCGCCATACATCAGCAAGCGTCTTCCCGGTGCATTGGTTGCCATTGTTGTTGTGACTGTAGCGGTATGGCTGCTGCGTGAGTTTGCCGGCCTTGAGGGGGTGGAAACCATCGGTGACCGGTTTCACAACCTTTCCGGAGCAATCCCTGCGCCCCACGCCATAGAAATCAATATGGCTACAATCAACGCGCTGTTGCCGTCAGCGTTTACCATTGCGATGCTCGGCGCGATAGAGTCTTTGCTTTCTGCCACTGTAGCAGACGGTGCTACTGGTTCGAACACGGACTGCAATACCGAGCTGATAGGGCAGGGCGTGGCGAATGTGGTGGTGCCGTTCTTCGGCGGCATCCCCGTGACAGGCGCGATAGCTCGCACGATGACCAACATCACCAACGGCGGACGCACGCCCGTTGCCGGTGTAGTCCATGCGGTAGTGCTGTTGCTCATATTCCTGTTCCTGATGCCGCTCATTAACCTTGTGCCGATGGCGTGCCTTGCCGGCGTGCTGATTATGGTTGCATACAACATGAGCGGCTGGCGCACGGTTAAGGCAATATTGAAGACCCCGAAGTCGGACGTTACGGTTATGATAGTGACGTTCCTGCTCACAGTTATATTGGATTTGACCATTGCCATAGAGCTTGGGTTGCTGTTGGCTATTCTGTTGTTCCTGCGTCGTGTCATGGAGAATACAGCCATACACCGTTTCGGCGAGCAGATAGACATAGCCGACGGGCAGGAAACTACGCAGCACGAAATACTTAACCTCGAACAGGGGGTTGAGGTGTACGAAATCGACGGGCCGTTCTTCTTCGGCGTGGCAACGAAGTTTGACGAGATGATGCGCTCAATGGGCGACAAGCCGCTTGTGCGCATATTGCGTATGCGCAAAGTGCCGTTCATCGACTCTACTGCAATCCACAACCTCGAGATACTCATCAAATCGTCGCAGCGCGAGGGCATCCATGTCGTGTTGTCGGGCGTGCGCCACAATGTCCACTTGTCACTGGAGAAATCGGGCATTGAGGAGCTTGTGGGCAAGGACCATATCTGTGACCACATCACGAAGGCAGTCGTTGTCGCCAACAACCTCGCGACGGACATCCGCTTTGCCCGCCAGTAATTGGCGGCAAAGCCATAGCCTTGCTAACTATGTTTAGGCGGAGGCTTGGCAAGCAGGTTAATTTTGCCTGCAGTGATAGTTAAACTGTGTTCTCGAAATGTTTCACCAATGCGGTTAAATGGTGAAACATTATACTGGAATCACCTCGATTTTGCCCGAAATTCGGTAAAATCGGGGTGAAAATATTGCCTCGAAAGCAAATGAAAACCGCGTGGAAATCAGCTGTAAATTGCTGTTTGCCACGCGGTTAAAGCATTGTGGAGCATACGAGACTCGAACTCGTCACCTCTTGACTGCCAGTCAAACGCTCTAGCCAGATGAGCTAATGCCCCTAATTCCGATGCAAAGTTAGTCTAATTCTCGCTAATATGCAAATAGACTGGCTATAGATTATCGAAATATTTTTATAAGCGGTTGATAAACAGTGCTTTCCGCACTTAGTTTTTTAGGGCAATGACCTTGTGATGAGATAGTTCGCATCACAAGGTCATTGTTATTGTCAGTCGGCGATGCCGAGCAGTTGTGTCAGCGTTTCAAAGGCCTTTGACAAGCCGTCGGCATCCTTGCCGCCTGCCTGTGCAAAGAACGGCTGTCCGCCGCCTCCTCCCTTGATGCTCTTGGCCGCTTCGCGCACAGCTTTTGATGCGTTCAGCCCGTCAGCTACAAGGTCATCGGTGAGTGCCACCGTGAGCAGCGGCTTCTTGTCGAACACCGTTGCTGCCACGAATATGAGAGGTGTCACTTCGCTCTTGCGCAGTGCAAAGGCAACGTTCTTGACTACTTCCGGCATTGCAAGACCTCTCATTTGGGCAACATTTATGCCGTTGATTTGCTTGACTTCGCTGAGGATTTGCTTGGTCAGTGATGTTACGCGCTGGTTGAAGAAGTCTTCAACTTTATGGCGCAGGTCATTGTTTTCGCTGATAGCTTTTGCCACGGCGACCTTGATGTCGGCAGCGTTGCCGAACATAGCGGAGATGTCACGGACGGAATCCTGCATGCGGTCGAGCATTGTTTCTACTCCGGCTCCGGACACCGCCTCGATGCGGCGCACGCCGGCAGCGATAGAACTCTCAGAGACTATGCGCACCATGCCGATGTTGCCTGTGTTGGCAACGTGTGTGCCGCCGCACAGCTCGATTGAGTCGCCGTATCTGATTACGCGGACGCGGTCGCCGTATTTTTCGCCGAAGAGGGCCATTGCGCCGAGAGCCTTGGCGTCGGCAATGGGCACGTCGCGGTGTTCGTTGAGCGGGATAGCCTGGCGTATGCGGCTGTTGACGATGTGTTCCACCTTGCGTATCTCTTCGGGCGTCACTTTCTGGAAGTGCGAGAAGTCGAAGCGCAGCACGTCGGGGGCGACATACGAGCCTTTCTGTTCAACATGGTTGCCGAGCACCTCGCGCAGGGCTTGGTGGAGCAGGTGTGTCGCCGTGTGGTTGGCTGCGATGTTGTCGCGGCGTTCACGGTCAATGGCGGCAGTAAATTCACCAGTTGGGTCAGCGGGGAGTTCGGTGGCGATATGTACGCCGATGTTGTTTTCCCGCTTCGTGTCGATTATCTTTATGCGCTTGCCGTCAGTGTCCTCGAGGTAGCCGGTGTCGCCCACCTGGCCGCCCATCTCCGCATAGAACGGAGTTTCGGAGAGGATAATCTGGTAGAATTCCTTCTTCTTCTGAGCCATTTTGCGGTATCGGAGTATTCGTGTCTTGCATTCGTATGTGTCGTATCCTACGAAATTCTGCTCGCCTTCGGCCAGTGTCACCCAGTCGCCGGTCTGCTGCGAGGAGGCGTTGCGGGCGCGGTCGCGCTGGTTCTTCATTTCCGCATCAAATCCGGCAGCGTCGAGGGTCATGCCGTGTTCTCGCAGTATCAGTTCGGTCAGGTCGCGAGGGAACCCGTATGTGTCGTAGAGGACGAAAGCGTCTTGTCCGCTGATTTGTGTCTTGCCCTCCGACTGTGCTTTCTGCATCAGGGTGTCGAGCATGCCGATGCCCTTGTCAAGGGTGCGGAGGAATGAATCCTCTTCTTCCTTGATAACCTTCTTGATGAGGGCTTCCTGCGCTTTCAGCTCGGGGTATGCCTCGCCCATTTGCTCAACGAGCGTATCGACGAGGCGGTATAGGAACGCCTCGCGGCAGCCGAGGAATGTGTATGCGTAGCGGACGGCTCGTCGCAGAATGCGGCGGATTACATATCCGGCCTTGGCGTTGGAGGGGAGCTGCGAGTCTGCTATTGAGAAAGCGATGGTGCGCACATGGTCGGCGATGACGCGCATTGCAACATCGACTTTGTCGTCCTCGCCGTACTTCTTGCCTGAAAGCGATGAAATCTTGTCGAGCAGCGGCGTGAACACGTCAGTGTCATAGTTTGACTTCTTGCCTTGCAGAGCCATGCACAGACGCTCGAAGCCCATGCCCGTGTCGATTACTTTCAGCGGCAGCGGATGCAGCGAGGAGTCTGCGTGACGCTCAAACTGCATGAACACGAGGTTCCATATCTCGATGACCTGGGGATTGTCCTTGTTGACGAGCGACGCTCCGTCCACGGCGGCACGCTCCTCGTCGCTGCGCAGGTCGATGTGGATTTCGCTGCATGGGCCGCACGGGCCGGTATCGCCCATTTCCCAGAAATTGTCATGCCGGTTGCCGTTGATGATATGCGAGGCGGGTAGGTGTTTGCTCCATATTTCCGCAGCCTCGTCGTCGCGGCCGAGGTTTTCGGGTGCGTAGCCTTCGAAAACTGTGGCGTACAGGCGGTTGGCATCGAGGTGAAGCACATCGACCAGGTATTCCCATGCCCAGTCAATAGCCTCCTTCTTGAAATAGTCGCCGAAAGACCAGTTGCCGAGCATCTCGAACATTGTGTGGTGGTATGTGTCGTGACCCACCTCTTCGAGGTCATTGTGCTTGCCCGAGACACGCAGGCACTTCTGCGAGTCGCACACGCGCTTGAACTCCGCAGGGCGGTTGCCGAGTATTATGTCCTTGAACTGATTCATACCGGCGTTGGTAAACATCAGTGTAGGGTCGTCCTTTATAACCATCGGAGCTGATGGCACAACATGGTGTCCTTTCTGGCGGAAAAACTCCTTGAAAGACTCGCGTATCTCTTTGGCTGTCTGCATATTGTATATGTATGAAGATTACACTCTGTCCCGAATGGCCGAGGGTGTGCCGCTTTGGGCATACTTGCCGCATCGGGCAGACGATTATATCAGATTGCAAAATTAGAATTTTTCTCGTAATTTTGCAAGACCATTTGGCACTGCTTGCCGTGTTCATGCTGGCAGTTCCGGGTGGGTGCAAACCTCTATGGGCAAGATATATTACAGGTACAATCCGGACACCGACAACTATGAGCGTGTTTATCCGTCGCTGCTGACACGCATGGCGGCATGGGGTCGCCTCCTGCTGTTGTCATGTGCCATTGGCACGGCGTTGTTCCTCGTGGCGTTCTACGGGTTTGCCTCGCCGACGGAGGAGCAGCTCAAAGAGGATAATTCCGCACTGCGCAAGCAGCTGGAAAGCCTGGACGGACGGCTTCAGTATGCGCTTAAAGTTATGGACGACATCCGTAACCGCGATGACAATTTTTACCGCGTAATGATGCAGATAGAGCCTGTGAGCCAGGGTCAGCGGTATGCCGGCCTCGAAAATGACATGCGTTACCGCGACCTTGCGAAAATGCCTGACGGCAAGATGCTTACCGAGTTGGCGCGAAGCATAGATATATTGGAACGCGGACTGTATGCGCAGTCCGTGTCTTTCGACAAGCTGCGGACTGCCCTTGAGACTCAGAACGAGAAAATTGCGCACATCCCCTCGATACTGCCTATAAACGTAGCCGACTACACCATAGCTTCGGGCTACGGCAACCGCATCGACCCGATATACAGCACTCCCAATTTCCACGCTGGCATAGATTTCCCCGCCAACATCGGCGATGCTGTTTTCGCGACTGCGGATGGCGAGGTCGTGTTTGCCGGGTGGAAAGGCGGCTATGGCAACTGCATAGACATTTCCCATGGCTACAATTACCTGACACGATACGGCCATCTCAGCAAGCTGAATGTGCGTCAGGGGCAGCACGTGGTGCGTGGCGACAAGATAGGGGAGATCGGCTCTACAGGCAAGTCCACAGGCCCGCACTTGCATTACGAGGTGCGCTACAAGGACGAGCCACAGAACCCGGTGAACTATTATTTTATGGACCTCTCGCCTGAACAGTATTCCGAGATGATACGCCAGGCGGAACAGGCCGGCCATGTGATGGACTGACATGACGATGGACGCGCTCGACAAGGATTATTACAAGATAAAGGATGTGGCAGAGCTGATAGGCGTGCCTCAGTCTACGTTGCGCTATTGGGAAAAGGAGTTCCCCGAGTGTTCGCCGCGCCGCAGCGCAACCAACATACGCTATTATACGCCTGCTGACATCGAGACGCTCCGCATCATACACTTCCTGTTGAAGATCCGGGGACTGAAGCTTGATGCTGCCCGTGAGCAGTTGCGTGTGAACCGTCACAATGTCTCGCGTCGCATGGAGGTGATAGACCGCCTCGGACAGGTTCGCGAGGAACTGGTAAACCTGAGAAAAGCACTTAACATCAGAAAATGAACGATATACACAAGAAATACCTTATTGATATGCGTGTCGTGGATGTCCGGTCCAACGGGTCCGGGTATTCCGAACTGCTTTTGACCCCGGTCGAGGGTTCGTTGCCAGAGATTTTGCCTGGCCAGTTTGTCAATGTCCGTGTCGCGACATCGCAGAGGGCGTACCTGCGCCGTCCTATCTCTGTCAATGACGTGAATGTGGAGGACAATACGCTGCGCCTCCTTGTGAAGGATGCCGGCGAGGCCACGCACATCATCTGCAACAGCCGCATCGGCGATGTGTATGACATATTGTTGCCGCTGGGCAAGCCTTTCACCATCGTGCCGGGAGCGAGATACCTGCTTATAGGCGGCGGGGTCGGCACAGCCCCGATGCTGTACCTGGGCAAGAAGCTGAAAGAAGCCGGCATGGCTCCGACATTCCTGCTCGGTGCAAGGACTTCCGCCGAACTGATGCAGCTCGACCGCTTCCGCCGTTACGGTGAGGTTTGCGTATGTACGGAGGACGGCAGCCTCGGCACGAAAGGCTTTGTAACCGCGCATGACGTGCTGCAGTCTGGCTTTGACCGCTGTTGCGTATGCGGGCCGATGCCGATGATGAAGGCTGTGGCTGCTGTGGCGAAGTCCCGGGGCATGGAGTGTGAGGTGAGTCTGGAAAACAAGATGGCGTGCGGGCTCGGCGCGTGCCTGTGCTGTGTGGAGGATACTGTGCGCGGCAATGAATGTACCTGTACCGCCGGCCCTGTGTTCAACATAAATGATTTGAAATGGCAGATTTAAGCATAGATTTGGGGCGCGGCCTGAAACTCCGCAACCCGGTGATGACGGCATCAGGCACTTTCGGTTACGGAGAGGAGTATGAGTCGCTCACAGACATAAATTCACTTGGCGGCATTATCGTCAAAGGCACGACGCTCAACCACCGTGAGGGAAATCCTTATCCCCGTATGGCGGAAACTCCGTCGGGTATGCTCAACGCCGTGGGGCTTCAAAACAAGGGCGTGGATTATTTCATCAACGAGATATACCCGCGCATCAGCCGTTACGACACCAACATAATTGTGAATGTCAGCGGCGCGGCTGTGCCTGACTACGAGGAGGTGGCTCGCCGCCTGATGCCGTTGTCTGGCATACCGGCCATAGAGGTCAACATTTCCTGCCCCAATGTGAAGCAGGGCGGCATGGCTTTCGGCACTACTTGCGAGGGGGCGGCACAGGTGACTGCTGCTGTCCGCGAGGTTTGGGACAGGCACTTGATGGTGAAACTGTCGCCAAACGTGACTGACATAGCGTCTATTGCGAAAGCGGTAGAAGATGCAGGTGCGGACTCGGTGTCGCTGGTGAACACGTTTCTGGGCATGGCCGTTGATGTGGAACGCCGCCGCCCGGTGCTCAGCACCGTCACCGGCGGTTTGTCAGGGCCGTGCATACGCCCGATAGCCGTGCGCATGGTCTGGCAGGTTAGCAATGCTGTCAGCATACCTGTAGTGGGTCTCGGCGGCATAGCCGGCGGACGCGATGCCATGGAGTTCATACTCGCCGGTGCAAGCGCAGTGGAGATTGGCACTGCCAATTTTGTCGAGCCTGATGTCACTGAGAGGACAGTGCGCTGGATAGAAGACTATTGCCGCCGCCACGGCATCAACAATCTCCGCGAACTGATAGGTGCAATGGGCAGGTAATCATAGGTTTGAGTTGTAATAGCGGGGATTGCCGGTCACGTTTTCGCCGACAAATGGCGGACGTTGGTAATGCGTGTCGCTCGACGGCAGTTCGATTTCCGCTATTGCAAGACCCTCGTGATGCCCGGCAAACTCGTCCACTTCCCAGGTGAAGCCCTCGTAGGGGACTATGTACCGCGTCTTGGCGATGATGTTGCCGCTGCACAGCGTGAGCATCTCACGCGCATCGTCTGCAGGTATAGGGTATTCGTATTCCAGACGGGTGTCGCCGGCAGTCTTCCCCTTGACTGTGATGAAAGCGCAGTCGCCGAATATGCGCACGCGCACCACGCAGCTTGCGGCTCGGGAGAGGTAGCCTTGGCGTATTTCGACCTTGCCAGTCGCCATTTCGCGGTATGACGCATCGACTACGAGGTATTTGTGTTCGATTTCCAGTGCCATATAATAAACATTAAAATCAACGTATGGCTATGATAAACGGCATCAGATGATGCGTTAACCATAAAGTGCGTGGCAAGACCGCTATTTGGCAGTCCGCACACGGTACAAAGTTAGCAAATATTGTCAAAATGAGCAAGCACGGATATTCAGGACGGATGTTGCCAGGGAGGGCATTGTTTCTCCTTGGGTTGCTCGTGTTGCCGCTGCTTGTTTATGCCTTGCCGCAGTCACGGGCGGGAAGGACGGCAAGTGCTTCAGTTGTTGAGCTGTCCGGGTATATCCGCGATTCCGTTTCGCGCAGCCCGATGACATACGTCAACGTGACGCTCGCCAGCGGCAAGGACGCTGTCATCACTGACAAGAAAGGACATTTCCGGTTGAAGTCGGTGGAAATGGGCGACACTCTCGTCATCTCGTCGCTCGGCTACGAGAAGCGTCTTATACCGGTAGCAAAGTATATGCTCGACAGCCGTGACTATATACTGATGCAGAACAACGAGACGGAACTGGGAGAGGTGATAGTTACCAACAAGCGTCCGAAATACTCCAAGAAGAACAACCCCGCCGTTGACCTGATGCAGCGTATACGCAAGTTGTACCCGCAGCACAACCCCCTCGACCAGCCGTATTACAGCTATGACAAATATGAGAAGACTGTCCTGTCGCTCAATGATTTCCACAAGGAGAACGCCGGGTGGCTGTCGAAACGGCTCGACCCGATAGACGATTTCATAGACACTGCGTACATCACAGGCCGCCCGGTGCTTAACATCAGTGTGCGCGAGAAGAACTCGACGCGGCTTCATTCTCGCTCCCCTTCGCGTGACAAGACCCTTGTCCGTGGTTTCCGCAGCGTGGGCATTGACGATCAGCTTAATCAGGAGAATATCCAGATAATGCTCGACGATGTGTTGCGAGAGGTTGACATATTCGGCAACGACATCACGTTGATGCAGAACCGGTTTGTCAGTCCGCTGGCTGCCATAGGGGCGGACTATTACAAGTATTTCATGGGCGATACGGTGACTGTCGAGGGAAAGCGTATAGCGGAGCTGATATTTGTGCCGCACAATCCCGAGTCGTTCAGCTTCAACGGCTCGCTCTATGTAGACATCGACAGCCCCGATGCGTTTGTGACTATGGTGACTATGCGCATACCCAAGGCGTTGAACATCAATTTTGTGCGAAACATTTTTGTGGAGCAGCATTTCGAGCGCGATTCCCTCGGCAACCGCATGAAGACAGCAGAGGACATGTCTGTTGAGTTGCAGCTTATCTCCGGTGTTCAGGGATTTTATGCCAACAAGCATACGGACTTTTCGGGCTATACTTACGAACATACGCCAGATTTCGACACCTACGGCCGCGAGGCTGGCGCGACGGTGTATATGGACGGATATGACCGCCGCCCGGCTGAATACTGGCTTTCAGCTCGTCCTGCGGCTATTTCCGGCAAAGAGCAGTCTGTTGACAACCTTTCAGACCGGCTCAACTCAAACCGCTTCCTTTACTGGCTGCGTAAATGTATAAACGTGCTTGTAACAGGCTATATACCAACAGGCAACCCGAGCAAGTTTGACATTGGTCCGGTCAACACGATGATAAGTGCCAATTCCATTGAGGGGGCGCGGTTCCGTCTCGGCGGCATGACCAAGGCTGCGTTGTCGCCGCACCTGTTTGCCCGCGCATACGGCGCATACGGCACAAAGGATCACAAATGGAAATACCACGGCGAGCTGGAGTATTCGTTCCGACGCTGCAAACAACACTCCCGCGAGTTCCCGATGCACTCCATTCGACTGGAACACACCTACGACCTGAACATGATAGGGCAGCACTACCTGTTCACCAATGCCGACAATGTGTTCCTGTCCCTGAAGCGCAAGGAGAACAATCTGGGTACATACCGCGCACTGTCGCAGCTGTCATACATCTATGAACACGCGAGCGGACTTACCATATCGGCAGGGGCGAAAATGTCTCGCGAGTGGGCTACGCCTTGGCTGCCGTTCACTGACGGTGACGGCATCTCGCACCGCCATTTCAACCAGTCCTCGTTTTTCCTTGACATACAGTACGCACCCGGCGCGACATTCATACAGACCGCCTCAATGCGGTTGCCTGTCAATATGGACACGTGGATATTCCGCTTGTCGCACGAATATGGCCCGAAAGGGATGCTCGGAGCGGACTTTACCACCAACAAGACCGAATTTTCGGTTCAGAAACGCTTCTGGTTCTCAGCTTTCGGCTATTGCGACGTGATTGCCAAGGGTGGCAAGATATGGAGCAAGGTGCAATATCCGGCACTGACGTGGCCTAACGCCAACCTGTCGTACACGGTCCAGCCTGAAAGTTACTCACTGATGAATCCCATGGAGTTTGCCATGGATACATACGCTGCATGGGACGTGACCTACTGGATGAACGGAATGATATTTAACCGTATACCGCTGCTAAAGGCACTGAAACTGCGCGAGGTGGTCAATTTCAAAGGATTGTGGGGACACCTGTCGCACCGCAATAATCCGGCTTTTGACCCTTCGCTTTTCCGCTTCCCGGAGGATTCGAATGCCCGTATCATGTCAGGTACTCCCTATATGGAAATCAGTGCCGGGCTTGACAACATATTCTCGATATTGCGAGTAGACTACGTGTGGAGATTGAGTTACCGAGGCACGCCCGGTGCTCCCGATTCAGGCGTACGCATAGCTCTCCATTTCAGTTTCTGATATTGCAGTTGTTTCACCCTTGTTTTGAGGTGATGCCGAGCGCTGCGAGCATGGTCTGTGCCTTGCGGCATGTCTCCTCCCATTCGGCTTCTGGGTCGCTGAGAGAGGTTATGCCGCCGCCTGTGTAGATGTACGCTTTGCCGTCGGCCAGCTGGGCGCACCGCAGGCACACGTTGAAGCGGAACTCGGTCGGACTATCGATATAACCGAAGTAGCCGCCATAGCATGAGCGGTCGTGTTTTTCGAGCCTCCTGATGAGCGATATGCTCGCATCCTTTGGATAGCCGCCGAGGGCGGGGGTGGGGGATAGGTCAGCGAGCAGTTGTTGCAGACAGTTTGAATTCCAATGTGGCGGAAGGTCTGCCGTTATGTGTGTGCAGCGGTGTTCAACGCTTCCTGCGCGGAGTGTCTGTGGCTCGGTTGTGACGGGTGTTAGACCGTGCTGGCGGAACGTGTCGAAAATCGTGTCGGTAACAATCTGTTGCTCCACAATGTTTTTATCGTCCCATCCCCATTCCTCTGTTGTCCCGGCTGGGCGTGTCCCGGCGAGTGACATGGTGTGGAGAGTGCCGTTATGAGCCTCGAGCAGCAATTCCGGGCTTGCGCCTATCCATGAGCCAGTAGCAGGTGTGTCGAATTGGAATATGCACGCATCAGGGTAAAGTCTGTCGAGGTTGCGGAAGAGTTGTTCTGTCCCCAACTCTGTCTGATGTATTGACACGCGGCTTATAACGGTCTTGCCACTGGTGTCGTTTTCGCGGTGGTAGCGAGCAGTTGTAGCTACGTTTTGGAGGTGCTGTTCGCGAGAGGTCGCTGCTTCTGGCAATGTGTTGTGCCTCTCAATATTGACTAATGGGCTGAAATCTGTAGCGGCGTTGTCTGTAGGGATTGATAGAATCAGATGCTCTCCGGTGTCAAACGGCGAGATGACAAATCCCGGTATTTGCAGTCCATTGCAGATACTGTCCGATGAACCGCCAATGCGAGTGCCGTCAGGCAAGCGCAGCTGCCATTCGCATTTATGTGATGCTGTTTCCACTGTAGTCAGTTGGCTGTTGCCGTTATTTGTCGTCCGTACAGTTCAAATTCTGCCGCGTCGGTCACTTCGACTTCGATGTAGTCGCCTGGCTTTGCATCAGTGCGGTCAACTATCAGTTCCGGGTCAACCTCCGGGCTGTCCCATTGCGTGCGGCACACAGCAGAGCCGTCGGCATTGACAGTGTCAACAACGACAGTCAGCCGCTTGCCGATCATTTCCTGTTGCAGTTCAAGGGAAATCTCCTGCTGGAGCTTCATCAGCGTGTCGAGGCGTTGTTGCTTGGTCTCTTCGGGTACATCGTCGGCGAGGTGCATGGCTGCGTAAGTGCCTTCCTCCTCGCTGTATGCAAATGCCCCCATGCGCTCAAACCGCACTGTGCGCACAAAATCGAGCAGCTCCTGGAAATCCTCTTCGGTCTCGCCTGGGAAGCCCACCATGAGCGTCGTCCGCAGCTTCAGGTCTGGAACTTCGCGGCGCATGCGGTCTATGAGCTGCAATGTTTCCTCTTTGTTGATATGGCGGCGCATGGCAGTGAGCATCTTGTCGGAGATGTGCTGCAGGGCAATGTCCATATACGAGCATACGTTGTCACGGCGGCGCATCACCTCGAGAACATCGTATGGGAAGTCAGAGGGGTAGGCATAGTGCAGGCGTATGCGGCGTACACCGGGTATGTCGGCTAAGCAGTCTACGAGCTGGGCAAGGCGGTGTCCGCCGTACAGGTCAATGCCGTATGAGGACAGGTCTTGTGCTATCACGTTGAGTTCCGAAACACCGGACTTCACCAAATCGCGCACTTCCTCCTCGATTTCCTCCATGGGGCGGGAGGTGTGCCGCCCTGTGATGAGGGGTATTGCGCAGAATGCGCAGAAGCGGTTGCAGCCCTCGGAAATTTTCAGATACGTCGTATGCGGCGGGGTGGTCACAGTTCGCTGCCACTCCTTGACCGCTGTTTTCGTGGGGGCGACATCCGGCAGCGAGGTGACGAAGGCGTTCCAGTCAAATTTGCCGTACCACAGGTCAACTTCGGGTATCGCCTCTTTCAGTTCGTCCATGTACCGCTGTGACAGGCATCCCATGACGGCAATTTTGCCTATATCGCCGTTCCCTTTCATTTGGGCGAGTTGCAGCAGCATATTGACGGATTCCTCCTTGGCATCGCCTATGAACCCGCAGGTGTTGACGACAACATATTCCCCCGCCGGTGTCTCCGGGTCGTGGCTCATGGTGTACCCTTTGGCGGAAAGGCGGCGCAGCAGCCTCTCCGAGTCAATAAGGTTTTTGGAGCAACCGAGGGAAATTATGTCTATCCTGTTGTGTGTGAACGGCATTTCTGATATTGTATGTGTTTATTTTTCGATGGCTGACTGGAACAGCGAGCGCACATACTCCGTGGGGCGGAATATCTGCAGGTCGCCTATTTGCTCGCCTATGCCTATGTATTTTACAGGTATCTTGAACTGGTCGCAGATGCCGATTATCGCACCTCCCTTGGCAGTGCCGTCGAGTTTGGTGACAGCCATGCAGTTCACGTCGGTCGCAGCGATGAACTGGCGAGCCTGTTCTATGGCATTTTGCCCTGTCGAAGCGTCGAGCACCAACAGTATCTCCTGCGGAGCCTCGGGTACGACACGCTGCATCACGCGCTTGATTTTTGACAGCTCGTTCATCAGTCCGGCCTTGTTGTGCAGACGGCCTGCCGTGTCTATGATTACAACGTCTGCACCTCGAGCTTTGGCAGACTCGAGCGTGTCGAAAGCCACGGCTGCCGGGTCGCTGCCCATTTGCTGTTTCACTACAGGCACGCCTACACGCTCTCCCCAGATGGAAAGCTGCTCAATGGCGGCAGCCCGGTATGTGTCGGCTGCACCGAGTACAACCTTGTTGCCGGCTTGTTTGTACATGTGCGCCAGCTTGCCTATGGTTGTGGTCTTGCCTACGCCGTTCACACCGACTACGAGTATGACGTATGGTGTGCCTTTCGACTTGTCAACGGCGAAATCGTCATCGCGCTCATCGTCGGCCACGGCGTTCTCCCCGATCATGTCGCATATTTCGGAGCATAGGATGTTGGCGAGTTCCTCGGTATTGACGTACTTGTCGCGGGCAACGCGCTCCTTGAGCCTGTCAATGATTTTGACAGTCGTGTCAACGCCCACGTCGCTGGTGACGAAAGCCTCTTCGAGGTCATCGAGAAAATCATCGTCAACAGTTTTTTTGCCGACGATGACGCGGGTGATTTTTTCCCACATCCCTTGCTTGGTCTTTTGCAGACCGGAGTCGAGCTTTTCCTTCTTCTCTCGACTGAACAGTTTCTTCAGAAAACCCATTTGGTAATATATTTTGCGCGAAGTTAATCAAAAATATCATGCCTGTCAAATCACTGATGCTCTTTTGTCTCTATGACAGCTTCTTGCGGAGGCACAGAATCAGGGATTTCGGTGTTGTCGCGTTTCTTCCTGCGGCGCAGGAACGAGAACGGGTTGTCGAAATCCTTGCGGTATATTATGCCTATGCCCTGGGTGGTCAGGGCTGACTTGAGGTAGTAATTCTGGTCATTGTAATGGTTGTATGCCTTCAGCCGCAGGTTGCCGCTGCGGTTGAGCAGGTACTCGATGTCAAAGTCGCCGACAAATGTGGTGTTGGATGTAGCCTTGTCGCGGTATCCGAAATTGCCGTTGAGCAGCAGCCTGTTGTTGAGCAGCCGCGAGGAGAGTGCCACGTCAACTTCTGTGTCGGAGAAGTCACCCTTGTCCGAGCGCAGCGACGGCGCAATGGTGAGTTTGTCGGTGAGCTGCGAGAGCATGTTTGAAATCTGCGAGGTAACGGTGGCTGAAGCTACCGACGTGAGTTCGCCTCGGTTGCCGCTTGTCGCCATGTATTCCGGCGTGTAGAAGCGGTTGAGGGCGAGCAGGTAAATGATTTGCCGGCTCATCATGTCTTCGGTCGAGATGATGCTCTTTACTTTTCGGGCCACATCCTGTGTAAGTGTGGGCAGCTCGATGTCGAATGAAATTTCCGGTGCTTCGAGGTCGCCCTTCACAGCCAGGACTGCATCTACAGGCACATTGGTGCGGTTCAGGTCGCGGTCTGTGGTGAAGCTCTTGTCGAGGTCGGCAAGGTTGGTGTTGACGCGGTAAATGGCGTTTATGTCGAGTATCGCCTTGAACGGGTCGCCGTTGAACGAGATGTTGCTGCCAGGGCGTATTGTGAAGTCCTTGAGTATGAGGTCTTGCAGCGTGAAGTTGTACATGCCGTCAGAGAGGGTGTACTTGCCGTACATGGTCATTTCGTCGCTGTCCGAAGAATAGCCTATCTGCATCGCTCCCGAGCCATGGGCGCGTATCTTGTCGCCGCCCACGGGATCCATGACGAGTATCATTTCGGCTTGAGGCGTGACAGTGGCGCGTATGTCGAGAGCGAACACAGAGGGGCGGCTCTGCTGTTGTTCCTCTTGCTTCTTGCGGAATCGCTTGACGAAGTCGGGTTCGGTGTCTGTGGCGGCCTTCTCCTCCTCTTCCTTGCGCTTCTTCTCTTCGGCACGCCGGTCGGAGAAGGTGAGGAAGTTGTAGTCGGCAGCCGCTTCCGAATCGTTCAATACAAATGTGAACACAGATTTCGGTGCTACCGCCATGTCTACCATTATGCCTACATAGCCCGGATAGCCGGTTATAGTGCCTCCGCCGTTGCCGTATATTTTGCCGTACCAGTCGGGGTTGATTTTTGCGTCAGTGTTGTAGCACAGCAAGTTGCGCGCATTGTCTACGCGGAAATCGAATGCAGGGTTGTGGAAATAGTCGTGTGTCAGCGTGCCGCTGAACACGCCGGAGTTGCCGTACTGGTCGTATATGCGGAACGAGGGTACGCGGATGTGTCCCGGGTCGATGATTACCGAGTCTGAACCTGAATAATACACATTCGTATAGTCCACCTTCATGGTGAGAGTGTCGGCAAACACCCGTCCGGTCATGTCGATGTCCTTGAATGTTCCGTACAGTTTCACCTTGCCGGAGGCGCGGCCTGATATTTCGGAGGTGAAAGCCGACATAAACGGCTGGAGGAACTTGATGTTCACCTTGTTGGTGTTCATGTCAAACGACAGCGAGTCGCGTTTCACCCAGACTCCGCCGTCTATGAGCGCGCTTCGGTGTCCCTCGTCGGTGATGTCTGCGCCTATTGCCACTTTCATCTCCTGCGGGTCCCAGCGTCCTGACAGCTCCGCGTCGCCGAGCCGTCCGCCGTTGTAGGTCAGGTTTGTGACTTTAAGCCCCTCTGTGTGTGCGTCCATGGTTTTCAGGTCGAAGAGGGAGCGAGCCACGGCTTTCCCTGTCGCCCTGCCGCCGAAGGTGACATAGTTGATGTTGAGCGTCTCGAACAGGTAGTCGAGGTCGATGTCGCTTAGGTCAACTGTCAGCGTGTCGTCGGGATCTTTCGAGGCATAGCCGTGTATGTTGACAAACTGGTCCTTATGCCATACGCTCACATTCTCTACGGAGAGCCGTCCGTTGTCAAAGCTCACATTGCCGTCACCGATGTGCCACACGGCATCAGCCACATGAAATTTCGATGGAAGTATGTGCAGCCCGAAGCTGCGGCTGTTGTCATTGCCTTTGGAGGCTGACATTTCCATTGCCACGTCGCCGGTGTACTTCTTGGGACGGTTCAAGTCCCAGTTCACATTGGCCCGCAGCTTGTCGCCATTGCCGAAGGCGGACAGCCTGACATCAACGTCTGTGTTGTTCTTGCCTGGCAGGATTGTGCCTAAGTCGAGCATCGATGTGCGGTTGATGCCGTCGAGGCGTGCCTGCAGGTATGTGCCTCGTATCAGCTTGTTTGTGCCTTGTTGCAGATATGGTATGTCAACATTGACGGACGCAGTTTCAGTGTTGCCGTCAACAGCTCCGGTGATGCGTATGTCTGTCAGCAGCCGTACCGGCAGGTTGAAATATTCGGGCAGCGTGTTGTCGTCATTGATGGTGATGTCGAAATCGAGGTTTTGGCCGGCAGTGCTGTATGCCTTGTCGTATCCTGGCATCAATGCAGGTACGGAGTGTGCAGCAATGGCGGTCATGGTCTGCGGCAGCCGCGAAATGTCGAAAGTGCCGGTTACGATGCCGTCGATGAAATCGCTGTGCAGTGTCACGGTGCGTGCCTCGCCTGCTTCAGCCGCGAGGTGTATGTTGCCGATGTGCAGCGGATTGCGTCCCTGGCTGTGGATGCTGAAATCTGACAGGGATACGCTTCCTGTCGCGGTGTTCGGGTCAAGTCCGTTGACATGGACATCGATGTTGCCGCTGAATGAGCGCGAGGCAAGGGCTTTGGCAGCGGTGAACCGTGAGGGCGAGAATCGTCCTATCTGCACAGTTGCATCAATTACCGATGCTTTGCCGTTGATTGTCGCATTTCCGTCAGCTTGTAGCGCGAGGTCAGTGTCATCGACGGAGACTTTGCCGCTGACTTGCTTGCCGTCTTTGGTTACATTGGCAAGTATGTTGTTGAAATTCTGTCCGTTGAAGAATATGTTGCGCAGGTCAATGTCTGCCGAGCCGTTCACGTCGCCGTTGCCGATGGTGACATCAGCATCTGTATTGACCGCGATGTTCCCAAGTTTGGGGTTGTCAAGTAGTGTCCCGAGGTTGAATCCGGGTGTGGCGGCGTGACCTGATATGGCAAACAGCCCTTTTCTCGAGAAGTCCACCATGAAGTCTGCCTCAACGCCTCCGATGCTCGTGTTGACTGTGGCATCTGCATCAGCGCGTAGATTTTGCAGCGAGCCTCGCATTGACACAGTGAAGTCGCCAAGCCGCGTTATCATTCCTCGCGTCTTTTCTGGCATTGACGGTATGAACGATAATATGCGCGACATCCCCTCACGAGTTACTTTTGCGGCAAATTGGTTGACCGTCAGCTGTATGTCTTCGATTGACGAGAAATCGCTCATACGGGCCTTTGCCAGCAGGGAGATGCTGTTGTCGGCGGTGCGCAGGTCGAGGTGGTCGATGCTGACGCTTTTTGTGTCGCCGTCTGCTTTCAGGTTCAATGTGGCAGGGCTGTTGAAATCTGCAAGCCCGGGAAGGAATGCGCTGAAATCGGACGGTGTGATGCGTGTGTTGTCGAGCGCGATGTTGTGGTGCGTGCGTTTCAAAGCCGGGACTATGTCACCGTAGCCGTTGTATGACAGGTGGAACTCGCCTGGGTCAATACGTGTGCCCGGCAGCTGTATGGTCAGCCCTACGACATCGAGCTTGTTTGGCGTGAGGTGGACGAGACAGGCAATCTTGTCAATGGTCAGCCCTGACTTTTCACGCAGGGCGAGCCTGCGCAGGTCTATCGAGAAATCGTCATTTTTGAGCCGTGGCATTGTCACGTCCATGCGCAGGTTCTCGATTTTCAGATGATTGAAGTCTATGCGCCCATCTGCGAGGCATGGCTTCCACAGCCGGTCAACGGAAATGTCCGCTCGGCGTATGACCACGTTGCGCAGCTTTATGTCAAACTTTGTAGGGGGCTTGTTGGGGTCTTTCGGCTTGAATGCGTCGATAATGAACTGTATGTTCCACGGCCCTTTTTCCTCTTTCTGCGAGAGTGCGCCGTCGAGTCCGACTATTTCCGCATAGTTGAAGCAAATCTTGTGGTCAAAGATGAGTTTGCCCAAATCTATCCCCGCCCCGAGGCGTTTCACGAAAAGGCATTTCCCCCCGTCAGGAGTCGGGACATTAACGTCAGTCAGCCGCACTTCGCCGCTTGGAGAAAGGTATACAGAGCCGATGCTCACTTCCGTCCCGAGCAGCTTCGACAGTTCGCTTTGCGCTGTCTTGCGTATCTGATTCTGCACCGGCGGCAATGAAATTGCCACATATATAAGCACATACAGCCCCACTACAGCCAGTATGGTGGCGAATAGGATGCTGCGTATGACGCGGTACAGGCTTTTCAGACTTTTCATAGAAGCGTATATCGTGCAAAATTACAAATTTTCGCGCACCTCCGCAAGCGGATTTTTTGTCGCAGATATGCGTGTTTGTCAGATGGATATTGGAATATTTTTACTACTTTTGCGACTGGTTTTTGGGGATTTTATCCCCTGACATTTATATATCAATGAAATTGTCTTTTGCAAACGCTATAACGGCTATTGCGGTGCTATTCATCGCAGTGCTTGTCGCGCCTTTGTCCGCATTTGCCGACAGTGGCGGCTCTGGTCGAGGGGAGGGTTTGAATGTGGTCTTGCTGGGTGATTCCAACACTTGGATAGGCGGTGACGACTGCTCGAAGTCCAAGGGGTGGACGAAGTGGTTCATCGAAAAGTTCAAGCCCGCATCATGTCGCAGCTATGCCCGCAGCGGCGCGACGTGGACCAACACCGTCTCCACTCGCCTCGACATCAGTGGTTATTCAGAAGTTCTCGGCGACAACAATGTGATTTACAATCAGGTAATGCGGCTGGTTGATGCTGTTGACCATGGTGCGCAGGCAGTGCCTGACATAATAATCCTGTATGCCGGCATCAACGATGCATGGTTTCAGAACCGCCGTCCAGGCGTATTTGCGGAAATGCCGCAGGACGCATTTGCCGATACGTCCGGGTTCATTACGAGCCGCAGACCGTCGGAGGTGCTTTCACTTGCCGCGTCGGTGCGGTATGGCTGCGAGTTGCTGATGCAGCATTTTCCCGAGGCGCAGATTGTACTGGTGACTCCGGCGCAAGCCACCGTCTGCGGGTATGATGAGATACGCAAGGCGGCTGATGTCATTACAGAGTGCGGGCATCGCATGTCGTTGCCTGTTATCTCGCTCGACAAGGGCGGCGGCATATACCGGGCGGCGGAAAATGTGAGGCGAACAAACACATACGACGGCGCACATACTTCCGAGCAGGGCGCACGCCGACATGGGTATTTCATAGCAGCCCAGCTGACAGCGATACTCCAATATTGAATATAATTATTCACCATATACACACACTGGTTTACAATGGTATTTTCTGATTTGTTTTTCCTGTTCGTGTTTATCCCTGCGTTTGTAGTGTGCTACCTCATAGCCGGAGGCATCGACAGGCTTTGCCGCCGCAGGGAGAGCGGCGTGGACGGCGAAGTGTACTGCGATGATATATGCGAGCATCGCCGGTCCGGTCATTTGGCCAAGAATATTGTGTTGATAGTCTTTTCGCTCATATTCTACGCATGGGGTGAGCCGGTCTATGTTTTTCTGATGCTTGTGAGCGTGTTGCTCAACTATTGCGTAGGGCGCGGCATCGGGCATTGCGGCGGCAGGGGGCGGCGCGTGTGGCTCGTCCTCGGCGTGGTGATGAACCTGTCGATTCTCTGCACTTTCAAGTATCTGAATTTCTTCTCGCAGATATTGCGAGACATGGGACTGGATGTTGCTGACCCGCACATTGCCCTTCCTATAGGCATCAGCTTCTATATATTCCAGTCCATATCCTACCTTGTGGACGTGTACAGGCGAGAGTCTCCGGTTCAGAAGAATTTCTTCGGGCTGCTGCTTTACATATCCATGTTCCCGCAGCTTATAGCCGGCCCGATAGTGCGTTACAACACTGTTGCAGACGAGATTGACAACCGTCGCGTAAGCGCAGCGGACATTGCCGATGGCGTTTTCCGCTTCATGATAGGCCTTGGCAAGAAGGTCATACTTGCCAACCAGCTTGGCGAAGTAGCGACGCAGCTCATCGGCGGCGATATGCAGCAGACCACAGTCGCCGGGGCGTGGATTGGCATCGGGGCGTTTATGTTGCAGATTTACTTTGACTTCTCAGGATATTCCGACATGGCCATAGGCATCGGGCGTTGTCTCGGCTTCCATTTCTGTGAAAATTTCGACCACCCGTATTGCTCGCGCACGATTACCGAGTTCTGGCGGCGTTGGCACATTTCGTTGGGCAGTTTCTTCCGGGACTATGTCTACATACCGCTCGGAGGCAACAGACGACATCAGCTTGTAAATATCATGGTCGTATGGATGCTCACCGGTATGTGGCACGGCGCAAGCTGGAATTTCATTCTTTGGGGTCTTTATTTCGGTATAATCTTGCTTATAGAGAAGCATACGATACTGCGCTTGCAGAAGCATATACCCTCGCCGCTGCTGATAGTCTATAGCCTCGCTGTAGTGCTTGTGGGGTGGGGAATATTCTACTTTGACGATTTCGGGCGGCTGTCTCACTTCTTCACCCTCGCCTTCGGAGGCTCGGCTGCGGAGGTCTACGCATTTGCTGACGGCGTTGTCCTGCTTGACCGTTTCTGGCTGCTTGTAGCTGTAGTGCTGTTCTGCATTCCTGTCCGGCGGATGCTTTCGCGCTTTGCAGACAAGCTATTTGGCGAGCAGACTGCGGCGGGGCAGACGGTTGTGCTTGTTGCGCGGTTGACGACTTCTTGTGTGATACTGCTCGCCAGCGTTGCTCTTCTTGTAGGAGCAACAAACAATGCATTCCTGTACACTCGCTTTTAAGACTGACTCAGATGAAATATAACGTCATATATATCAGCTTTATGGCATTGGTGTTTGCCGGGTTCACGGTCCTGTTCACGGCATTCCCTCGCAGCACCGTTTCCGAACTTGAACGCCGTGAGCTTGCCTCGTTTCCCGAATACACTCCCGAGCGTCTTGCCTCTGGTGAGTTTACCAAAGATGTATCGGCATGGTTCAGCGACAGCGAGCCTTATCGTGATGTGTTTATGACAGCGAGCATGGAGATAAAGGGGCTGGCCGGTTTGCACATCTCTGGTGAAAACCAAATCACAATACACGCTGATGCCGGCGGCGCGGATGCGGCACCCCAAGCTCCGTCAGATGACGGTCATATTGACCAGTTCAAGGTTACCGAGGGTGCTGACGAGAAAGCCAAGATTGCCTCGCGTGGCATCATCGTTGTCGGCACTGCTCCCACTGCCCGCGCGTTGATGATATACGGTGGAGGGGCTAAAAGCGGCGAAGGATATGCCGAAGCAGTCAACAAATACAAGGAGGCATTTGGCAGCGCGGTGAACATTTACTGTATGGTCATCCCCAACTCGACCGAGTATTATCTCCCCGACCAGGTGAAGGACAAGTCGAGCTCGATGCTCACGACTGTTGTCAATGTGCATGAACACCTCGTTGACGGCGTGAAGCCTGTTGATGTGTATACCGTTTTGGGCAAGCACGCTAATGAGCCTATATTCCTTCGTACCGACCACCATTGGGCACCGCTGGGTGCATACTATGCCGCGCAGAAGTTTGCCGAAGTGGCTAAAGTGCCGTTCCGCGACTTGTCTCACTATGACAAGCACGTCATACATAACTATGTCGGCACTATGTACGGCTATTCCAAGGACATAGCTATCAAGAAGTCGCCTGAGGATTTCGTGTATTACACGCCCAAGGGCATCGGTTACACCACTACGTACATCGACTACACGGTTGACAAGCATTTCAACGTCACTCATGAGGGGAAGCCTGTCCAGGGGCAGTTCTTCTACAAGTTCAAGGACGGCAGCAGTGCAGCTTACCAGACATTCATGGGCGATGACAAACGGCTGACAAAGGTCGTAACAGACACCAAAAACCACCGCAAGCTGCTTATTCTCAAGGACAGTTTCGGCAATGCCTTGCCCGGCTACCTGTTCTACTCGTTTGAGGAGATACATGTCGTTGACGGCCGCTACTTCAACAAGAACATGAAAAAATACGTCGCTGACAATGGGATAACAGACATCCTCCTTGCCAACAACGTATTCCGTGTCGCTATGCCCTCCGTAGGGCGTGGTTATGTCAAGTTCCTCACGCAGTGAGCGAGAGGATAAGCCTCTGCAAGATGATAATTCATAAGGCACGCAGACCCGAAATCGCTTCTTCGGGGTTTGCCGCGCCGAACACATAGCTGCCGGCAACGAGCATATCAGCTCCCGCCTCTGCGAGCAATGCTCCTGTCTGGAGGTTGACGCCGCCGTCAACCTCGATTATCGCCTTTGAGCCGGTGCTGTCTATCAGCTGACGCAGCTGGCGCACCTTCTCCACGCTGTGCGGTATGAACGGCTGTCCTCCGAACCCGGGGTTGACTGACATTATCAGCACGAGTTCAACGTCGCGTATTATGTCAGTGAGCAGCGATACCGGCGTGGCAGGGCAGATTGTGACGCCGGCTTTCATGCCCGCGTTGTGTATGCGCTGTATGGTGCTGTGCAGGTGGCGGCACGCCTCGAGGTGCACGTTCATGATTTCCGCGCCCAGGTCGCGCACTTGCTCTATCCACTTGTCCGGCTCGACTATCATCAGATGCACGTCGAGCGGCTTGGTGCATACCTTGGAAACGGCTTTCATTACCGGAAAGCCGAAGGAGATGTTTGGCACAAACACGCCGTCCATTACATCAAGGTGCAGCATGTCTGCTTCCGAGCGGTTTATCATCTCGATGTCGGGCGTCAGGTTGGCGAAATCTGCCGACAGGAGTGAAGGGGATACTTTCATGGTATTATGTTGTTCAGTCGATTTTGATAGTCGGTTTCTTTTCAGCGGCGGTTGCCTTTTTGTGAGAGATGACCTTGTATACTATGTAGATGACACACAGCACGGCGAGCGCATACCCGCCCCAGGTCAGGTACTTGTTGTACTCCTCAACCTTGGTGAACAGGTCGTCGTAGCTTACGCTCTGCGCAAGTATGTAGCCGAGCAGCGCAAGTATGCAGTTCCACACCAATGCGCCCAGGGTGGTGAATATGGCGAACTTGCCGACATTCATGCGAGCCAGACCGGCGGGGATTGATATGAGTTGCCGTATGGCCGGTATCAGTCGCCCTATGAGCGTTGACACTGCGCCGTGGCGGTCGAAATACGCCTCGGCTTTTGTCACTTTCGCCTCGTCTATCATGCAGATATGTCCGATGTGGCTGTTGGCGAAACGGTATACCACCGGGCGGCCTATCCACAAGGCGAGGTAATAGTTGATAAACGCACCGCAGAGAGCACCGAGGGTGGCAAACACTACCACCATGTAGATGTTCATGTCTGCGCCGGCTCCTGTGTTGGTACATGCCAGGTATGCTGCCGGCGGCACTACCACTTCCGAGGGGAAGGGGATGAAGGAACTCTCGATGGTCATGAATACGAACACGAATATGTAGCTCGCGTTTTCTACAAACCACTGGAAAAATGAACTCGCGTCAAATCCTATGGCGAGTGTTATCATGTCAAGCATTTCTGTTGTCTGTTTGTGGCTTCAGCCTGGTGTGTTTATTAAATGATTCCTGTCTCAGTGAACAGGCAGCGGTAAAATTCAGCTTTTTTCTCTACGCTCATGGGGTATGCCCTCGAGGTCGAAGGCATGCGCCAGTGCATCAACGGGCGATCCACACCCTTGAAATGCACGAGTATTTTCTCTCCGGTGCGCGGCACTGTTGTGCCGGTGGATGTAGCCACCACCGATGCGGCCTTTTCTCCTGTTGTCGCTATTGCAGCGCATTTCGGCAGTGCGGCAATCGCTTCTGCCAGGTCTGTAGGCTGCACGATGTTCAGGTACTTGTCAGAGGCGTTGCCGCGTGTGCGGTGTACGCGCCGCGCAGTGTCGGTCAACGCGATGTGCCGTGCCGTGAGCATCTCCTTTATTGCTTCCAGCCTGAACGTCTTGTTGGCGGCATCGACATAATACTCCTTGTCGCCGTGGAGAATGTACCCGAATATGCGCCACATGTCGTTGATGAAATTCGGGTAATAGAAATCCATCGCCCATCTGTCGCGTGGCGGCGGAAACGTGCCGCACATCAGCAGCGTCGCACCTTCGGGATACCATGGTTCGAGCGGATGCAGTTCAGTCAGTATCTCACCCATTTCTGCGCTGGTTTACGGCTTCAGCGAGCGTGTCTGCAAACGCCTCCACGTCCGCCTCCATTGCGTTGCTGTATGCCTGTTTCATGGCGAGTGTCGCTGCCGGGTCGCAGCCCATGCGTGTGAACGCGGCTGTCAGCTTGCCCAACGCACTGTTTGCCCACGTGTAGCTGCCGAAGACCCCGACTGTCTTCTCCTTGATTTCGCGGATTTCCAAGGCTTTGACCAGCGCGTCAACGGGCGGGAACACGTCGCCGGAATATGTGGGGCTGCCGACGATAATGGTGTCCTTGCATACACAGTCTGTTATCATGTCACTCAGTTCGGCGGTGGCTGCATTGTGTACGCGGATGTTCTTCAGCCCTCGGCGTGACAGGGCCGTGCAGATGCGGTCTACGAGTTCCGATGTGTTGCCGTACATGGTGCTGAAAACGAGGACGATGCCTTCGTCAGACTGCCAACGGCTCATGCGGTCGTACACGTCCATCACTTCCGCAATGCGGCTGTGCCATACCGGTCCGTGCGTTGAGCATACATATTTGATAGCCAGCCCGCTTGCCTTTTTCATTGCCGCCTGTACGAACTTGCCGTATTTTGCCACTATGTTGGCGTAGTAGCGGCGCATCTCGCTGAAATATGCAGCCATGTCCGCAGCGTCGATGTTGTCGTCGATGATGCTGCCGTTCAACGCGCCGTAGCAGCCGAATGCGTCGCCGGAGAAAAGCACCTGCTCTTCCTCGCAATACGTCACCATCGTTTCCGGCCAGTGCACCATAGGCACTGTGACGAAACGCAGTGTTAGGCCGCCGAGGTCAATAGCGTCACCATCCTTGATTACGAGCAGACGGCTCTCGTCGATATGGTAGAACCCCTTGATCTGCTCCGCACTGATTTTGTTGCAGACTATCTGCATTTGCGGATATATCTCCGCCAATACGGGTATCGAACCCGAATGGTCGGGCTCGGTATGGTTGACCACCAAGAAATTCAGGCAGCCGCCGGGGACTGCTTCGGAAACATGTTCCACCAGGCTGCGGCACTCCTTGATGTCAACAGTGTCGATTAGGGCGCATTTCGATTTGCCCTTGACTATATATGAATTGTACGAAACGCCGTAGGGGAGAGGCCACATTGCCTCAAACCGCGCCGTGGTGCGGTCGTTGACCCCTGCGTACAAGATATTGTCGGTAATTTTCTCGATATTCATATTGATATGATGTTACTGTCGCGTATATGCGAGCCTGATGCGCATGCAGCAGGTTTGTTACTCACATAAACTTTCCCCAAAGGTACAAAAAATATCCGTCACCGCCGCCTCCCTCCGCATTTTTCAGCCGCGCTTCTGCGAGGATTGTGTTGACATTTATGGTCTTAGCCTTGAAGTATATTTTCTGCCCATTCGGGTATTTTGTCGGTATATAATTTTCCAAGTCGTCCGTCCCTGAATCGAAACAGAGGTTTGGCATTGGTGTTTTCTTCGGAATTGTCATAGACGTATAGCCTGTCCACTTCTCGCGCAATCTCGGCGCAGTTTGCAATGGATTTTACGTATCGGGATATGATTTTGGGAATCGGCACATCATGTCCACCTTTCATGACTCGCTTTGCAATACGAGCCGCATTAATCTCTGGATTGGTTGTTGAGATGAAGAAAATCCTGACGAAATAACCTGCAGCTTTTGCTCTGCGTATGAAGTCTATTTTGTCAGGTGCAGACATAACTGTTTCAAAAATAAGGCTTTGTCTGCTGCGTAGGCATTCTTCTCTCCATTCCTGGCAGTAAATGGCGGCTTGACGGACAGCATCGGGAGAGTTCCAGTCTCCAAAACGTTTCTGTGCGATGTTGTCTGGATTTACATATACCGCGTCTTCGAGCCATTTGCTTTCGAGTACTTCAGTCGTAATGGTCGTTTTGCCAGAACCGTTTGGTCCGGCGATTACTATAAGAATAGGTTGATGTCCGTCTTTTCTCATGTGTGAGTATTGGTTTGGGTTGTGTGTCTGCTGCGTCTTTTGGCCTCGTCGCATTGTTTTTTCAGGTAGTCAAAAAACTGTCTTTCAGCGGTTGCATTGCTTTGACGCACCTTTTCGGCTGCACTTTCCATGAGATGTTCAAGCATCTCATCTGTGGGCTCGTCTGTTGTTCCGAAGCGGTATTGCTTTTGTTTAGGGTTGGGTGTTTCCATAACAATGTTATTTGTTGAGAGTAACAAGTTCGCCATTCGCACCCCAAAGGTACAAAAAATATCTGTGACCGCCGCCATCCAGCGCGTTTTTCCGCTGCGGATCTTCATGCAGCCATGTTCGTCGGCGTTGCATTTGTCAGGGTTGTCATGTTTTTGCCGTGCTGTGTCAGAAAATGTGGTTGTATTTGCAAGATGTTGATTATTACGGCGTTGTGGGGTGTCTGCGATTTGACAAAATGTTAAAAGGGCGATTTAGCACGTGATTTGTTAAATCCCTGAGCGGATTTGAAATCCGAACTGGCAACAGCGAGGGTGAAAGTCCGGAAACAAACAGAATAATAACTACATAACACATACAATCATGGGAAAGATAATTGGTATTGACTTGGGAACGACCAACTCCTGCGTAGCAGTATTGGAGGGAAAAGATCCCGTAGTGATTCCGAACAACGAGGGTCGCAACACGACTCCTTCAGTTGTGGCATTCGTGGACGGAGGTGAGCGCAAAGTCGGTGATCCTGCCAAGCGACAGGCCATCACCAACCCGACCCGCACAGTGTATTCCATAAAGCGTTTTATGGGAGAGAAATGTGACAAGGTAGCAGACGAAATCAAACGCGTGCCTTACAAGGTAATCGACCAGAACAATATGCCCAAGGTGGACATCGACGGACGTTCATACACTCCGCAGGAAATCTCCGCCATGGTGCTCCAGAAGATGAAGAAGACTGCCGAGGATTACCTCGGCCAGGAAGTGACCGAAGCTGTCATCACTGTCCCCGCATACTTCGACGACTCACAGCGTCAGGCTACCAAGGAGGCTGGTGAAATCGCAGGTCTGAAAGTGCGCCGTATCGTCAACGAGCCGACAGCAGCCGCATTGGCTTACGGCCTCGACAAGTCGGACAAGGACCAGAAGATCGCAGTCTTCGACCTCGGCGGCGGTACATTCGATATTTCTATCCTTGAACTCGGCGACGGCGTATTCGAGGTTAAATCGACCAACGGCGATACTCACCTTGGCGGTGACGACTTCGACCATGTCATCATCGACTGGCTCGCCGACGATTTCCGCAACGACGAGGGCATCGACCTCCGTCAGGACCCGATGGCAATGCAGCGTCTGAAGGATGCCGCCGAGAAGGCTAAAATCGAGCTGTCAAGCTCGACTTCGACCGAAATCAACCTGCCGTATATCACAGCAACGGCTTCCGGCCCGAAGCACTTGGTAAAGACGCTGACTCGTGCAAAATTCGAGCAGCTGTCTGAGCGTCTGATTGATGCAGTCAAGGCTCCGTGCGTCAAGGCTTTGCAGGATGCCGGCCTTTCATCGAGCGACATTGACGAAGTTGTCCTCGTGGGCGGTTCTACACGTATCCCCGCTATCCAGCAGAAGGTAAAGGAGATTTTCGGCAAAGAGCCTAACAAGGGTGTCAACCCCGATGAGGTTGTCGCTATCGGCGCAGCTATCCAGGGCGGTGTCCTCAGCGGCGATGTCAAGGATGTGCTTCTGCTCGACGTTGTGCCTCTGTCTATCGGCATCGAGACCCTCGGCGGCGTGATGACGAAATTGATCGAAGCCAACTCGACAATTCCTATCCGCAAGAGCGAGGTATTCTCAACCGCAGCTGACAACCAGCCTGAAGTGCAGATCCGCGTATTGCAGGGTGAGCGTCCTATGGCTGCCGACGACAAGCTGCTCGGCGAGTTCAACCTGTCAGGCATCGCTCCCGCACCGCGTGGCGTGCCGCAGATTGAGGTGACTTTCGAAGTCGATGCAAACGGCATCCTCAACGTGTCTGCCAAGGACAAGGCTACCGGCAAGGAACAGTCTATCCGCATTGAGGCTTCGAGCGGCTTGAGCGACAGCGAGATTGAGCGTATGCGTGCCGAGGCCAAGGCCAACGAGGACGTTGACCGCAAGGTCAAGGAGCGTGTTGACAAGCTCAACCATGCTGACTCCGTAATCTTCCAGACCGAGAAGCAGCTGAAGGAACTCGCAGACAAGATTCCTGCTGACAAAAAGCCGGCAATCGAGAACGCCCTCAACCACCTGAAAGAAGTTCACAAGAACCAGCAGGTAGACGAGATTGACAACGCTGTCAAGGCTGTTCAGGACGCATTCCAGGCAGCTGCGCAGGACATATACAATGCTCAGCAGACAGCCAACCCTGGCGCACAGCAGCAGGCTAACCCTGGTGCAAACGCCGCTGGCGGCAACGATGACCAGAACATCTCTGACGTAGACTTTGAAGAAGTGAAATAACCACATATAGCACATACAAACAGAAGGGGGAGGAAACCATACCGGCTTCCTCCCCTTTTTTCTTTTGTCCTTTCGCAGTCCGGAATTTGCGTAATCGGGACAAAATCACTAACTTTGCAGAGAATAGATAATTAGAGTTTGAATATATGTCAGCACACAGTTTTCCTGTCAAGTTCGATTGTTTGTGTTGTAGCCTGGAGCTGGTACAGCCATTGAATGTCGGCATTGTTGAGGAGCTTTTTCGCTACCCGGACGTAAGGCGTTACTACATTTTGAGAAGAGACCATGCGGCAAATATCCGTAATTTTTGCCAGTACATCATTGAAGCCAACGCTCAATGTACTGCTTTGAACTACATAATTTATGACAGAAACGGGAGAGGCGTGGGCTTTATATCTGCAGAGCCAAGAAGAGAGTCCGAAAGTGGTTCGCTCTTATGGAATTTGGGATATGCAGTCTTTCCGGCAGAAAGATGCAAGGGCTATGCCTCGGCGGCTGTAAAGGGGCTTTGCGATTTGTTGTTTCAACGTTTTCCTTTTTCGGTAATGATGCTTGATATTTGTGTCGATAATATCAGCTCGGAGTGTGTGGCGAAAAAATGCGGTTTCGTTAAGCCTGACAACGTCGGGTACATTGATCCAGAGCATGAGGATTTGGGCTTGCGATTTAGGTGGGTTAAAATGCTTCAGGGTAAGCGGATGCCGTATTTTAACAAGGCTGTCTATTTTTACAGACAGAAGAATTACGCAGCTGCAATAGGGGCTTTTCGTCAAGCTCTTTCGGAGCCGTATCAAGAAGGTACTCCGTATACAGACGCCCAAATCTATTCTAACATTGGAATGGCATTGTCATCGATGCGTATGTATAGAGAGGCATTTGAAGCACTTAAGAAGGCACAGTCCCTCGGTTTAACTAACCCGAGCATTGAAAAAGAACTGACATGGTTGCGCATCAATGCCGGATTGTCGTAATGAGGATGCGGTGTATGTCATAATAGGATTCTGGGATATTGTGAAATTGGATAATGTAAAACAGAACGATGGAAAAAATTACAGATAAATATCTTGCGGGCGTAATCACCGACGAATACGGCGTGAAATACAGCCCTGACGGTACACGTCTGCTGAAGGCTCCGCAAGATCTGACAGGAAGTTATACTATAAAGCCTGGCACAAAAGACATTCGCTGTTGTGCTTTTTCGGGGTGTGAATCGTTGACGAGCATCGGCATTCCCGACAGCGTGACAAGCATCGGCGACGGTGCTTTTGATAGGTGTTCATCGTTGTCTAACATTGCAATTCCCGAAAGTGTGAGGAGCATCGGGAAGAATGCTTTTTATGGTTGTTCGTCGTTGACGAGCATTGCAATTCCCAGCAGTGTAACAAACCTAGGATACTTGGCTTTTGGGAAGTGTTCATCGTTGATGAGCATCACAATCCACGACGGCGTAACAAGCATTGGTGACGGAGCTTTTTGTGGCTGTTCGTCGTTGACGAGCATTGCAATTCCTAATAGTGTCAAAAGTATAGGCATGTGCGCTTTTGCGGAATGCAAATCATTGACATGCATTGAGATTCCCAGCAGTGTAACAAACATCGGTTATAGTGCTTTTTTGGGGTGTGAATCACTTAGTCAAGATATTGAGAAAGAAATCAGAGAGAGGTTTGGGATTGGTATAAATGGGAATGTTAGGAAGGGCATCGCTGATATGGAGAGTACTCATTATATGCACATTGATAAACTTCCGAATAGTTGATTGTATTGGCATTTGTGCATTGGTGCGTTTTGCTCGTTATCGGATAATGAGGATATTCGTAAATTGGCAATATCGAAATATATGCAACGACTAATGCCGAGGTGGTCGGTGGGGCTGTTGCGAGTGTCGGGGATAATTGCTAACTTTGCAATCTGGTAAAAAATCTACTTAGATAAGGTAACTATGAAAAAGAGTGCATTGCAGAAAATTCGGGCAAACTACATCCCCAAACTGCCCAAGGCTCTCCAAGGTCCGGTGAAGATATGCGTCGGCAAAAACACGGAGTCCGTTGGCAATCAGGAGGAAATCAAGAAGCTGTTTCCCAATACATACGGCATGCCTGTCGTGGAGTTTGTCCGCGACGAGAACCCGAAGCGGCTCGAAGAGCCGTTCAATGTGGGCATCATCCTTTCTGGCGGCCAGGCCCCTGGCGGCCACAATGTCGTGAGCGGAATTTTCGACGGCATAAAGACACTCAACCCAGAGTGCCGCCTCTACGGTTTCCTCATGGGGCCTGCCGGTTTCATCAACCATCAGTATATGGAGCTGACTGCCGGCTACATCAAGGAGTACCGCAACACGGGCGGTTTCGATATCATCGGTTCCGGGCGTACCAAGCTCGAGACTCCCGAGCAGTTTGACCGAGGTCTGGAAATCCTCGAGGAACTGAACATACAGGCGTTGGTCATCATCGGAGGTGACGATTCGAATACAAATGCTGCTGTGCTGGCTGAATATTACAAGGCCAAAGGTGTTGACATTCAGGTTATCGGTGTGCCGAAAACCATTGACGGCGACCTGAAAAATGAATGGATTGAAGCCTCTTTCGGCTTTGACACCGCGTGCAAGGTATATAGCGAGGTAATAGGCAACATTCAGCGCGACTGCAATTCCGCCAAGAAATACTATCACTTCATCAAGCTGATGGGCCGCTCGGCATCGCACATTGCCTTGGAATGCGCATTGCAGACACAACCTAACGTGTGCCTGATTTCGGAGGAGATTCAGGCTAAGCGCATGACGCTCGACAACATAGTCAGCTACCTGTGTTATGTCATTTCGGAGCGGGCAAAACTCGGTTGGAACTTCGGTACAGTCCTTATACCCGAGGGCCTCATCGAGTTCATTCCCTCTATGAAGCGGCTGATAAGCGAGTTGAACGATGTTCTTGAGGAGAATGCTGAGGAGCTGGAGGGTCTCGAGGAACTCGACAAGCTCATCGCAATTCATGCGCACCTTTCGCCCGTCAATGCCGAACTGTACAAGTCGCTGCCCAAGAACATCGCGCTTCAGCTCAGCCTTGACCGCGACCAGCACGGCAATGTGCAGGTGTCGCTAATCGAGACGGAGAGCCTGATTTCGGAGATGGTAGCCAAGCGGCTCGAGGAAATGGCGGAGACAGGGGAGTACGTAGGCAAGTTTGCCACGCAGCACCATTTCTTCGGCTACGAAGGCCGTTGCGCAGACCCGTCAAACTTTGACGCTGACTACACATACGCTCTCGGCTATAACGCTGCGATGCTCATCAATTCCGGACTGACCGGCTATATGTCGTCTATCCGCAACCTGACCGCTGTAGACCACGAGGATTGGATTCCGGGTGGTGTGCCTATCACCATGATGATGAACATGGAACGCCGCAAGGGTCAAGACAAGCCGGTAATCAAGAAGGCGTTGGTCAACCTGAACGGCGGGCCGTACCTGAAATATGCGTCAATGCGCGAGACGTTGGCTCTCAACACGTTGTACCAGTATCCCGGGCCTATACAGTATTTCGGCCCTGCCGAGGTATGCGACCGTCCGCCGATGACGCTGGTGCTCGAACATGCAGAGCCTGTCACCATAGTTGAATAATTCGCTGCCCAACTACAACGATATACGGTTAGTGCCTCCAGGCTGAGGCACTAACTATTTATTTTTGGGCGTGTCGGTGTCGCGGTTTTCGCGTCGGTCTTGCAGCTTCTGCTTCTTGCGCAGGAAGACGGCGAGGGCGACTATAATCGCGAGTTCTACGGCTATCGAGCCGAAATATCGCAGCCAGTCCCCCTGAACTGTCAGCGTGTCACTGCCGATGTATGCCATGACGATTATGTAAATGAGCAGCAGGGCGGGCAGCCAGATGTATTTTGTCCTCCTGAGGTTCATTGTTGCTGCTGGGTGTTGTCGGGTGTTTCCGCAGTTTCTTCGGGGGTATCGGGGAGGATATACTGCGACTCGCGCGGCTTGAATATGCGGTTGCCAATGGCGTTGTATATCTGTATGCAGGCGTATGCGTCGAGAGCCGCGTATGCCTGTTGGTGGTCTGTAAGGGTCGGAGCTTCCCAGTTTGAGAGCCGCTGGTTTTTGGATATGCGCTGACCGAAGACGATGGCGTAGATACGTGAGAGGGAGTTGTCGATGATGCCAGACTGCTTGACGTATGTCTGCAGGTCTACAAATCCCTTGGGGTTGAATTTGCGCAACTTGGAGAGGTTGGTGAAGTCGTCGTGCAGGGATAGGCCGACTTTGATTTTCACGGGGTCTTCAAACAGCTCCACAATTTCGTCGCGGAAGCCGCACTTGTTGATGCGGAAGAGGAAGCACTCGTTTTTGCCGCAAAGCTGTATCAGCGAGACCTTGTATGACACGCCTTTTTTGAACGAGGGACGGGTTTCCGTGTCGAAGCCGATAATTTTTTCTCTTCGCAGAGACTCAATAGCGGCAGGCACGTCTTCCGCCTTCTCGATTACCGTTATTTTTTTTGTGTATCCGGCAGCGGGGAGTGTGGCGAGCTGCTGTTTTGAAATGCTTATCTTGAGAGTGTCGAGTATAGACCTCATGAGTGTACGGTTGAATAGTTGTGTTATGGTGTGTCGCGGTCAGTCCATTACTATGTAATGTGAAGCCGGGTGGTGTTGTGACACATACTCGCGCAGGTACTTGCGTGTTTCGTCGCTGATGATTTTGTCGTTGTCGAAATAGGTGTTGTATACCACGGCCCACAGTGTCGCGCCGGCACGCTCGATGGACTGAAGCGTCAGCAGTGCGTGGTTGATAGAGCCGAGCTGTCCGTTTACGACTACCGCAGTCGGCAAGTTATGCTGGCAGATGTAGTCAATGGTCATGAAGTCCTCTTTGAGCGGTACCATAAGACCGCCGGCGCCCTCTACGAGAACACAGTCATATTCGCGGGCAAGCCGTTCAGTGCAGCGGGCAGCCACGTCATAGTCCAGCTCCACGCCGTCGATGTGTGCCGCGAGGTGCGGTGAGGCGGGGTAGGACAGGATGATAGGGTCAGTAGTATGGTCGATGTCACGCGGCTGCAAGGGTATGCCCATGATGCGGCGGTGAGCCTCTATATCTTCGCTTCGGTCGCGGCAACCGGTCTGTATGAGTTTTTGAGTGATGACTTTCCTGCCGGCCTGTGCCATGCGCTTTGCCAGCCAGCCTGTGGCGTATGTCTTGCCCACGTCTGTCCCGGTGCCGGTTACGAAAATGACGTGCGGCGCGTCAACAAATATTTCGTCCATGATGATAGTCGATTTGTCGTATAGTGTGGGAGAGGGGTTTTGGCACACTATAATAGCTATGGTCGCCTCGAGGACGCCATAGCTATTACAGTCTGAGAGTCGTCTGATTACCAGGCGAACATCGGATATGCGTTCATCAGTTCGTTGACCTGAGCGCGAACTTCTGCGATTACGCTCTCGTCGTCAGCGTTAGAGAGTACGCGGTCGATGAAGTCTGCGATAGTCTCCATGAGTTCCTCCTTTGCGCCGCGAGTAGTGATAGCGGCAGTGCCGAAGCGGAGGCCTGAAGTCAGGAACGGGCTGCGGGTGTCGTAGGGCACCATGTTCTTGTTGGCAGTGATGTCAGCCTCAACAAGCACGCGCTCTGCTTTCTTGCCGCTCATCTCAGGGAACTTGGGACGCAGGTCTACGAGCATGCAGTGGTTGTCAGTGCCGTCAGAGATAATCTTGTAGCCACGAGCGATGAGGGCAGCTGCAAGTGCAGAAGCGTTCTTCTTCACCTGTTCAGCGTATGCACGCCATTCGGGCTGTAGGCACTCGCCGAAGGCAACAGCCTTGGCTGCGATGACGTGCTCGAGCGGGCCGCCCTGTACGCCGGGGAACACTGCAGAGTCGAGCAGAGCAGACATCTTCTTGATTTCGCCTTTCGGAGTCTTCTTGCCCCAGGGGTTGTCGAAGTCCTTGCCCATGAGGATCATGCCGCCACGCGGGCCACGGAGGGTCTTGTGTGTGGTGGTAGTGACGATGTGAGCATGCTTAACCGGGTTTTCGAGCAGTCCGGCAGCGATGAGACCAGCGGGGTGAGCCATGTCAACCATGAAGATAGCGCCGATCTCGTCGGCGAGTTTGCGGATGCGTGCGTAGTCCCACTCGCGGCTGTATGCGCTTGCACCGGCGATGATGAGTTTCGGACGCTGTGCGCGAGCCTTCTCCTCCATCTCCTCATAGTTTACGCGGCCGGTCTCTGCGTCAACAGTGTAGCTGATAGGGTTGAACATCAGACCAGAGAAGTTTACAGGGCTTCCGTGGCTGAGGTGTCCGCCGTGGCTGAGGTCCATGCCCATGAATGTGTCGTCGGCCTGCAGGCAAGCCATGAACACAGCCATGTTGGCCTGTGCGCCGCTGTGTGGCTGCACGTTGACCCACTCTGCATCGAACAGTTTCTTCGCGCGTTCACGGGCAAGGTTTTCAACCTCGTCCACAACCTGACAGCCGCCGTAGTAGCGGTGAGCGGGATAGCCTTCAGCATACTTGTTGGTCAGGCAAGACCCCATAGCCTTCATCACCTCGTCGCTGACGAAGTTCTCGCTTGCTATCAACTCGATGCCGCGACGCTGGCGCAGGTGTTCGCGGTCAATCATGTCAAAGATTTGATTGTCTCTCTGCATTTTTGTTCTATATTTTTGCTTGTTTGATTATGTTTTTACTCGTCATTGCGCGGTGTCACTCCTTTGACGGTTAGCCGCCGCACAATCTGCTGCAAAGGTAGCAAGAGGACAGCGAATAACCAAATTTTCAGGGGGCATTAACCTCCGAAATTGTCGTAATGTATGCTCGACGGCTCAACGCCGAGGTCGTAGAGCATCTTGTTCACCGCATTGCTCATCGGGCCGGGTCCGCACATGTAGTATTCGATGTCCTCGGGCGCGGGATGGTCTTTCAGGTATTTGTCATACATCACCTGATGCACGAAGCCAGCCGTATACTTCACGCCGGCGGCATCTGCTGCCGGGTCGGGACGGTCGAGCGCGAGATAGAACTTGAAGTTTGGGAACTCTTTCTCCAGCTCGAGGAAGTCTTGCAGGTAGAACACCTCATTCAGTGCGCGTGCGCCGTAGAAATAAGACATCTTGCGGTCTGTGACGTGCATAGTGCGTGTCAGGTGCATAATCTGTGCGCGGAGGGGAGCCATGCCGGCGCCGCCGCCTACCCATATCATCTCCGCCTTGGAGTCGAAAATCGGGTGGAAGTCGCCGTACGGGCCGCTCATCAGCACCTTGTCGCCCGGCTTGAGGGTGAATATGTATGAGGAGGCAATGCCTGGAGAAACCGGCATGAAACCAGTCTTGGGTTTGGGCTGGAACGGCGGGGTGGCAATGCGGACTGTCAGCATGATGCGGTCTCCCTCTGCCGGGTAGTTGGCCATGGAGTATGCCCTGACGGTCTCCTCGGTGTTGCGGCACTTGAGCGTGAACAGCCCGAACTTTTCCCAAGCCGGGAGGTACTCGTCGCCGATAAGGCTCTTGTCGATGTCCTTGTCGTAGTCCATTTCGTATTTCGGTATGCGTATCTGCGCATACGAGCCGGGGATGAAGTTCATGTGTTCCCCTTCGGGGAGCTTGACGATGAACTCCTTTATGAACGTGGCGACATTGCGGTTGGAGATTACCTCACATTCCCACTCCTTGACATCGAGTGCTGACTCGTCGAGGTGTATGCTCATGTCTCCCTTGACTTTGACCTGGCAGCCGAGCCTCCAGTGGTCTTTGGCCTGACGGCGTGAGAAATGCACGGCTTCGGTAGGCAGCATCTCTCCGCCGCCTTCTGCCACCTGGACTTTGCACTGTCCGCAGCTGCCCTTTCCGCCGCACGCAGAGGAGAGGTGGACGCCCGCGTCGGCAAGCGATGCAAGCAGCGATTTGCCGGCAGCCGTACGCACGGTCTTTTTGCCTGAATTGATGTCGATAGTTACTTCGCCGGACGATACGAGCCATTTCTTGGCCAACAGCAGTACCAGTACCAGCACAAGGGTGATGACAAGGAAGATGGCCGAGGCCGCAGCCACGGAATGCCATGCTATTGTGGTGAGTGTTGACATATCTTATTGTTGGATAGGGGAGCGTTATAGTTTGATGCCGAGGAAGCTCATGAAGGCTATGCCCATGAGACCGGTGATTATGAAAGTGATGCCGATGCCGCGCAGCGGTTTCGGTATGTTGCTGTAAGCGAGCCGCTCGCGTATCGCCGCGAGGCATGTTATGGCGAGCAGCCAGCCTATGCCCGAGCCGGCACCGTATACCGTAGCCGTCCATGCGTCGGCAAACTCGCGCTGCTGCATGAAGAGCACCGCGCCGAGGATAGCGCAGTTTACGGCTATCAGCGGCAGGAAGATGCCGAGCGAATTATACAGCGAGGGGGAATATTTCTCGATGACCATCTCGAGTATCTGCACCAGAGCCGCGATGACGGCGATGAACATGATGAGTCCGAGGAAACTGAGGTCGGTCGATGCGTAATCGCTGCCGAGCCATGCCAGCGCGCCGGGCTTCAGCACATACTCGTTGATGCACCAGCACAGCGGCAATGCTATGATGAGGACGAAGCTGACGGCAATGCCGAGGCCGAAAGCCGTCTTGACGTTTTTCGATACCGCCAGGAATGAACACATACCCAGGAAGTATGCGAATATCATGTTGTCGATGAATATCGACTTGATGAACAGATTCAGATTTTCCATATTGTTCCTTTAATGTGTTCCGTTGTTACTTTTCCTGCAAGTCCTTGTTGCGCGAGCGGTGCGCCCAGATGATGCAAGCGAGCGTGATGAGTGCCATCGGCGGCAGTATCATCATGCCGTTGTTCTGGTAGCCGGCGTCATACAGAGCCTGCGGTATAACCTGATAGCCCATGAGCGTTCCGCTGCCGAGCAGCTCGCGGAAGAAGGCGACAATAATCAGGATAATACCGTATCCCAAGCCGTTGCCGATGCCGTCGAGGAACGACGGCCAGGGGCGATGACTCATGGCAAAGGCCTCGAGGCGGCCCATGAGTATGCAGTTGGTGATTATCAGACCGATGAACACTGACAGCTGCTTGCTCACGTCATAGTTCCATGCTTTCAGCACCTGGTCAACGACTACCACGAGAGCTGCTACCACTACGAGCTGCACGATGATGCGTATTGACGAGGGTATGGTGTTGCGCATGAAGGATATAATGACATTTGCCAGTGCGAGCACAGCGACCACGGAAATGGTCATCACGATAGCCGGTTCGAGTTTCGCAGTCACGGCAAGTGCCGAGCAGATGCCGAGCACCTGGACTATAACCGGATTGTCTTTTGACAATGGGTTGACGAGTGGAAATAACTTCTTTGATATAGCCATGGTCAGTTGTTCTGTCGGTTTTCTTGGATTTTGATTAGGAATGAGGAGTAGGGCTGGAGCGAGGAGCGAAGCATCTTCTGCACGCCTTGGCTGGTGATAGTGCCTCCGCTGACGCCGTTCACATAGTCGCCTTCGTTGGGCTTCTGTCCGGCCTTGACTACGGCAATGGATTCAAACACGCCGTCAACGAACACGTTCTTGCCCTTGAACTGGTCTGCAAACTCGGGCTTCTCGATTTCCGCTCCCAGTCCGGGAGTCTCGCCTTGGTGAGAGAAATACGCTCCGTAGATAGTGTCGCCGTTGTCGTCAAAAGCGACATATCCCCATATCGGTCCCCAAAGTCCTGCGCCGTAGCAGGGGAGGATGTACTTTGTGCCGTCATCGGTTTTGCCGACGAATACGGGCAGCATACGCTCGTTGTCGGGTTTCTTCACTTCGTCAGCCACATTGATGTCGAAGGCCTCTTGTGAAGACTCGACTTTGTCGCCTCGGTAGTTGACGATGTAGCTGTCGGTGATTGTCTTTTCATAGAGAACCGGGATTTCGGCATTGTCCTGCGGTGTGACGTGTACGGCGGCGAGGATTTGCCGCTTCGTGTCGTTGGCAATGTTGTCGAGCTGCTCCGGGCGAAGAGCCTGATATACCATCGACAGCACGATGCCGACGGCCAGCACGAGAACTGCCGAATATATTATCGTGTAGGTGTTGCCTTGTCTGTTGATTTTCATGGTTTCTGTGTATTAGCGGGTTTCACAGCGCGGCGCATGCGGCGGCGTATGTTGGCCGACACGACGCAGTAGTCTATCAGCGACGCGAAGCAGTTCATAAGCAGCACAGCGAGCATCGCTCCCTCGGGGAAGCCGGTGTTGTAGCAGCGTATCACTATTGCCATCACGCCTATCAGAAAGCCGTAGATGTATTTGCCGGTATTTGTGCGGCATGCTGTCACAGGGTCTGTTGCCATGAACACTATCGCAAACGCGAAGCCGCCGAGACAAACCTGTTCGAGCGGCGTGAGGAATGTCGCCGGGTACAGCGGCGAGGCAAAGGTGTTGGCGATAAATCCCATCGCAAGTCCTCCGACGAGTGCAGACAGCATGATGCGCCAGCTTGCCATGCCAGTGGCGAGGAGTATGACCGCGCCTATGAGTATGCACAGCGTGGAGGTCTCGCCCCATGAGCCGGGTATGAACCCGAAGAACATGTCAGATAGCGATACGGGGTCTCCTACGATATTGGTTATCGCAGCATGCGGGTCTGGAGCAGAAGCTATTTGCCCGAGCGGCGTTGCGCCGGAGAAGCCGTCAACGGGAGTTGCGCCTCCGAGCGAAACGAATACCTGGTCGCCGCTCATCTTGGTGGGGTATGCGAAGAACAGGAATGCACGGGCCACGAGCGCGACGTTCAGGAAGTTGTAGCCCGTTCCGCCGAACACTTCCTTGGCGAATACCACGGCGAAAGCTACTGCTATGGCGAGCATCCACCAGGGGGTGTCAACCGGGCAAATCATTGGTATCAGTATGCCGGACACCAGAAAGCCCTCCTGTATTTCATGGTGGCGTATCTGCGCGACGATGAACTCTATGCCGAGTCCGACTACGTATGCCGTTACGATGTTGGGCAATGCAGCCCATAGTCCGTACAGGAACATCTGCAGCAGCCCCATGTCAGTGCCTGCTGCAAGCGAGTGCTGGTAGCCGATGTTCCATAGACCGAACAGAACGCACGGCATGAGCGCGAGGATGACTGTTGTCATAGTGCGCTTCGAGTCATTTGCGTCATGGATGTGTACGCCGCTCGAGGAGGTCTCGTTGGGCGTGTACAGGAATGTATAGAAGCCGTCAAACACAGAATGGAGTTTCTCGAATTTTCCTCCCTTGTCAAATTGCGGCTTTATCTTGTCTAATTGGCGTTTTAGTCCTTTCACTGTTGGTGTCGTTTATCTTGTTGATTATGAGGCGACGTGATCTGCGGTACACGTCATTCAGTTTCTTGCCGCAGGTAGTCGAGTCCCTCGCGGACAATCTTCTGCAACGGAATTTTTGAGGTGTCAACAAACTCCGGGAGCGCGAAATCCTCGGGAGCGACCTCGTAGATGCCGAGCTGCTCCATTTTGTCGATGTCGCGTGCAATAATGGCTTTCAGCAGGTATTCCGGATATATGTCAAAAGGGAATACCTTGTCATATTCTCCGCTGAGTATCATGGCGCGATGTCCCCCCTTGACGCGGGCGTCAAAGTTGAACAAGCGGCGTGCTTTCAGGAAGAACGAGGGGAATGTGCGCTTCACGCTGTATTTGCCGGGACACATCGAAGCCCAGCCCATGAACTCGTCGGCAGTGTCTCCCTCTGCTATGATTGATATCTGGCGGTATGGGAAGCGCAGGTAACTGTTTTCATCCACACGGATGCCGGTCAGCACGTTGCCTGATATGATGCGTTCATTCTTTCCTCCGATGATATTGTCTTTTACCAAATCCTTGATAGCCGCGCCTATTGTTGTACGGATAGTCTTGGGGTGCTTCGCTTCCGGTCCTGTTATGCCGACCTCGCAGCGGGTGTCGAGTTTCCCATGCAGCGAGAGATGCCCTATGCGGGCAGTCGTGCGAGCATCGAGCGTCAAGACTGTTTCCCCCTTGTTGACGGGGCATATCTGTGCTATCTGCACTCCGACGTTCCCGGCGGGGTGCGGCCCTTGGTATTCGATGACATCGGCGTGCGCTGATGTGATTCCCGAGCCGAAAGCTGTGCCCAGATAGACTTTTCCTTCTGTGAGCATGGCGAGGATGCGAAGCCCCTCCTCTATGTCTTCATACATGTCTGGTGTGACTATTTCAGGGGCAAGCGGTGCGCTGTCGAAAGCGGTGACAAAGACATCGCGAAAAAGCGCGTCGGCAGCTGGGATTATGTCATACGGGCGTTGACGCATCAAAGCCCACAGACCGCAGCGTTGCAGCGTCTCGCGCACTTGCTTTTCATTGGAGAAGTCGGTTGTCAAGTCGACTCTGCTGTCGCTTTCGCGCACGAGCGTGACCGCCTCGATTTTACGGCGTTCCCCGCGTATTACATCGGTGATTTTGCCAGCTACCGGAGAGACGAGGCTTATCGGGCTTCCGCCCTTGTCTTCCATGATTTTGCTTCCGACCTTTACTTCATCACCTGTAGAAACAACAGCCCTCCATTTTATGCCTGGGAAGTCATCCGGGACGAGAGCAAAGTCAATTGATAAGGTGTCATCGGATACGTCATCGGATACGTCATTGGAAAGTCTCCCCGCCAACGGAATATCCAGACCCTTCTTAATTCTTATAGTCTCGGCCATAAGTTATGTTTTAATCGTTGACCCTGCGTTCTCACGCAGTCTATATATTTATAACACAAAATTACGAATAAATCCTCGTTTCTCAAAGAGCAAGCCTCCGAAAAAGTGCTGTTTGAAATGAAAAATCGGGTGTGCCGTAACGGCGCACCCGATAGAATAACATTGGTCGGCTTAAATCATTTCACGCCGAGAGCTTTCTGTATTTCAGCGAAGTCGCTGGCATTCTTTTCTTGGTCTATGAGGGAAAGAGCTTTCTCATAGTCTGCTTTGCCGGCGGTAGCCTTGTCTGCTTCAGATGCAAGGTATACTTTGGCATCACCCAACACCTTGTAGGGCCGGTAGTTTTCAGAGTTGACGGCAGTGGCTTTCTCTGCATATACGATAGAGTTGCGTACATACTCTGTCGCTTTGGCCTTTTGGGTTTCATCGGTGTTCAGAACGCCTGCATAGTAGCAGAGCAGGGCAGTCTGGATGAGGTCATTGTAAGAGGCCTTGTCGTTTTTGCTGATGTACAGCATATATGCGTCAGCCGCTTCGTCATACTTGTTCTGCTCCAAAGGAATGAATGCCAACTGGCGATAGAAGTCAACATTTTCAGGGAACTCTATGATAGCCTCTTTCAGAACCTCTGCCGCCTCGTCATAGCGTTTTGCAGCACGCAGTTCTGCCGAAATCAGGTTGTAGTCAACCTGGCCGATAGCATTGTTCTTGGGATCAGCCATGTGTTTGCGGTAGACGTTTTCAGCGAGTTCAAGTATCTGATCTTTCATGGAATCCAGCTGTGCTGCGTTCATGAGCTGGAAGCGTCTTGCCGTGAAGTTGTCCGGGTCGGTGGCGAGAAGTTTTGTAGAGTAGTCATAGCCCTCCTGGTACTTGCCGCCGCTGAAGAGGAGCAGCAGGTAGCGGTTTTCGTCGCTCTTGAAGTGGCTGGGGTTATTGATGTACTTGCTGTACTGTTCGGCTGCGTTCTTATAGTCCTCCTTGTTGTAGTATGCCTCTGCGAGTTCGCGCTGGCCGAGAGCTGAATTCGGGTTGTTCTCGAGCAGCTTCTTTAACATGCTGATGGCAAAGTCGGGGTTGAACTTGGTGTACAGTTTTGCATACTTTACGTATGCATCTGCGGCCTTTGGATTGTATGTTGTCGCCATTTCGTAGCTTGAGGCAGCGCTGTTGCGGTCATCCTGGTCGTATGCCACGTCGCCCTCATAGATGAAAATCTCTGGTTCGTACATATTGCGTCGGCGGGCATTCTTGATAGCGTTTGCTATCTGTTTTGCATAGACAGTTGCGCCTTCTGACGAGCTCTCGTAGTATGCGCGTGCAATCGCAACCCATACGGCAGCGTCCTTCTTGTTCAGTTTTTCGGCTTTCTTGAAGTCGCTTTCAGCCTCCTTGACATTGCCGCTCTTCAGTTCGAGCGAACCCAAACCGATGTAGTTGTAGGCATAGTCAGGGTTGATGGCCACTCCCTCTTCAAAGTACTTTTTTGCTTTGGCAAGGTCTTGCTGTCTTATGGATAGCAGCCCGAGGTAGTAGTTGGCTACGGCTTTGTCCGTGCCTGGGTTGTTGTAGTTGCGTTCCAGCAGTTCCAGTGCGTTGTTGAACTGGTCTGCCTTGTAATACTCGACACCCTCCTGATGCGTCTGTGCAAAAGCACACAGCGAAGCACCTGCCATGAAGAGCGAGAAGACAAATTTGAGTTTCATATCCTGTGAGTTTTGTTTATTTCCTTATCAGATAACGCAGCCTGTCGCCACATATTACGCTGGTTGGTCACTTAGACGTGCGTTTGTGTGTTTGTTCCAGTTCTGCATTCTCCGTTTGCTATATAGATGCTGTTTTGTGTAAATGGTTTACAGCGTGCGGTAGTTTTGTTGCATAGGGAGCATTGTGTATGGATGTTGCGCTATTTTTCTATGAGGTTGATGATGCGCTGTCCCATATTGTAGGGCAGTATGCCTGTGCGCAGCATTATTTTTTGCCCGACCGGGCCGGTCATGAATGCGAAGAAGCTGTGCATGACGGTTGAGTTAGGAGCGGTGGAGATCATGTACACCTTGCGGAACAGCGGATATTCACCGGAGGCTATGTAAGCCTGGTAGGGCTTGTAGCTGACTGTGCTGAAATCGTTGTCCTCGCAGGGGTTGCTTACTTTTATGATGTTCACCTCGCTGGTGAGTTCGGTTGCTATGGTGTCGCCTTGCACGGAGTAGTCTGCCATGCGCTTATCCATGGGGACTTTGCGGGCTGCGGAGAGGTCTTCGCCGAGCCAGCTGACGGATATGACGCCGATTGCGTCTTTGTCCTTCTTTATATAGTCGAACACGTCAGCATTGGTCTTTGCAGCGGTAGCGTATGCGTGGTCGGAGATGTTTTGGCCTTTTGGAAGGAACTTGTCGCGCAGGTAGCTGACCGTGGACGAGCCGTTGTTGTCAAATACGAGCTTGATGCGTGTCGTGTCGTTGCTCATTACTTCGCTCCAGCGTGTGATTTCGCCCTTCAGGATGCTGCCTATTTCCTGTACGGACAGTTCCTTGACGGGGTTGTCCTTGTTGGTGATGAGGGCGACTGCATCGACGGCGATGCACTTCTGCCGCACTATGTGCTTGTGCTTGTCCTTGATGTACTGTATCTGGTCCTTGGTCAGCTCTTTGGTGACGATGATGGACTGTGTGCCGTCGCACAGCAGGGTGTCAATAGCCTCAACTTCGCTGACATAACAGGGGATAATTGATGCCTCGGGGTATGAATACTCAAACACCTCAATTTCCTCGTCGAGTATGGCTTTGAAGCCGTCGTCGCAGAATATCGTGCCGGCACCGGCGGCGTACTCGCCGCGCTTGGTCTGCTGGCATGACATTGCTGACAGTGCAAACGCCGCAAACAGAGCGGCAAACGCCCATATTGATTTTCTCATTGCTCTTTTCAGTCGTTTGGATATGTGTCAGTTGCTGCCTTTCATGAGCCGGTAGCCACGGTAGATGCCGTAAACTACCAATACACAGCCCACTATGTATTTCACGGTTGTGTTTGTGCCGAACACGTCTACCTTGTCCATTGCTATGAGCACCCCCATGCCGAGGTATATCAGCACCATGAATATCGCGAACCATAGGCGGAGACCCTTGGGCGATGAGTGGCGGCTCTTTTCTAAGTCCTGCATAAATGATATGTTTGTCCTATCTTACGTTCAACAATGTGGCAGTGCTTTGGTTCACTGCAAATTGCACTGCAAAAATAGCAAAATCCGCTGACAGGGGCAATATCTGCGTTTGCAGCAATGGTTAATCTATGATAAACCTAATGTAATCATCATAGTGTCAGTGAGTTTACTTTGATAAACTGTTTCGTCAAATCAGGGCGTTCATCAGCGCGTATAGTGATAGCCCAGAGGCGGAACGTATGCCGAGTTTCTGCGAGATGTTCTTCCTGTGGGTCAGAACGGTGTTGACTGATATGTTAAGCCTGTCGGCAATTTCCTTGTTGGTCTTGCCGCGAGCGATTTCGCGTATTACATCGGTCTCGCGTTGCGAAAGGACGTTTTTGCCGGCTGTGCGGGGGCAGTAGCTGTCAGGGATTACGTCAGCAATCTTCCGCAACGTGGTTTCCGGCGCGTCGTTGATGCAGATGTGTGCAATAGACGGAATGTCTTCAGTGCGGGCGTGGCTGGTGAGCAGTACGACTTTCCCCTTTCGCGGCAGGAAGAAATTCAGGTTTGCCACAAATGTTTCCATACTGACGATGAATATGTCATGCCGCTCCGCATCACACATGAAAGAGGAGAATGTGTCGTAGACTGCGCAATGGGTTTCGGCGGTTTCGTTCAGCCATGACTGTAACGCTCCGCCAAGCGTAGGCGGCAGTCCGCACAATGCTATATGCCTATGGCGCAGGCGTTTCATCTGTCGCTGTTTGCGTGCATCTTGACAAGAGGCTGCAGAATGCGCTCTCGTATGCGGTTGTTCTGTTTGATGTCCCGGCAGAGGGTGAACACTGCGCTAACTACGGCATGGCAGAGGTTCTGGTCGTATGATCCTTCGAGGTGGATGATGAAGAAACTGAGCAGGTCTTCGATTTTCTCCTCTATCTGATGCCCGTCATAGCACTGCACGTCGCTGTATCGGCTGTTGACTTCCGATGCCGGCACTCTCTGGTTGTACAGGTCTTCGAGAAAGGGGAACAGCATCTCGTGGTCACGGTGGATGTTGTCGAGCAGCTCGCTCTTCATCTGAAGGAAGAATTTGCGCAACAGCGTGAGTTCATAACGGAGAGCCTGGCTGTTTGTGACAAGCGAGTTGAAATGACGGTCGATGTTGGGCAGCTGAAACTGCTCGTAATACGAGTCCGTTTTGGCCAGGTAGTCGGCTATCAGTTTCAGGTTGACCGATTGCAGTGTGTTCTCCGGAAAATAGTCCTCGTTGAGGTATGTGTTTATTATTGAAATGAAGAAGACCGGGTCGATGCCATGCTTGGCACAAATCTCGTCTACTGTAGCGTCCCCCACGCCGAGGTAAATGCCGAATCGGTTTATCACGGTCAGCGTGGAGGGTTCGTGAAACAGAATGTCGCTCAGCTTGTTGTCTCTGTCGAATAAAGGCATGGGAAAGAGGATTGTATGTTATTTTGAAATCTTGATATAGTGTTTTTGAGTGATAACCATGTCCATTGGTATGTCATGCGGCTCTGCCGGTATTTCCTCGATGAGCTGGAAGTCGTAGCCAACGCCTATTTTTGTGGCGCTGGTAGTCTGTAGCAGCCGGTCGTAGAAGCCTTTGCCGCGTCCCAGTCGGTTGCCGTTGCGGTCGAAAGCGACAGCGGGGACGATGATCAGCTCGATTTCCGAGGGGTCGGTCAGGTCATCACCTGTCGGCTCTTCGATTTGGAATGACCCGAGTTCGAGCCGAGTCTGGTCGTAGGGCAGGATGTCGAGGTTTACGCCGTTTACGCGCGGCAGGAAGAATTTTTTGCGGCTGCTCCACTTCTTGAGGAATGCGATGGTCTGGAGTTCATCCGGAAGCGAGTGGTACATGAGTATCTTGTCTGCGAGGAGGAATGCGGCTGTCTTTTCCAGCTGCTCAAATACTTCTTCAGCTGCCGAATTTTTGTCCTCTTCCGACAGCATTGTACGCAGAGCCTTAATCTTGCGTCTTATTTCCGATTTTTCCATTGTCGTGTATGTTTGAGAGGGTGTGTCAAATCTTGAAACGTATAATCTTCGGCAGTGCGGGGACACGGCGTGCCGTGTCCGTCTGGCTGCAAGTATACGTATTCTGTTTATGCTGGTACAACATCGTTCTATTTAGTTATCTGTATGGGAGACAAGCCGGCTTTCAGCAGCTTTACAGCCTTGAGAATAACCGGGTCACCCTGGTTGAGAATTTCATAGAACTGGCTGTAGCCGAGGGCATCTCGCGCTATCACGGCTTTCAGCTGGCGCAGCAGCAGTTCGCGAGACTGGTTGATGTAGTACCAGCGGGCGGGTTCGCCGTTGGTGGCTGCGAAATCCACAAAGTTGCTCAATAGCATGTCGTCGCCGGGGATGACTTTCATGAGCTGTGCTGTGGTGCTGATGTCCCGGAGCAGCGAGCGGTACCGATCTGTCAGGTCAAATGAGAATTTCTGGACCAGTCCTTGGTTCATCACGTTGATGTAATAGGTGGTGTATCCTGTGGTGTCCTGCGGAACGAATATGTCGGGCATTATTCCTCCGCCGCCATATACTTTGCGTCCCGCACTCGTATGGAAAACCTTTGACTTGTCGAGTTTTATGCTGTCGGCACTGTAGAACTCGCCATGGTTGTAACGCTCGATGATGTCAAGCTCATACTTGCCGTCCTTGCCGCGCTTGTACTCCTTCTGTATCGAACGGCCGGAGGGTGTATAGTAGCGGGCGACGGTGAGGCGAATAGCCGAACTGTCGGGGAACACTATCTGGTTCTGCACCAAACCCTTGCCGAATGTACGGCGGCCGATTATCAGCCCACGGTCATTGTCCTGGATTGCTCCGGCGAATATCTCGGAGGCGGAAGCCGACCTTTCGTCAGTCAGCACTACAATTTCATTGTTCTGGAAGCTGCCGTTGCCGTCGCTAACGGCAACGGTTTCATTGGCTTTGTTGCGTCCCTTGGTGTAGACTATCATCTTGTCTGCCGGGAGAAACTCGTTGACCATCAGGATGGCTTGTTCCATTATGCCTCCGCTGTTGCCGCGCAGGTCAATAACAAATTTGGATGCGCCGGAAGCCTGAAGGTTGCCAAGGGCTGTGATGAAGTCGTCGGCTGTTGTCCTGGCAAACTGATTGACCTTGACATATCCGATATTCGTGTCGAGCATATATGCCGCGTCGATGCTGTTGATTGGGATGTCAGCCCGTATTACATCATACTTGACAAGTTTGTTGACACCTTTGCGCTTGATGTCGATGACGACTTTCGAACCGTTTTCTCCTCGCAGTGTCTTGAATACAAGGTCATTGGTGACTTCGCTGCCGGTCATTGCCACGCCGTTGGCTTTTACTATACGGTCGCCGGCGAGTATGCCGACTTTTTCAGCCGGCCCTCCAGGGATTACCTCAACTACTGTAACAGTGTCGTTCAGTATTTGGAAGGAAATGCCCACACCGCTGAACGAGCCTTCGAGGTCATCGTTGGCGGCATGGAACTCGTCTTTCGGTATATAGACGGAGTGCGGGTCGAGCGTTGCCAGTATATCGGGCAATGCGAGTTCGGCGAGGCTGTCCATATCGATTTCATCGACATACTCATTGTGTATCAGCTCGAGGACGGCGTTCAGTTTCTCGTCAGTATTCCCCTGCTTCGGGTTGCCGATGTATTTGCCGGTGAAAATGCCTACAGCCACGCCTATGGCAAGCACCACGGGTATGACAGCATAAATCAGTCGCTTGTTATTGTTCATGTTCTGTTATGACAGTTCTGTGTTCTCGTTTTCCGGAAGCCACACTGTTTCCACCCCTGCGGCTTCGAGCAGGTCGAGGCCGTCGCGCAGCCGGTACATTTCCCTGAATACTACGCGCCTGATGCCCGCTTGGATTATCAACTTGCTGCACTCCAGGCACGGGCTTGTGGTCACATACAGAGTGCTGCCGCTGCTGGAGTTGTTGCTTTGCGCGACTTTGGTAATGGCGTTGGCCTCTGCGTGAAGCACGTAGCGGAACGTGTCGCCGTTGCTGTCCTCGCATACGTTGGGAAAGCCTGACGGCGTGCCGTTGTAGCCGTCGGATATTATCATCTTGTCCTTGACTATCAAAGCCCCCACCTTGCGGCGAGTGCAGTATGAGTTGCCCGCCCAAATGGATGCCATATCCAGGTATCGGCGGTCAAGAACAGTTTGTTTGTCTGTATTATCCATTTTGTAGGTTATTGTCTGTCAGTGTCCCATGAGGTATTTTTCGGCATCGAGAGCTGCACGGCAGCCGGTTCCGGCCGCTGATATGGCCTGACGGTAGACAGGGTCGGCGACATCGCCGGCGGCGAACACTCCCTCTACGCTGGTGCGGGTGCTTGCGCCCTTCACTTTGATATATCCCTGCTCGTCCAGTTCGATTTGGCCTCGGAATATTTCTGTGTTGGGCTTATGTCCAATGGCGAGGAAGAAGCCGTCGATTGCGATGTCGAAATGCTCTTCATTTTCGCTGCCGCGATTGCGTACCAGGTGTGCGCCCTCCACGCCGTCTTCGCCGAAAAGCCCCTCGGTGTTGCAGTTGAAGAGTATCTCGATATTCTCGCACTCTTCGACACGGCGGGTCATTACCTTTGAAGCCCTCAGGTAGTCCTTGCGCACTATCATGTATACCTTCTTGGCGAGAGTGGCGAGGTACAGAGCCTCTTCGCAGGCAGTGTCACCGCCGCCGACAACTGCTACTGTGCGTTTGCGGTAGAAAAAGCCGTCGCAGGTGGCGCACGCGCTCACTCCCATGCCACGGTATTTCTCCTCGTCATCGAGTCCGAGGTAGCGTGCCGATGCGCCGGTGCTGATGATGACGGTATCGGCTTCTATGACATTGCCGTGGTCATCGACGCAGCGGAACGGGCGTTGGCTGAAATCGATCTCGGCAATAGCGTCTTCGCGTATTTCAGTGCCGAAGCGGAGAGCCTGACGGCGTATCTGCTCCATCATCTCTTGTCCCGTCACCCCCTCAGGATAGCCTGGGAAGTTTTCGATTTCTGTGGTCTGTGTCAGCTGGCCGCCGGGCTGCATGCCCTCGTACAGGATAGGGGAGAGGTTGGCTCGCGACGCATAGATGCCGGCAGTGTAACCGGCCGGGCCCGAGCCTATGATTAATACCTTGGTTTTTTCGGTGTTCATCGTGTCTGTATATGTTAGCGCAAGTCCACTATCTTGGCTTTCGGATACTTGGACTTGGGATATTCAAACAATGAGGAGGAGAGTTTTGTTCCTGCGACGAGCTTCGACACTGTCACATTGGTCACACCCCCCTTGCCGGTGATGACAAGGGCAGTTGGCACCATGCGCTTGCTGTCGAGTGTCAGCACGACTTTCTTGATGCTGTTCTTGCTGCTTTTGGCTATCAGCACGAGGACAGTCTTGCCTGCTGGCTGGCTCTTGGCATACTGGGCATTGAATGACCCTGCCATAGAGGATATTATGGAGAAGGGATTGTTTTCAGCCACTTCCTGCTGTGAGGGAGTGACAATGGTTGTTTCGTTTGTGCGAGGGTTGTACGTCCACATATCCTTGCCGTTGTACCATGCGCTTGCGCCGCCGGTTATTACGGCATATTTGCCGTGGCTGTAGTAGAAATTGCCCGAGGTGTTGCCCATAGCCCCCTTGACGCTGAATGTCGCGGAGATGGTCGATGCGTTGCGGAATGATTTTGACACCCGGTTCATCAGCTGCGTTGCCGTTTCCGCGCTGTAAGCAACGGTTGCGGTGAGCAGCATGATGATTGTCAGCACATATCGTGCGATTGTTTTCTGTTTCATCTGGTTCATGATATTTTGTTGTTTTGGGAATGTCACAATGTTGAGAGCAGCTCTTCGAGCGAGCCTCCGTCCATGAGGACGGAACGCGGTTTGCCGCCCTGTGCAGGGCCGACCACGCCGACTTGTTCCAGCTGGTCCATAATCCTGCCGGCGCGGTTGTAGCCGATGCTGTACCTGCGCTGAATAGAGCAAGTCGACGCCTGGTTTGAGGAAACGACAAGTCGCGCTATTTCCTCAAACAGCGGGTCGCGCTCTGACAGGCTTCCGTGACCGCCGCCGTTGTCCTCGTCATTGCCGCCGACACGCGGCTCTGGCAGTATGTATGCTCCCTGTGCGTATGCCTGGTCTGCGATGTACTGGCAGATGCGTTCAACTTCGGGAGTGTCAACGAATGCGCACTGCACCCGCACCATCTCACTGCTGTTGCTGATGAGCATGTCTCCTCGGCCGATGAGCTGCTGTGCGCCCGTAGTGTCGAGGATAGTCTTGCTGTCGATGCCGGAACTTACCTTGAATGCGATACGTGCCGGGAAGTTGCTCTTGATGATGCCGGTAATCACATTTGTCGAGGGCCGTTGCGTGGCGATAATGACGTGCATGCCTACGGCGCGGGCTTTCTGCGCCAGGCGTGCTATCGGCATTTCTACTTCCTTGCCTGACTGCATGATGAGGTCGCTGAACTCATCGACGATGATGACGATGTAGGGGAGGAACTTGTGACCGTTGCTCGGGTTGAGCTTGTGGTCATGGAATTTCTTGTTGTATTCCTCGATGTTGCGCACACCGGCTTGCTTGAGCAGCTGGTAGCGGTCATCCATTTCCACGCACAGTGAGCTGAGTGTCGCTGCGACACGGCTTATGTCTGTAATGATAGCATCTTCCTCGTCCGGGAGTTTTGCCAGGTAGTGCTTCTCGATTTTCGCATACAGGCTGAACTCGACCATTTTGGGGTCAACCATCACAAACTTGAGTTCGTCCGGGCGGCGGCAGTAGAGTAGCGACGTGATTATGGCGTTCAGGCCGACAGACTTGCCCTGTCCGGTAGCGCCGGCTACGAGCAGGTGTGGCATCTTGGCGAGGTCGGCTATGTATACTTCGCCGCCAATGGTGGAGCCGAGGGCGATAGGCAGTTTGTATCGAGAGTTGCGGAACGCCGGCGACTTGATGACAGTGCGCATTGAGACCGTCTGCGGGTTCTTGTTTGCGACCTCTATGCCGACAGTGCCTTTGCCGGGAATAGGGGCTATGATGCGCACACCGACGGCGGCAAGGCTGAGGGCAATGTCATCGACAAGACTGCGTATCTTGGCGATTTTGATGCCCTTGTCAGGCACAATCTCGTACAGGGTGACCGTCGGGCCGACAGTAGCCTCTATGCTGACGATGCTTATGCCGAAATCGGCGAGCGTCTTGCGTATCTTCTCTTTGTTCTCAAGCTGCTCGTCGTGGTCTACTTCGACTATCTGTCCACGGTCGTCGAGCAGGTCATACGGCGGAAAATTGTAGGGGAAATGCTCGTAGCCCGCTTCGGACTGTTCCGGGGCGTCGGCATCTACCTCGCTTATGCGGTTCTGGTTGACAACCATAGTCCCGAGCGAATCAGCTTCGCTGTCGATGTCATTGCCCTCCTCTTCGGAGGTGTCGGTTGTGTCTCTATCGTCGTCTTCGAGTACGTATGTGCCATTGTCGCTGTCGTCGATTTCGCCATACAGTCCGCTGTCGTCAGTGTCAGTGATACCGCTGTTTTCACCGTCAAATGTCACATGGGTGTCTTCCCCATTATCGTCGGCAGTATCCTGTGACATTTCGTGTTCCCCTGCCAGTGCCGCGTCTTCGTCCTCTTTCAGCTCCAGCTCACGGATAAGGCGCATTTTCTCTTCATCGGCCTCGCGCTGCGCCCGTGCCTCTTCTCTGCGCTTTTTCGCAGCTTTGATCATTTTTCTGAAGAAGCGGATTATGTCTGCCAGGCAGAGTATGACGAATATTGCCACTGCCAGTATGAACAGCATCCATACCCCGATTTCACCGAAGAAGCCGAAGATGAATTCCGTGACCTGCCGCCCGTGCAGTCCTCCCCAGTTGACCGCAGTGTTGGTGTATACTGTGGAGATGCCGACAATCAGTGAAATGGCAATAAGCGCAACAAGGCATTTTATGGTGAAATTCACTGTCTTGAACTTGGTGTCGGGGATGAACAGCTTGACAGCCATGGCAAACATCCAGAGGATAATGACGGCTGAGCCGATTCCGAACGTGTCATTGATTAGGAACTCCGACAGGCGGGCCCCGCCTTCCCCCCCCTCGTTGGCAACACCAGCGGCTGCGCCGATGGCCAGGTTGCTGACCTTGGACTGGTCTGCGGTGCAGTTGGTGAGGTATGAGATGAAGGCAATGAACATGTAGACCGCAGTAATGGCAAGCACTACGCCTGTAGTCAGCCGCAGTGTGCGGTTTGTCGCGAATTTGCGGTATGTTTCTGCACGGAACAGCGCGGACAGTCCCTGTATGTCTTGGACGACAGACGGTGATGAGTCCTCCTTCTTTGCCGCTCGCTGCGACGGCTTGCGAGTGCGTTGGGTTTTGCCGACCTTTTTGCCGGCTGCATTATGCGGGTCAAGCGAGATGACGGAGTTGTCTGCCTCGCCCGTAACGTCTTCGATTTGTGGAGTATAATCGTTATATCGTCCCATCTGCGAATTACTATTCAGTCAGTGTAAGTACAGGACTGCAAAGTTAACCAATTTCGGGGGCATATACAATTACCTGTCAGTAATTTTTTGTCAGATTTTTCGACAGCAAAAAATAGCCGTGGCGGAGGATGTACTTCCTCTGCCACGGCTGGATTTCGGTTATGGCAATTTGCTTATTTCTTGATGCCGTCACGCTTCAGGAGCGCGTCAACTGTCGGCTTTTTGCCACGGAACTCGATGTAGAGTTCCATCGGGTCTGCAGAACCGCCTGTTGACATCATTTTGAGGTATTTGTCGGCTGTCTTCTTGTCGAAGATGCCGTTCTCGAGGAATGCCGAGAATGCGTCAGCGTCGAGCACTTCTGCCCACTTGTAGCCGTAGTAGCCGGCTGCATAGCCTCCGGAGAATATGTGTCCGAATGAGGGCGAGATGAGGCAGCCGCTCACTGCGTCAAATATCTTGACCGGTTCGAGTGCTGCGGCCTCAAACTCCTCGAGGTCTGCTGATGCGCGGAGCGGCTCGGTGAGGGTGTGGTATGCCATGTCGAGCAGACCAAAGTTGAGCTGGCGGACGCATGAGTAGGCTGCACCGAACTGCTGCGACTTGATGAATTTCTCGATGAGCTCCTGCGGCATCTTCTTGCCGGTCTTGTGGTGCTTGGCAAAGCTGTCGAGGAATTTCTTCTGCGGCAGGTAGTTCTCGTTGAATTGCGAGAACAGCTCAACGAAGTCGTGGAATACGCTTGTGCCGGACATGGTGCTGTACTTGGACTGCGCCGAGAGACCCTGGAGGGCGTGTCCGAACTCATGCAGGAATGTAGACACTTCGTAGGGGGTGAGCAGTACAGCCTCGTTGCCCACAGGCTTAGAGAAGTTGCAAACCACTGAAATCAGAGGGAGGGTACGTACACCGTTGTCATCTTTGCTTTCGGGACGGAACTCGGTCATCCACGCGCCTGGAGCCTTGCCGGGACGGTAGAAGAAGTCTGTATAGAGCACGCCGAGTATTTTGCCGTCAGCTGAATATACGTCGTATGCGCGGACATCTGCGTGGTATCCGGGTATCTTCTTGTTTTCCTTGAACTTGAACCCGTACAGCTTGGTTGCGAGGCCGAACACACCGTCGATGGTGTTGTTCATCTCGAAATACGGTTTCATGTCCTCGTCGTTGAATGCGTAGTTCGCGTTCTTCAGTTTGTCAGACCAGTAGCTGTAGTCCCAAGCCTCGAGCTTGAAGTCCGTACCTTCGGTCTTCTGTGCAAACTCCTCGATTTCCTTCACCTCCTGACGCATAGCGGGCATGTATGCGTCCTTCAGCTGGTTGAGCAGGTCGTATACGGCTGTCGGTGTTGCCGCCATAGTTCCCTGAAGCTGGTATTCGGCGAAATTCTTCTTGCCGAACAGCTGGCCGATTTCCATGCGGATGTTGGTGATGTCTTTCAGTATCAGCTCGTTGTCAAACTCTCCGCCGCAGTTGCGTGAGTTGTACATCTTGTACATCTGGAAACGCAGGTCGCGGTTCTTGTTGTACTTCATGAACGGGGAGTAGGAGGGAGCGAACACTGTGAACAGGTACAGAGAGCCGTCGTCAGCCTTGCCTTCAGCCGCAAGCACTTCCTTGGCCTCGTGTCGGGCAGCGTCGATGATGGACTGGGGCATGCCCTCAAGCTGGTCAAGTGTGAGCCACATCCGGCGTTCCGGGTCTTTCATGCCGTTTGTAACATTCTGCGCGAAACGGATGTTGAGGTTGGAGAGTTCGGCGGTCAGCTTGCGGTATTTCTCGCGAGCCTCTGCGCTGAGGTTTGCGCCGGACTCCTCGAAGCTTTTGTATGTCAGCTCGATGAGACGCTGGTCCTCGGGAGTGAGGTCAGTGCGTGAAGCACGGTTGTTGTATACCTCCTTTACACGTTGCCACAGCTTCTCATTGAGCATGATGTCTGTGGAGTGGCGTGTCAGCTCCGGAGTCAGTTCGGAGGTTATGCGCATCAGGACGGTGTCGCCTGTAGCGTGTTCCACATTACTGAGTGCGAGCTGAGCGATTGTCAGCGTGCTGCCGCTGCGGTCGAGAGCCACGATGGTATTCTCGAAAGTCGGGGCTTCTGTGTTGGAGGTGATAGCGTCAATCTCCTGGATGTGTTGTTTGATGCCCTCGCGCACCGCGTTTTCGTAGTCAGAGGGCTGCAGGCGGTCAAACGGCACAACGCCGTATGGCAGCTGCGACGGCTCGAGCAGCGGATTGGCTGCCTGTGCCGGAATCTGCGTAGATGCACCCATAATGGTAAGTGCTGATAATGAGGTTAATAAAAATTTTTTCATTCTGTGATAGTAATGATTAGATGTGTCGTCGGAATTTGGACAGCCGCTATATTGACGGCCTCCGCATCAGCAGCCTTTGCCGTCGATGCTGCAAGATGCTCCAGTCTCAAACTCATTATTTGCCGGTTTGATGCCGGCAACTTCGGGGTCGAGAGTCACTGTGCCGTCCTCGAGTACAAAACATGGTATGCCGACAGAGCCGCTGCGCTTTGCTTCTGCAAAAGCCGGGTCGGTGTCCCGCAGATGCAGAAACTCTTTCAGCGCGTGCACGTCAGCGCCGATGTCGATTATCTCATATTTGCTGTTGCCGCTGACTGCACATTTTGCTGAGATGCAGTCGGGGCAGCTGTCCATTGAATATATGCGTATCATATTATGTGTGTTGTACAGCTGATTATGTCAGTCTGTGCGGCGGTAGTCGCGCCATTTCTCTATGAGCCAGGTCATGTCGTCCGGTATCGGTGCAGAGAAGTCCATCTGTTCTCCGGTGTGTGGGTGCGTGAAACCGAGAGTCCTGGCGTGCAGGGCTTGGCGCGGACAAATGCTGAAGCAGTTTTCGATAAACTGCCGGTACTTGGCGAATGTCGTGCCGCGCAATATCTTGTCGCCTCCGTATCTGGCATCGTTGAACAGCGGATGTCCGATGTACTTCATGTGTACGCGGATCTGGTGTGTTCGTCCTGTCTCAAGCACGCATTTCACTACTGACACATAGCCGAAAGTCTCGATGACCTTGTAATGCGTCACGGCGTGCTTGCCTATCGAGGGGTCTTCAAATACCTGCATCTGAAGGCGGTCGCGCGGATTGCGGGCTATGTTGCCGACTATCGTGCCTTCGGGTTCGGGAAAGTCTCCCCATACAACAGCCACATATTCACGGCGTGTGGTCTTGTTGAAGAACTGTGTGCCGAGGTGCGTCTTTGCCTCCGGTGTCTTGGCTATTACGAGCAGTCCGGACGTGTCCTTGTCAATGCGGTGTACCAGCCCGAGGCGCGGGTCGTCAACGTCGTAGTCGGGATTGTCGCGGAAATGCCAAGCGAGTGCGTTGACCAGTGTGCCGTGATAGTTGCCGTGGCCCGGGTGTACCACCAGCCCTGCAGGCTTGTTGACCACGAGTACCCACTTGTCCTCATATACTATGTCGAGGGGTATGTCCTCGGGTATGATTTCGAGTTCGTACCGTGGACGGTCCATAACGATGCTTACCACATCGTCAGGTTTGACCTTGTAGCTTGACTTGACGGCCTTGCCGTTGACGATTATGCACCCGGCGTCAGCGGCTTGTTGGATGCGGTTGCGGGATGTCTTCTGCATCCGCGTGACCAGAAACTTGTCGACACGCAGCAGCTGTTGTCCCTTGTCGGCGACAAAACGGAAATGCTCAAACATCTCCCTTCCATCAGCATCGACAAACAATGCTTCGTCCGCAACATTGTCTTCGTCATCAGGCATTGAGGCTATAGGAGCTGTTTCGGGAGTGGCATTTAGGCTTATATTCTGATATTCTTCGCTGGATGTGGTCATTCAACAAACTCGTATTCAGGTTCTTCGTCTTGTTCCTCCTGGTTTTCAGAGGGCGCAGGATAGGATGGGCTGTTTGCTTCCTCCGGCGACATGTAGCCCTCTTCGCCGTTCTCGAGGTTGTAGTAATATGTCTGTCCAGAGCGTGACAGCTCCTCGTTCTGAAGCGAATCACGCAGTTCTCGCAGCCGGCCGTCATATACCTCGATGATGATCCGCGAGTTGACAGGCACTTTGTCCCCCTTCTTGACAGTGCGTCCGTTGGACAGCACCTTGACTATTCGGTCGGTTTCGCCGAGTACCTTGATAATCTGTATGTTTTTGAATCCGAGTTCCTCGAGTCGCGAGATGCCCTGCCGCAGCGAGACGCCTTTCAGCGCGTCCTCGTTGTGGTTAGGCCCGCCGTCTATTTCTACCTGCTTGGGGTTTACTGCATTGATATACAGGAATATCTTGCGGCCTGGCTTGACCACGGATTTCGCTTTCGGGAACTGTTCTATTACATAACCCGGCTTTATGTCCTCTCTGTATAGTGAGTCTCGGATGTCTATCTTGAACCCTGCGGCATGCAGTTTCTTGATAGCCTCCGTGTAGGACATGTTCTCAACGTTAGGCACGATGTCTTTTTGCCCGTGTTTGGTGAACAGGGCAATGGAAATATAAGAGATCCATAATCCTATAGCAGCTACAACCACTATGATTACGAGGTTGAGGATAATGGAGTTGCCGACCAAGGAGCGTTTCTCCTTGCGGGGGTCTTCGGGTGAGTTATAGTCGTTCAATGCGATGTTGTTTCTTGTTTGAGATGTAAAGTTAGTGAAATTATCGCGATGAAAAGGCATTTCGGGCGGAAAATCTTTGTTTGAACCTCTTCGGGGTGATTGTTGCATTAATATTAGTTAAATAAGGAATGCCGCATGGCGGTAATGTGGCGAAATATGAGTAACTTTGCATTTCAAAGTGTAGATATATCCGATGCGAAATTATTTGTGTCTCATAATTCTTGCGTGCCTGTTGGCGGGATGCGGCGAATATAACAAGGTCTACAAGAGTACAGACCCCAAAGTTAAGTTCGAGTATGCTAAGCGGGCTTTCGACGAGAAGAAATATAATCAGGCATACACGCTGCTGGAACAGGTCATTACGCCGTTGCGCGGCGGTCCTGACGGCGAGGAGGCTCTTTACCTGCTTGGCCTTTCTTATTATGAGGATAAGGACTACCTTAATTCAGGTGTGTATTTCAAGACATACTACAACCGCTACCCGCGCGGCAAGTATGCAGAGCTTGCGCGGTTCTACAGCGGCTACGGCTATTATCTTGATTCCCCCGACCCGCAGCTCGACCAGTCTATAACCATCAAGGCTATTGAGGAGCTTCAGGGCTTTTTGGATTATTATCCGAAAAGCGATCGTGTTACAATGGCGCAGAACGCCATTTTCGAGCTGCAAGACAAGTTGACTTTGAAGGAGCTGCAGAATGCCCAGCTGTATTACAACCTGGGCAATTTCCTGGGCAACAATTACGCCGCCGCTGTGATTGTGGCTGAAAATGCACTGAAACAGTATCCATACTCAAAATACCGCGAAGATTTCGAGATGATTATACTCAAATCGAAATATCAGCAGGCGCGGCAGAGTGTGGATGAAAAGCGGCGTGAACGCTATCAGGATGTTGTGGACGAATACTATTCGTTCATCAACAATTTCCCTGACTCGAAATACAAAAGTGAGGCAGACGCGATGTTCAAGGTGTCGCGCTCGCACGTTGAGAACTAATCTCGCCATTCAATAAGAAACAAAGACTCATAACATATTCAGTAAGATGGATTACAAGAAAACAAACGCTCCCACCAACACTGTCACCCGCGACATGATTGCGATGGCGGACCAGACTGGCAATGTCTATGAAACTGTTTGCATCATCGGCAAACGGGCTAACCAGATTGCCGTGGATATGAAGAAGGGACTTGAAAAGAAACTTGCGGAGTTTGCTACTACCGATAATCTTGAGGAGACGGCTGAAAACCATGAGCAGATAGAAATATCCCGTTTCTACGAGAAGCTCCCCAAGCCGACGCTGATTGCCACACAGGAGTATCTCGAGCACAAGCTCTACTTCACCAATCCTCTGAAAGAGAAGGACAAACTCGCAGATTGACAAGCACAATCTGCAACTGCATACAAACAATGGCCTGGATTAAGGTTTACTCCTTTTCCAGGCCGTTCTGATTTTGTCAGACACACCAGTGACACTCCATATATTCAATCCCGAAACTGACTATGCCCTCGCACACGGCAAGCGGCAGTATACCGCTCCGCTGGCGGTGAGAAAGTTGCGGCAGTCATTGGCGGCGTTGCCGGCTATATGGGCAGAGCCGGGAGACTGCATATTGCTACTTGACGAGTATGTAGATACACCCTATATGCGTATTGCCAAGGAACGCGGCATTGGCATAGTGTCTTCTGCATCAATCGAGTCCGGGAGAATAGACAGGGTTGTTCCGTGGGGTTGGAATCCGGACATTGCGGCACGCCTGGAACGCCTTGGCATAGACTCGGCGTTGATGCCTGACGCTACGGCTTTGTGCAGGTTGCGCGAGTTGGCGCACCGGCGCACGACCATTGACTTTCATCGTTTCGTCGATTCTCGTATTAGCGAGGGGTGTGTGGATAATTTGCCGGTTGAATTGTTTGAAATTCAGACTGTTGAAGCCTGGCTTGAGCATACCGTCGACAGTTATCTGAAAGCCCCGTGGAGCAGCAGCGGCAGGGGAGTACTGCATACGTCAACAATGTCCCGCTCTGCTGTTCTGGCTTGGGCAAAAGGTGTAATCCGCTCGCAGGGCAGCGTAATGGCGGAGGTTGCCACATCAAAGACAATTGACTTTGCGTCTGAATGGGTTTGCTCTGGAGGCAAGACCGTATTTTCGGGATTGTCAGTTTTCAGAACAGACAACCGTGGTGGGTACAGCGGAAACATGGTTGCAGACTGCGGTGTGCTGAAATTTGAGATTGGAAAGCATACCGCGATGCTCGACGATGTCGTCGAAGTGCAGAGGCTGGCTATTGACAAGTTCATTGCACCTTATTATAACGGTTGCCTTGGCATCGATATGCTTTGCGACGAGGCGGGGCGAGTGAATGCGTGTGTGGAAGTCAACTTGCGTCACACCATGGGCTTTGCCGCCATGAGCCTGTATAGGCTGATTCGGCGGGAAATGACATTCAACCCGATGACGTTCAACGGTCTTTGATTTTTAAGCGAATATGTGGCGGAAAAGTTCCTCGACTTTGCCGACTTCCACGATGTTGATTTTTGTGCGTTTCTTGCCGCTTCCCTTGAAATTGCTTTTTGGTATGTATATGGTGTCAAACCCGAGTTTTGCCGCTTCCTCCACTCGCTGCTCGATGCGTGTCACTGTGCGTATTTCGCCCGACAGTCCCACTTCCCCGACGAGTGTAATCCCTTGCGGCAGGGCAATGTCGAAATTAGAGGACATGATTGCTGCTACCACTGCAAGGTCGAGGGCAGGGTCGACTACCTTTATGCCGCCGGCGATATTCAGGAACACGTCTTTCTGACCAAGGCGGAATTTTGCGCGTTTCTCGAGTACTGCAAGCAGCATGTTCAGCCTGCGCTGGTCATAGCCCGTCACGGAGCGTTGCGGTGTGCCGTATGCAGCAGTTGATACGAGGGCTTGTGTCTCGATGAGGAACGGACGCACTCCCTCTATGGTTACGCCGATGGCGATGCCTGACATGTTTTCGTCTCGGTTTTCTGACAGCAGCATCTCCGAAGGGTTGACTACCTCGCGCAACCCCTTGTCCACCATCTCGTAAATGCCGATTTCCGACGTTGAGCCGAAACGGTTCTTTATGGCACGGAGAATGCGGAACAGGTATTGCCGGTCGCCTTCAAACTGAAGAACCGTGTCAACTATGTGTTCAAGCACTTTCGGGCCGGCGATAGACCCTTCCTTGTTAATATGGCCTACGAGCAGCACTGGCACTCCCGAGGTTTTGGCATAGCGCAGCAGCGCGGCGGCACATTCGCGGACTTGGCTCACGCTCCCCGCTGCAGATTCTATCGAAGACGAGGCTATGGTCTGTATCGAGTCCACGACCACGAGCCCAGGTTTCAGGTTTTCAATTTGCGTGAAAATATTCTCGAGTGATGTCTCGCACAAAATATATGTATTGTCCGAGATTTTGCCGAGCCTGTCTGCTCGCAGTTTCAGCTGGCTGGCACTTTCCTCGCCCGATACGTACAGCACGGTACGGCCGCGGATAGACAGTATGTTTTGCAGAAGCAATGTCGATTTGCCGATTCCCGGCTCGCCTCCGATGAGCGTGATGCTCCCTGCCACAAGACCGCCGCCGAGGACACGGTTCAGTTCGCCGGAAGGCATTTTGACGCGCATCTCCTCGACTGGCTCTATTTGCGACAAGGGGACTGGTTTGCCCGATGACGGCAGCAGTGTACCCGCTGCGCTGCTTTGCTGCGCCGTGGAAACCTTTTCCTCGACAAATGTGTTCCACTCGCCGCAGCCAGGGCATTTGCCCAGCCATTTGGGCGATTCGTAGCCGCAAGAGGAACAGAAGTATACGGATTTGAATTTTGCCTTAGCCATAATCATAATGGTTTTGTGGAGCGTCGGCGGAATTCTGCCGCTACCAGGGCAGTGGCAATCCCGACATTGAGCGACTCTGCGTGCTGCCCGTTTCCGTAGGGGGGTAAGAGCAATCTGTGTGTTACCATACGGCGCACTGCTTCGCTCAGACCGTTTCCCTCATTGCCCATTACGATGAAACCGCACTCTGACAGCTCTTGCGTATATATGTTGTCTCCGTCGAGCAGTGTGCCATATACCGGCAGCGAAGCATTGGCGGCAAACAGTGTCGGCAAGTCTGTGTAGATCACTTTCACACGTGACATTGACCCCATGGTCGCTTGCACGGTCTTGCTGTTGTATAGGTCAACAGTGTCATGCGAAGCAAAAACGGTGTCGATGCCGTACCAGTCTGCGGTGCGGATTATTGTGCCGAGGTTGCCAGGGTCCTGTATGCCGTCTATGGCGAGGTAAAGGTCATGGGGCAGGGGAGACGCAATCGGTTGTGCTGTAGGCATTTTCAATACGGCTATCACTTCTGGAGCTGTGGCGAGAGAGGAAAGCCGTTGCATCTTCTTGCTGTCGGCAATGAGGACATACTCGCTAATGGTGCGGGCATAATCAGTGTGTGTTTCGAGCCACTGCCGGGTCACGATGAGGGCTTCCGGCTCGTATGCCCCTGTCAGCTCGCGGACACATTTTTCCCCTTCCGCTATAAACAGCCGCTCCGCATCGCGGTGCTTCTTTTGGCGCAATGCGGCATATTTGCCCAGCCGTGTTTTCGACAGTTCCTCTGCCATATTGTAGCTGTTTGGTGATGAAAGAGTTTCGACAATAACTAATGTCGAACTCTTTCATCAGTATGGTGTGTGTAATTGGGCGCGGTTATTTTGCTTTGGCTGCAATTTTGCCCCATGTATCGCGCAGCCCGATAGTCTTGTTGAACACAAGGTGACCGTCAGTGCTGTCGGGGTCAACTGTGTAGTAGCCAAGACGCTGGAACTGGTAGTGGTCCTCCACTTTTGCACGTTCAGCGAGCCAAGGCTCAACGTATACCGTGTCGAGTACTTTGAGCGAGTCGGGGTTGAGCAGGTCTTTCAGCTCGCCCTCGGCTGCTGACGGATTTTCAACGGCGAACAGGCGGTCATACTCGCGCACCTCTACGCGCACGGCGGTCGGCGCGGACACCCAGTGGAGCGTGCCTTTCACCTTGCGGTCGGCTCCGGGCAGCCCGCTGCGTGTGTCGAAGTCCACGGTTGCGTATATCTCCTCTATTTCGCCGGCATCGTTTTTCTTCACGCCAGTACACTTGATGATGTATGCACCCTTGAGGCGCACCTCCTTGTCAGGCGAAAGGCGGAAGAACTTTTTAGGCGGATTTTCCATGAAGTCGTCGCGTTCTATCCAGAGTTCGCGAGAGAATGGCATGTCGTGTGTGCCCTCTGCCGGGTTCTCCGGGTTGCTCTCCATTGACATCGTTTCGGTCTTCCCCTCGGGGTAGTTGGTGAGTATCAGCTTCACAGGGTTCTTGACCGCGCTGACGCGGATAGCAGTCTTGTTGAGGTCTTCGCGTATGGAATGCTCGAGCAGCTCGATATGGTTCAACGCCTCGTATTTTGTATATCCGATGCGGCGCACGAAATCCTTGATTGACGAGGGTGTGTAACCGCGTCGGCGCAGTCCGCACAGGGTCGGCATACGCGGGTCATCCCAGCCTCTCACCAGACCGTCCTTGACCAGCTGGAGCAGCTTGCGCTTGCTCATCATGGTGTATGTCAGGTTCAGGCGGTTGAACTCGATCTGTCGCGGGCTGTAGCTCTCGTCGGCGAGTTCCTTGACAAACCACTCGTATAGCGGACGGTGGGGGACAAACTCGAGCGTGCAGATAGAGTGTGTCACACCCTCGAAGTAGTCGCTCTGGCCGTGAGCGAAGTCATACATCGGGTAGACTTTCCACTTGTCGCCGGTGCGCCAGTGAGGAGTCTTGATGATGCGGTACATTATCGGGTCGCGGAAGTGCATATTGTCTGAAGCCATGTCTATCTTGGCTCGTAACACCATGGAACCCTCGTCAAACTCTCCCTTGTTCATGCGCTCAAACAGGTCGATATTCTCCTCGACAGGGCGGTCGCGGTATGGCGATGCCACGCCCGGAGTGGTAGGTGAGCCTTTCTGTCTGGCTATTTCCTCCGATGTTTGCTCGTCCACGTAAGCCTTGCCCTCACGTATCATGCGCATTGCGAGTTCGTACAGGCGGTCGAAATAGTCGCTCGCATAGTACAGGCGGTCGCCCCAGTCGTAGCCGAGCCAGTGGATGTCGCGCTTTATGGCCTCGACATATTCTGTGTCCTCCTTCTGCGGATTGGTGTCGTCAAAGCGTAGGTTGCAAGTTCCGCCGAATTTCTCGGCTGCCCCGAAGTCCATGATGAACGCCTTGGCATGCCCGATATGCAGATAGCCGTTGGGTTCAGGCGGGAAACGGGTGTTGAGCCTTCCACCGTTTTTCCCGGCCTCCAAATCTGCTTTTATTTCCTGTTCTATGAAATTCAATCCTGCCTCATCGACGAGGATTTCATCGTTGTTGTCCGTATTCATCGTCAAAAACTCTTCTATTAAGTCGCGAAGTTAATAAAACCGCCGCTTTTTCGCAACACCGCCAGCACCTTTTCCTCACCTTTTCACTACATTTATCTGGCATATATCCCATTTTACGGGGGGCGATACTTTGAGTGACGTTGGAATTGTATTTTGTACATTATCGGAAAATGACTAACTTTGCGGACAAATAAGCCTCATTGCTATTATAGCCTAATAGCTATTCAAATCCATACTAATGAAACAGACAAGCATTAAAGCATTGATTTGCGGAGTGTTTGCAGCGATGTTGCTGGCGGTTCCTCTCACACTCCATTCCGCTGACAACCCGCAGGAGCAAACGCCAAAGAAGATTTATACCGCAGTCGAAAAGCATGCATCTTTCCCTGGTGGTGACGTAGCCTTGTTCTCATTTCTGCATAGAAATCTCCGCTATCCCGAACAAGCACAAATAGACAGCATACAAGGTCGTGTGATTGTCAGATTTGTCGTCAACGAAGAAGGCTCTATAGAACAAGTCAGTATTGCCAAAAGCGTTAGCGAGGAGCTTGACCAAGAGGCTGTGCGCGTTATAAAACTAATGCCTAAATGGGAGCCAGGACTGAATAACGGTACTCCGGTAAGTACCTATTTTACGCTTCCGATTACATTCCGCCTGCCCCCTAAATCAGAAAACTAACAGCATCACACTCAAAAAACGCAGGGTGCGCCATTCTCTCGTGGCGCACCCTGTATTTATGGGATTGCTTGCAGCTGCGTCAGAACCAGCGCAGGTATGCGAAGTCCTGGCGGTGTGGCAGTTTCACGTTCTTGGGATACATGCGGAACGCGAAGTTGAAGATGCCGGCATCGGTGAAGTCGGTGTCGAGTTCGTAGTATGTTATCCCGTTTTCTGTCTTGACGGAGTCGAGCTGTATGGTCTTGTCAAATGTGGACTCGCCGTCGTGTTCGCGGTATACCACCAGTTCCACACCAAGGCTGTCTGCAAGGCCTTTGGTGTCGATAACGCATTTTGCCACGAGGCGCGAGCCGGTACGCATGCTGCCGTTTGCGCCGTCACCGATTGACGATGAGATGACCTGTATCTGATCCCAGCGCGATGCCACCTCTTCTTTCCATGCAACGATTTCACGAGCCTCAGCAAAGTTGTTCGCCTGTAGCTTGTGAGAGCGTTCAGCCTCGGGACGGTAGAAGCGGTCGATGTAGTCGTCGAGTTGGCGTTTCATGGTGAAATGCGGGGCGATGTGGCCTATCGAGCGTTTGATGTACTGCACCCATTCCGGGGAGTAGCCCATCGAGTTCTTGGCATAGTATAGCGGCACTATCTCGTTTTCGAGCATCGAGTAGATAGTGGCTGCATCGAGGCGGTCTTGCTGAGACTGGTCGGTGAATGTGCGTGTGGCAGTGAGAGCCCAGCCAGCTTTCTCGTCAAAGCGGTAGCCTTCGTACCACCAGCCGTCGAGGACAGAGAAGTTGAGCACGCCGTTCATTTCCGCCTTCTCTCCGGAAGTACCGGAAGCCTCGAGGGGGCGGGTAGGCGTGTTGAGCCATATATCGACGCCTGTGACGAGGCGTTTCGCCACAATCATGTTGTAGTCCTCGAGGAAGATGATTTTGCCCTCAAACTGCGGCATCTTGCTGATTTCGACAATGCGCTTGATGAGTCCCTGTCCAGCTCCATCGGCGGGATGCGCCTTGCCGGAGAAAACGAACTGTACGGGGAACTTCTCGTTGTTCACTATCTTGGAAAGGCGGTCGAGGTCGGTGAAGAGAAGGTGCGCACGCTTGTATGTGGCAAATCGGCGGGCAAAACCGATGATGAGCGTGTTGGGATCGAACTTGCTCACGATTTTCATCACAGCCGACGGGTTGCCCTGGTTTTTGATCCACTTCTCCGTGAAGTCCTGCTTGACGAAGTTTATGAACTTGTTTTTCAAGGCCATGCGCATCTCCCAGATGTCAGCGTCTGGTACATCGAAAATGCTTTTCCAGGCATCTGTGTCGCTCTGATTGTCGAAAACCTGCTTGCCGAGACGCTCTGCGTAGAACGACTTCCATTCCGAAGCCGCCCAAGTGGGCATGTGTATGCCGTTGGTAACATATCCGACATGTGACTCCTCGGGAGCGTATCCCTTCCATACGCCGGCAAACATGCGCTTGGAGACTTCGCCATGCAGCCAGCTTACGCCATTCGACTCCTGGCAGGTGTTGAGCGCAAACACGCTCATTGAGAACTTCTCGTTGGTATCAGGGTTTTCACGGCCCATGTTCATGAGGTCAGTCCATGAAATGCCCAATTTGGCGGGATATTCACCGAGGTACTTGCCGAATAGCGGCTCCTCAAAGTAGTCGTGGCCGGCAGGTACGGGAGTATGCACGGTGTATAGCGATGATGCGCGTACAGCCTCGAGCGCCACGTTGAAGGGGAGGCTGTCTTTCTGTACGAAGTCAACGAGACGCTGCAGATTGAGCAATGAGGCATGCCCCTCGTTGGCATGGTAGATATCGGTTTTGATGCCGAGTTTATCGAGCATATATATGCCGCCGATGCCGAGCAGGTACTCCTGCTTCAGGCGCAGCAGGCGGCCGTGCTCGCCGGCGTCGTTGGGGTAGAGGATGGCGCTGATGGCCTCGGCCTCGGCGCGCTCGGCGTCGGCCAGGGCATAGTCGCCGCGGTTGAAGGCCTCCAGATCGAAGTGCTCCTCGACCGGCTCGGCAGCCCATACACGCAGCTTGTTGACGGTCTCGCCGGCATAGCCCACGACGGGGATGTCATAAGGGACGGCCAGGATATCCTGCGTGTCCACCGTGCGGTAGAACGTGCGCCCGTTCTCCTCAAAGCCCTCGACGCGGCCGCCAAACTTAATGGTCACGGCCTTGTCCTGACGACGGACCTCCCAGGGATAGCCGTGGGTGAGCCACTCGTCGGTGGCCTCGACCTGGCTGCCGTTGACGATCTCCTGCTTAAACAGGCCGTAGCGGTAGCGCATACCGTTGCCGTAGCCGGCAATGCCCTCGGCTGCCATCGAATCCAAAAAGCATGCGGCAAGACGGCCCAGGCCACCGTTGCCCAGCGCCGGATCGGGCTCCTGGTTCTCGATGACGGACAGATCAAAACCCATGTCGTCGAGCGCCTCGGCGACCATGTCGCGCACGCCAAAGTTAAGCAGGTAGTTGTCGAGCAGGCGACCGATCAAAAACTCGATCGAGAAGTAGTACACACGCTTCTTGCCCTCGGACACCGCACGGGCGTCGCTCTTGGTAGCAACGGTGCGGGCCTTCTCGGCCACGAGCTTGGCCAGGGCGTTAAAGCGGTCAAGGTCGCTGGCGGCCTCGACGCTCTTGCCACTGATGCTCATGACAGCATCGCGATAGAGCTCGGTAAACTCCTGCTTGTTGTCGAAGATCTTATTCATACGTTCCTTTCCCCCGGGGATGTTTCTCCCGGAACGGTTATGACTTGTATCCTACGCCCCGTCGGGGCGGGTAGATGCAGAGGTAACGCCTTTGTTACGCTTTCTTGGCAGAAGTCTTAACAGCAGCTGCCTTGGCCTTGGAAGTAGTCTTTTTGGTGTCAGCCTTCTTGGCCGTGGTGGACTTGGCCGAAGCCTTGGCAGCGGGCTTGGCAGCCTTCGCCTTAGCCGGAGCCTTCTTGGCGGCCGCGGCCTTGGGCTTCACCGAGGACGTACGCTTGCGCGTCGCCTTCTTGGGCTTCTCGACCACCGGCGGCTTGTAGCTGCTGGGACCGCGGCGTTTGAGCACCACGCCTGCCAGGCCGGGCACCTTCATCTCGATGGAGTCCATCTGCCCGTTCCAGGGATAGGGCTCGCTCGAGCAGGTGTAGGGCTCCTCACCGGCGTATCCGCTGCCACCGAACTCGGGACGGTCGGAATCGAAGATGACCTCCCAGTCACCCTCGCGCGGCACGCCCACACGGAAGCTCTCGTAGCTCGCCGGGTCAAAGTTGATCAGGATCACCAGGTCGTCATCGACGTCTTCGCCCTGACGCACAAAGCTCACAATGGACTGCTTGGAGTTGTCCGCATCGATCCAGGTAAAGCCGTCGTCGGTGTAGCCGCGCTCGTACAGGGCGGGCTCGGCGGTGTACAGGTGGTTGAGCGCCTTGATAAACGCCTGATGATGACGGTGGGTCTCGTACTCCTCGGTCAGGAACCACTGAATGGACTCGTAGTAGCGCCATTCAATAAACTGGCCGATCTCGTTGCCCATAAAGTTGAGCTTGGCACCGGGGTGCGTCATTTGGTAGAAAGCTAGCGTGCGCAGGCCGGCAAACTGGCGCCACCAGTCGCCCGGCATGCGGCCGATGAGCGAGCACTTGCCGTGCACGACCTCGTCGTGGCTCAGCGGGCAAATAAAGTTCTCGGTAAAGG
>URTA01000003.1 GCA_900550645.1 uncultured Porphyromonadaceae bacterium
CGGCAGCCGTGGTCGCGCAGCCAGCCGATTTCCGCCTCGTTGGAGATGATGAGCGCATCTGTCAGCGACAGCTTGCGCACCTCCTCGTCTGGCGTAAGTCGGTGGCGGCGGAACGAGCCGAGGTCATGCACCAGAGTGACGGTTTTGGCTCCGCGCATACGTGCCAAGCAGCACAGGTAGCGGAAATATTTCTTGACGGGATATTGCAGCACCACCACATCACCGCGCCGCAGCCGCAGCGTGTATGCCATCACTCCGGCGAATGTCAGGAAAAAGTCAGCGACCTTGTTGCGGCAGCGCGTGGTCCGTATGCCCAGGTTGCGGCAGCCGTGGCGGCGCATCAGCTGCTCCATGTCCTGCCGAGCCTTGCCGCCTCCGTGGCGTGCTGTCTTATAGTTGCGTGTCAGGTAACAGATTCTCATTATCGTCAGGTATTGCTCACCGCATCAGCCCGAGGCGGTACTGTATGACATGGACTATATGCTTGGCAGCAAGCTCGACTCGCCGTCCGAACTTGCGCTTGCGCCAGCTGCCGTAGATGGTATGCCGCGCCACCGCACCGGGGTAAACGTTGTCGCAACGGTTGCAAGGCGTGACATATTTCCCTTCATAGATATAAGTATTCTCTTCGAGCGTCACATCGCGGTCGCCCGGGGTGTAGCCGAACCTCTCCGCAATGTCGAGCATCACCACCGGAGATATGGTCATATCGGGACTGCCGTCAGCTGCGATGAACGGACGCGAGGCATAATAGGCGTAAGCCTCGCGGCAGAAAGCGTTGCCGGCACTGCCGATCAGGAACGCGGCCTGCAACTGTACATGGTCGCCGATATGCTCGTGAAATGTCGCGAAACCCTCTTGTGGGATGAACCTGTCGAAGCGCCGTTGCAGCAGAATGTCGCTGTCAAGGTATACGCCGCCCTCCTTCCACAGGGCATAGAAACGGACTGCGTCTGCGGCAAATGCCCATTTGCGCATCTCCAACGCCTGATCGATGTATCGGCAACCAATCGCACGCGCATCATCAGCCGTCCACAGCCGTATGCGGTAGTCGGGCAGCACTCGCGCCCAGCTGTCGAGGCACCGCTGTATCTCTACAGGGTACTTGTCGCCGCTGAACCAGCAGAGGTGCAGCGTCTTCGCCACCTGTGTATGCTTGTCGTCTATGTCTTTTGCCATATCTGTAATGCTGGAAAAACCGCGCAAAGTTAACTCAAAATTTTCATTCCTGCGCCGGGTTCTCCTCGTGGATTATCTTCTCGATGCTATCGCGGTCCGACTTGCGCTTTAGACGTTGCAGCACATACATATCATAGTATGACAGCACCAGCGTTGTCAGCGGCAGGGCAATAATCAGTCCCATGAAGCCGAGCAGCGAGCCCCACACCGAGAGGGAAAGCAATATGATTGCCGGGTTAAGCCCCATGGCATGCCCCATTATTTTCGGGGTCAGTATGAGATCCTGTATGCACTGCACCACCAGGTATACGGCGATGCACGCGCCCAGTATCACCCAGAAATTCGCTCCGCCGGCAGTCGCGACTATGCACAGCACCAGCGCGATGGGCAGCGAGATGAGCTGCAAGTAAGGCACCATGTTGAGCATGCCTATGAACAAGCCAAGCAACACGCCCATCGGCAGCCCTATAATCCAGAACCCGATGGCGAAAAGCACGCCCACAGACATGGCGATGATGAACTGTCCGCGGAAATACCGGTTCATCGCGCTCTTGACATCATCAAATATCTTGAAGACGCGGTGACGGTGACGGCCCGGCACCAGGTGGCGGAACGACTGCGACAGCCGCTCGTAGTCTATCATTATGAAAATCAGGTACAGGAAGACTATCAGCCAGCTGAGCAGCTCGAGCACGAATGTAAGGCCCGAACTCAGCACATTCCACGATGAAGTGGCTGTCTCCTTAAGCAACGCAATCCACTGCTCCCGGCTTAGGAGCGAGGCAATGTACTCGAAATTGACGTGTTCCTTGATGAAGTCGTGCACCTGCTGTGCCACCCACGGCAGGTGTATCTGCGTGTTGGCGTATGTGCGCAGCATCTTGCCCATATCCGAACACTCGCTCACGATGTAAGGCACAGTGACAGCGAGTATAGCGCCGATAACCACTGTCACTTCGACCAGGGTGAAAACCACAGGCAAGAACCGCTTGCGGCAGTGCATCCAGCGGATGTTCCATTTCACCACCGGCTCGAGCATATACGCTATAAGCCACGCCACGAAGAAGGGAAGCAGCACCCCCTTGAGGAAATTTAGCAGGTAAACCGCAACACCCAGGAGCAGCACGCCTCCGAGGATGCGCACCACGCGGTCAAATGTGTACGGCGTATTGTTGCCGATTTCAGCCATAATATAGTCTTTTGCGCAGCGAGCCAAGCCGCCGCATCGTTTTCATTACGCAAATTTAACCACTATTTCCGTCCCAGCAAAACAAAAATCACCCTTGCCGCGATTTCAGCACACTTCAGCAGCTGCATTGCCCTCCTCCTGCTACTTTTGCACCTCATTCATCACTTACATCATCCAAAAGAAATGACAACCACTCCTACCACCCCCGAAACCGTTCGGGACGAACCGCAGATGTCGCTGTTCACATTCATGCGCCAGGTCATACGCGAGATGCGTTCTGTCGGCAAATCGCGAATATCCGAGAAATACAACACCGCCCTCAACAGTTTCCACCGCTTCCGCAGCGGACAGGACATACTTCTGACGCAAATAACCTCGCAGACCATGCTGGCATACGAGGCGTACCTGCGAGGCATCGGACTGACGGACAATACATGCTCTTTCTATATGCGCAACCTGCGGGCGGTATACAACCGAGCCGTAGACCGCGGCCTCGTAAGCCAGGCAATGCCTTTCCGCCATGTGTACACCGGTGTGGACAAGACTCTTAAACGAGCCATAAACGTCGATGCCGTCCGCGTGATAAAACGCATCAACCTGTCGAAATACCCGATGGAGGCATTTGCCCGCGATATGTTCCTGTTCTCGTTCTACACACGCGGAATGTCATTCGTCGACATGGCGTTCCTGCGCAAGTCCGACCTGCGCATGAACACCCTTTCCTACCGGCGGCGCAAGACCGGCCAGCTGATGTCTATGAGATGGGACCGGCGCATGCAGGCGATATTGGACCGCCACCCAGCGCCTAAGGACTCCCCTTTCCTGCTGCCTATAATCAACAACCCGACAGGCGACCGGTGGAGACAATACAAGAACGCCATGCACAGCGTAAACCGCGCCCTGAAACACGTGGGGCTGATGACAGAACTTGAGGAGAAGCTGACAATGTATGTGGCTCGGCACGCCTGGGCAAGCATCGCCCATACCAACAACATACCCATTGCCGTGATCAGCTCCGGTCTCGGACATGACTCGGAACGCACCACACGCATCTACCTCGCCTCGATAGACACAACGGTCATCGACAATGCTAACGAGACCATCCTGCGTCTGCTCGACTGACCACACGCACCATACAACAAGACAGGGCAATCGCCGTTATACATTATAAAAAGTATGACCACAGCCGGGGATTAAACTTTCGGCAGAAGTCATGATTCTAACTGATATGAAAAGGATAATTTCCCTGGTCGTCATCGCCATGGTGGCGGTCTTCTCCACAGCCCTGTACGCAGGAGGCAATGGCAAGGCAAAAATCGTGTTTGAGGAGGTCAAGCATGATTTCGGCAACATTCAGGAGTCGAAGGGCGCAGCCACACATACGTTTGAGTTTGTCAACGAGGGCAACGCCAACCTGGTGATAATCGACGTGACAGCGCAATGCGGCTGCACCCGGCCGGAATACCCCAAATCACCGATTGCCCCCGGCAAGAAGGGGAAGATCAAGGTGACGTTCAACCCCAACGGCCGCCCCGGAGGGTTTGAGAAGGTTGTCACCGTGCGCACCAACGGCTCGCCGAGCAAGGTGCGGCTGAAGATAACAGGCAACGTCATACCAAAGGCCCAAAAATGAGCGGCATACTGTTCAAGCACATTGCTGCCGTGACGCTCACGCTGCTCCCCTCGCTGGCGACGCTGGCGCAGGTGGAATGGCTGGAAGAAGAGTATGATTTCGGCACTTGGCGCGAGGCCGAAGGCCCGCGCCAAGGGTTTGCGCGGTTCGTCAACCGTGGCTCGGAAGCCGTCACCATACGCCGTGTCAGGCCGTCATGCGGCTGCACCAATGTGGACTGGCCCGAGACCCCCATTGCGCCAGGCGACACCGCCACCGTGCGGTTTAGCTACAACCCTGCCGGACGCCCCGGCAAGTTCGGCAAGACGGTCAAAGTATATCTCTCCGACTCCGACACTCCCAAATTCATACGCATAACAGGCACGGTCATCGGCACTGTCAACTCGCTTGCCGACAAGTACCCCGTTGCCGTCGGACAGATGCGCCTGTCTGAGCGCACCGTGGATTTCGGCGACGTGGTTCACGGCAAGTCCAAGCACACATACATCTCGGCATACAATGCCTCGGAACAGCCTATGCAGATAACCCTCCGCGCAAACGGCGGCGAGGAGTACCCGATGCCGGACTATGTCACCATGACTCCAGGCACTGTGCCGCCGGGACAGGTGCAGACCATAAGCGTATACCTCAACACTGCACAGGCAGAAACGCTCGGCCCGCTCCAAAGCACATACACCTACTGCGCCGGCGACGATTGCACCGAACTGACCGTGAAGGTCAACATTGTCCCTGACAGGTCAAAATACCCCGGCGGCGACCTGAGCCTCGCCCCGCAAGCCGACACACGCCCTGACATACTCGAAATAGGCGAGGTGAAACGAGGCAAGACCGCACAGCTGACATTCGAGGTGCGCAACACGGGCAAGAGCGACCTGCACATCTCCCGCGTCTATTCTCCATGCAAGGCATTGTCAGTAACGAAGATGCCGCAGCGCATCGCCCCGGGCAAGAAGCAGAAAGTGAGCGTAGAAATAGACACGGACAAGATAAGCAGCGACATCATCACCGGCGAAATCATGGTGGTGAGCGACGACCCGCTGATGCCGGTGCGCAAGGTGCGTTTCGCCGGCAAGATGAAATGACATACCCACTCGCACAATGACTGACAAAAAACTGATAAGCACTGTCTCACACGCCCGCGACTTCTGCATGGCAGCGGAAAACTGCGGCGAACTGGGCAAGGAGGAGTTCATCGACGCCATGCTCACGCTGCTGCCGCAGCTGTACATGGACTTCAGCACCGGCGATACAGAAGCAGAGGAGATATACATACACCCGTATGTAGACGAAGAGTATTACGAGAGCATACGCCGCCGCGTGGCTGCCCTGCTGGGTGAAGACGACGTTTACCTCGAGACCTTTGAGGAGGACATGAAATACAGCGACACGCCGATAGCTGCCTCAATAGGCGAATGTATCGCCGATATTTTCCAGGACTTGTTCAACTTCGTGGCAGCAGTGCGCGAAAGCGGCGGCGACAGCCTCGCCGAGTCCTTTGTGGCTTGCCGCGACAATTTCCGCGCCTACTGGTCGCAGACGCTGTGCAACGTCATGCGTGCGCTCAACCGGCTGCGTTTCCACCTATGACGCGACCTTTACAACCATAAACAAGCAACCAATAAAATCAACATCATGATAGAAAGACTTTTGAAATACCTCGATGCCTCGACATGCAATTTCCTCGCGGCAGACACGATAAGCAAGGCTCTCGACGCCAACGGCTTCGAGCGGCTAAACCCTGCGGATGCCTGGCAGCTCCGCCCGGGCGACCGACGCTATGTGGTCAAGAACGGCTCTGCCGTGTTCGCGTTCATCGTCGGCAGCAAAGACCCCTCCGAGACCGGCTTCCGCATCATCAGCGCACACAGCGACTCCCCATGCTTCAAAATCAAGCCAAACGCCGAGATATACGGCGACGGCGGCGTGGTGACGCTCAACGTCGAGAAATACGGCGGAGGAATACTATACACATGGTTTGACCGCCCCCTCTCGATTTCCGGACGTGTGATGCTGCGCGGCAAGGATGCATTGCACCCCGAAACTCGCCTCATCGACATGAAACGCCCCGTCGCGTTCATTCCGCACCTTGCCATACATTTCAACCGCGCCGTCAACGAGGGCAACAAGCTCTCCGTACAGAAGGACATGAAGCCTGTTATAGGATATTTCACGCCCGAGCAGATAGCCGAACAAAAAGCAAACGGAGGCATCGTCAAGATGACCGTTGCCGCAGAGCTCGGCATCAAGCTGGAGGACATACTCGAGTATGAGCTGTGCCTCTACCCTCTCGAGCCTTCAGGCCTCGCCGGAGTCAACAACGAGTATTTCCAGTCGGCCCGCATCGACGACCTCTCAATGGCATTCGCAGCTCTCGAGGCTCTGCTGCAACAGGCTGGCACCGCAGCCGACGCTACCCGCGTAATGGCGATATTTGACAACGAGGAGACCGGTTCAGGCACCAAGCAGGGCGCACACTCCCCGGTGCTCCGCTCCATGCTGGAACGCCTCTGCGCCTGTGCCGGCGGCGACGCGCAGTCGTTCTTCCGCGCCGTGGACCGCTCGTTCATGATTTCTGCCGACGACGCGCACGCTTGGCATCCCAACTATAACGAGAAGTATGACCCGACAAACCATGCCGTAATGGGCGGAGGTCCCGTCATCAAGATAAACGCCAACTGCAAGTACATGACTGACGCCGACGGCTCGGCAGTGATGAAGTCGCTGTGCGAACAGGCGGGTGTGAAATGCCAGTATTTCGTCAACCACAGCGACGTGGCGGGCGGCTCTACGCTCGGCAACATACTGACGGCGCAGATGGATCTGCGCGGCGTGGACATGGGCAACGCCATCTGGGCAATGCACTCGGCTCGCGAAACCGCCTCGGTTGAGGACCACATCGCCGCCGTGAAGCTATTCGCCACCTTCTTCAGCTGAACTCTCTGAGAACTCCGAGTACTCTGAGAACTCTGAGTTCTCGGAGTATATAAACCGGGCGCATCAAACTGCTGATGCGCCCGGTTATATTTTGAGGCTGCCCGCGTGTTCATACAAGCTTGCCTATCCACTGGTCGCGGTCGCCGGGAAGGAGGTCAACCACGGGAATTTCTATCATGGTGTAGCAACCGGGCTGCATACGCATTGCGGCGCGGGCGGCGCATACAAGCACCTGGCCTGTAAGTGCCGGGTTGTTTATCTTCATGTCAAACTCGAGGAGCTGGTTCTGTGTCGCGCCGGAAACGCCCTTGCGCACCAGGTTCACGCCGTGTCCCATGTCCTTGAGGTCGTCCACACAGTCCACTGCCATGACGTGTGTCTCGTCGGAAGCGAAATACGGGTCGGCCTTGATGTCAGCAGCTACCTTGGCGATGTCGTGTCCGGGGAGGAGTTCGACATATACCATGCGGCGGTGTATGCCCGTGCCGGTAGGTATAGTCATCGAGAGAGCGTCCTTGACACCGGCGATGGCCTTGACAGCCACAGTGTGTCCCATGCTCATGCCTGGGCCGAAATTGGTATATGTCACGCCCTTGGGGGCAAGAGCCTGCATCAGCGTGCGCACCACGGAGTCGCTGCCCGGGTCCCAGCCGGCAGAAATTACGGAGACTGTGCCGTGCTGGCGAGCCACCTCGCCGAGCGACTTGCGCAATGCCGGTATTCCCGTGTGTATGTCGAAGCTGTCAACTGTGTTTATGCCCATAGCGAGTATCTCGCGGGCATACTCCTCGACCTTGCGCGTGGGGGTAGCGAGTATTGCCACCTGCACGTTCTCGAGTTCGGCGACAGATGCCACGACGGGGATTTCTGCCGGGATGCCGTCACGGCATGAGGGGTCGCGGCGTACCACACCTGCTATTTCAAAATCCGGGGCCGCCTGCAGTGCCTGCAGTGTGAAATGCCCGATGTTGCCGTAGCCGACTATTGCTGCTCTGATCTTCATCTTGATGGATAGTTTATTGTTTTACTTCTATTGCGGTCACAAAATTAATCGTTTTCACCCGGAACGGCATTATTATGCCGCAAAAATACGATTAATTATAGTTAATGATGCATTTACAGCCCCAGGCAGGGCGAATTTTACGTCCCGACGGCAATGTGCAAGCCGCAGATTTTGCCTACCTTTGCAAACAAAACACCCCGGACATGAGTAATCCCAACAGCATCGTCTCTATCAATGACCTGAGCAAAGAGGAAATCATCCGTCTGCTCGACAACGCATCATATTTTGAACAGCATCCCGATTCGCACCTGCTCGACGGCAAGGTGGTGGCTACGCTCTTCTTCGAGCCGTCCACACGCACACGCCTCAGCTTCGAGACTGCGGTCAACCGCCTGGGCGGACGTGTAATAGGTTTCTCCGACCCGGCTGCCACCTCCACTTCAAAGGGGGAGACGCTCAAAGACACTATAAAAATGGTGTCAAACTACGCCGACCTAATAGTGATGCGCCACTACCTCGAGGGCGCAGCTCTCTACGCAACGGAAGTGACCGACGTGCCGGTTATCAACGCCGGCGACGGGGCGCACCAGCACCCCTCGCAGACCATGCTCGACCTCTACTCGATAAGCAAGACACAGGGACGGCTCGACAACCTGACCCTCACCATGGTGGGCGACCTGAAATACGGCCGCACCGTCCACTCGCTGCTCATGGCGCTCAGCCATTTCGACGTGCGCTTCAATTTCGTGGCGTGCGACGAGCTGCGCATGCCGGCAGAGTTCCGCGATTTCTGTCGCGCCAGCGGCATCAACTTCCATGAGAGCCGCGACTTCTCGCGTGAGATAATCGACTCCTCCGACATTATATATATGACGCGAGTGCAGCGCGAGCGGTTCACCGACCTGATGGAGTACGAGCGCGTCAAGGACCTCTACAACCTGAACAACGCGATGCTCGCCACCTCTCGCGACAACCTGCGCATACTCCACCCGCTGCCGCGTGTGGGCGAGATAGCGCAAGACGTTGACGACAACCCGAAAGCGTATTATTTCCAGCAGGCCAAGAACGGCCTGTATGCCCGCCAGGCCATGATATGCCGCGCCATGGGCATACCCGTTCCCGCAGCCGAATAAAATCCTCTTCTCCCACACCATAAATACCAGAAACAACATGCCAGACAAGAAGGAACTCGCCGTAGCCGCGCTGCGCAACGGCACCGTGATAGACCATATACCCTCTCCCGCGCTCTTCAAGGCCGTCAGCCTCCTGGGCATACCCTCACTCGACAAGAGCGTGACAATCGGTTTCAACCTCGCAAGCCAACGCCTCGGGCGCAAGGGCATCATCAAGATAGCCGACGTGGAGCTCGACGCTGACACAGTGAGCCGAATTGCACTTATTGCACCCTCGGCGGTCATAAACACCATACGCGAATACGAGGTCGTCGAAAAACGGCACGTCTCGCTACCCGACGAGATTACAGGGCTGGTGGTATGCAACAACCCCAAATGCGTGTCGCGCAACGAGCCTATTGCCACACGCTTCAACGTAGTATCAACCCAGCCCGTGCGTGTGCGCTGCCACTACTGCGGCCACGAGGCGGAGGGCGACAACATAACCATAGCTGACAGATGACAAAGGTATCCTGGCGACCCGGCACGATGATATATCCGCTGCCGGCAGTCCTCGTGACCTGCGGGGCTACGCCGCAGGAGTGGTCCATGCTCACCGTGGCGTGGACCGGCACTATCTGCTCCGACCCGGCGATGTGCTACATCTCCGTGCGTCCCGAGCGGGCATGCTACCCGCTGATAGCCGCCAACATGGAGTTTACCATCAACCTGACCACCGCCGCGATGGCCCGCGCCACCGACTGGGCCGGAGTGCGCTCAACACGCGACTACAACAAGTGGAAGGAAACAGGCCTCACGCCGCTCCCCGGCGAGAAAGTTGCCTCACCCACCATCGAAGAGTCGCCGCTGAGCATAGAGTGCCGCGTCAAGGAGGTGATTAAGCTCGGCTCTCACGACATGTTCATTGCCGATGTGCTGAACGTCCGCGCAGACGACCGCTACATAGACCCGGAAACAGGCGCGTTCTCAATGGAGAAAGCCGGCATGCTCGTCTACCAGCACGGTTTTTACCACGAGGTGGGCGACCTTATAGGCCGCTTCGGCTTCTCCGTACGTAAGAAATGACAACTAAATACCCCCCTCGCCGCATTTTACCTAAATGTAGGTATTGCAGGGGCTTCAGACTACTTGTAACTTTGCAGTGTGAAATCCGGCTGCCATCCGGTTCACGATTAGAGTTATTAGTTATTTAGAGTTAGATTTAAGTGTGACCGGACTGAACAGCAACCAGGGCGTTGCACCGAGTCCGGAAGCAGGTGAGACCGAGAGAGGCGGAGGCGGTTGGTCTCCGCCCTCTCAGCATTGCCTCACCGACAGAAACAACACAACAACCCATGACACGAGAGACATCACACCCGTACACCGCCGGCGAGAAGATGAGCCATCTCATCGCCGACCATTACCAGATTATCCAGGTGATGAGCCGCTTCGGCATCGCCGTGGGTTTCGGAGACAACTGCATCAGCACTGTCTGCCGACAGAACAAGGTGGACTGCCCCACATTCCTCGCCGTGGTCAACTATGTGCTTTCTGGCACCATAAGCGACGGCGATATATGCAACGTAAGCGTAGAGGCTCTGATGCAGTACCTGCGCCAGTCGCACATATACTTCCTCCAGTATTTCCTCCCGGAGATACGCCGCAAGCTCCTCGACGGCATCGAGTTCAGCACCTCTGACGTGTCGTTCCTAATCATCAAGTTCTTCGACGAATACCTGCATGAGGTACGCACGCACATGGAATATGAGGAACGCACCGTGTTTGCACACATCAACCGGCTGCTCCACGGCGATGCGCCAGCTGATTACCGCATCGACGTGTACAGCGACCACCACGAGCAGGTGGGCGACAAGCTGCACGAGCTCAAGAACCTCATAATCAAGTACTGTCCCGACAGCGCGTCCACCAACCTGCTCAACACCGCTCTATACGACATATACCGCTGCGAGGAGGAACTCGACAGCCATTGCCGTGTGGAAAACGACATACTCGTGCCGGCGATACGCCTGCTCGAGCAAAAAGTTACGGAAGGGGGTGTCGGGCAATGAACCGCCAGCCGCCGATGCTGAGCGTCATTGTCGCCGAGCCGGCACCCATCATTGCTGCCGGGCTGGTGCATTGTCTGCGTGCCTTGCAGCAGCCTCGGTGCAGTGTGGTCGAGGCGCAGAGCGCAGACGACATACGCCGCATGGTCAGCGAAATGCCCTCGCCTATACTTATCGTCAACCCCAACTTCGGCGGCGTATTCGACCCGCAGACAGTACGTGACGCCGCGCCGGAATCGCTGAAAATTATAGCCGTCGAGTCCGGTCCTCTCGCCCACTCCACGCGCACGCTTTACGACGCGACACTGCCCATTGCCGACGATATGCAAGGCATCGCCGACCGCCTCGAGAAGCTGTCGGCAGCCCCGTCAGCCGACAATGACGACAAGGAAGCACTGAGCAACCGCGAGAAAGAAATAGTCACCCTCGTGGTCAAAGGACTGACAAACAAGGAAATAGCCGAACAGCTTTTTCTCTCCGTGCATACCGTGGTGACACACCGCCGCAACATAGCCCGCAAGCTCGAGATACACTCCGCTACGGGTCTTACGATATATGCCATCGTCAACGGGCTTGTTGACTTGGCCGACTTGCATCTCTGAAACTGCCAGGTGCTTTGCGTCATTATCACGCGCAAAATATTTGGCAGTTTCGCTTTTCTGCATTAACTTTGCAGCATAAACGCATAACAGGCTATATCATGAACAGTACATCAAACAACGAAAATGCTGTCGTTCAGCCTGAACGGATGAATGACAACGGACAGTACACTTACAAGTATCCACATCCGGCATTGACCGTTGACTGCGTTGTGTTCGGCTTCGACGGCGAGTCGCTGAAGCTGCTTCTGATAGAACGCGGCCTCGAACCATACAAGGGTATGTGGGCTCTGCCAGGAGGCTTCATGAGGATAAACGAGACCGTGGAGCGAGCTGCCATGCGCGAGCTGCAAGAGGAAACTGGCGTTACTGACGTTTACCTCGACCAGTTCCACGTATTCAGCACCCTCAACCGCGACCCTCGCGAAAGAGTCGTGACAGTGGCTTTCATCGCGCTGGTGCGCACATCCGAATACCAGCTTATCGCAGGCGACGACGCTGCCAACGCACAGTGGTTTGACGAGAACAGGCTGCCGCCCCTCGCCTTCGACCACGGCGAGATTATCATCGCCGCACGCCAGTACCTGCGCCAAGCCATCAAGATGCGCCCTATTGCCTTCACCCTCCTCGACGAGGAGTTCACAGTCACCGAGCTGCAGAAGGTATACGAGGCTATCAACGGCGTGAAATACGACCGCCGCAACTTCCAGCGCAAGCTCATGCAAGCCGACATTCTCGAGGAGCGCGGAATACGCGAGCCGGAAGTTGCGTCCCGCCCCCCAAGAGTGTACTCGCTCAACCCCGAGACCCGGCGCAAGGTGCAGATGCGCCGCATGGCCTCGCTCTCTGCACGGCAAAGATACTTCAACGCATTGTCGCCGCAGGAAGAGCTTTTGGCTCAAAAGGCTAGGAAGTCATTATGCATATTCCCTCCGGAAACAAACGAGGAAGAGGAACGCCAAAATAAGATCTGGGAGAGCCGTACAATCCAGGGAAAACAGCCAACTGGCAAGGACAAAAAGGAGGACGAGGAGGACATAGGCTCGATACGCGACCTCTTCGAGTTCTGAAACGCCGTTGACCGCCGTTGATTTCCGCTTCCCCGATTTTGAAAACCGGGGATTATTTCCTAACTTTGCAATGCAATCAACAGCGAGCATCAAATGACGGACAAGAACAATTCATCAACGCAAAGGATTATCGACCGCCTGGACGCATACGCACGCTTCCGCAACCTCACGGACGCGGAGATAACACGAGAGTGCAGCCTCGCAGTCGGCACATTGGGCAAATCACGCAAACCGGGCAAGGACATTTCGCGCCGCGTCGCCGCCATCTTCCTCGACCATTACACCGACATCAACCGGCAATGGTTCATGAACGGCGAAGGGGAAATGATGCGCGACAACCGCCGCCCTGACTTCACTACATTTCCACTCATCGACACCACCCGCGCAGAGTGCGGCCGACCCGGAGGACTTGCAGAAGCGGCATTAGCGGAAAACCTCCCAGTGGTGGGGCTGCCGGGCATACCCCGCGAAACGGACTTCTTCATTCAGGCTACAGGCTACTCCATGACATACCCGGAACGTCCGGAACTGTCGATACCCCCTGGCGCGCTCGTGGGCGTGAGCAAGATAAACGAGCGGCAGTCGATGCGCTGGGGCGAGGTCTACATGGTCTCTACCGTTGACGGCGTGATGATAAAAAAACTGCTGCAGGACACCGATGCGGAGTTCGTGCGCTGCTCTTCGTACAACCGCGAGGAATACCCGGAGTTCCGTATGCGCAAGGACGAAATACTCGAATGTGGACGCATCACCTGCGTCATTCCCGTCTACCTGCGATGACACGCACGGAGTTTGAAACGGCTGTACGCCATGCCGTCAGCGGCATCAGCGGCGAAATCATAGCTGGCGTGAGCGGAGGCGCGGACAGCACGGCGATGCTCCGCGCCCTGACAGCCGTGGGCACGAAAGTCCATGTCGTGACCTGCGACTTCCACCTGCGCGGCGACGAGAGCACACGCGACCGACGGTTTGTCATCTCGCTATGCCGAGACCTCGGCGTAGATGTTACCGAAGCCGACATGGACGTGCCGGCATACATGCGCACGCATGGCGTGTCCGTCGAAATGGCGTGCCGCGACTTGCGCTATGACCTGTTCCGACAGCTGCTGCGCGACCGTGGCGCAGCACGCATAGCAGTGGCACACAACGCCGACGACAACATCGAGACGCTCATGCTCAACCTGATGCGCACTACCGGCATCGAGGGGCTGCGAGGCATGCTTCCCGACACGGGCGAGATAATCCGCCCCCTGCTGTCGCTGTCACGACGCGACATCGAGGACTACCTGCACGAAATCGGGCAAGACTTCGTGACCGACACTACCAACCTCACAGACGACTACCGCCGCAACTTCATACGCAACCGCGTGCTGCCACTGCTCGAAAAGCGGTTTCCAAACGCACGGCGAAGCATCGCAGCCACACAGCGCAACCTGCGCGGCGAGGCTGCCGTCATAGCCCGTGCCGTCCGCCCTAAGAGCGACAATGTGCTGACATGGGAGGAAATACGAGAGTGCGGCGACGCTATGACCGCAATACAGCGGTTCGCCGCGCCTCCCGGCGCAAACGCAAGCCAAATCGAGGAGATGACCGCCTTGTCACGCAATCCCCTGCCGGGGCGAGTGTGGCATCTGCGTCATGCCGACATCTGCAGCGAACGCGACGGGCTGCACATTGTGCCGGCGAATGAAGACGCGGACATGCCCGAATACCGGTGGTTTCGTCTACGCAACATTCCCGAGGTCCAGTCTCTCATGCGCTCGATGCGCCGACCCACGGCGTGCTTCCTTCCCCAGGGCAGCAGCCATTACACCCTGCGCTTCGTCCGCCCTGGCGACCGCATCGCCCCGCTCGGCATGCGCGGCACCTCAGCAGCCAGCGACATAATGAAAGACGCGAAACTCACACAGGAGCAGAAACGCCGCACAGTGGCACTGACAGATGCCGACGGCGAAATTATATGGATAGACGGACTCAAACGCTCGCGACGACACCTGATCGACGACGATGCACAGTTCATATACGCCGTCACCGCCGACCCGGATGCCGCAGCCACAATCCACGCAATCGCAGACAAATACTGACGCGGCTCAAAACGTGAAGCTGCACGCCAGCCCGACCTGACGCGGCGACACGCTCGGCGACAGGTACACATTCTTTTCGTACAGCTTCGGAAAGAAGGTCTTGCTGATGACCGGATAGAGCCAATAAGCAGCCTCGGCACACAAGATGCCCAAGCCAGCCCCGGCAATCACGTCGGTCAGCCAATGCCGGTTATTGTACATACGGAAAAATCCCGTGCCGGCAGCGACGACATACCCGGCGACACCAATCCACGGCGACACGTCCCAGTACTCGCGGCGCAATATCTCCGCACCCATGAACGCCGTTGCCGTATGTCCCGACGGGAACGAATTGAAGCTGCTTCCGTCTGGCCGCTGCACACGAGTCGTCACCTTCAGCGTATTGACGGTCAGCCCCATCAGTGCGTATGCAGTGCCGAGTATCACCGTGCGCTCCACAAAGTTATGCTTGGCACGGACACCAAAAAGCGGCAACACGTATGACACCGCCATCGGCGCATACTGCGAAAAGTCGTCGATAGTCAGCTTGCGGTCAATGTTCTCCTGAAGCTCGTCGCGTATCTCATGGTTCTGCGACTTCATCCAGTCGCTTTCCAGCCCGATGATGCCGACACCCACCAGTGCCGTTGGTATCACCACAGCCCACGGCTTCACCTTGTACGGATTGTCGGCATGCGCCGACGGCATTTTCGGGACGACCCCGACTGTATCCACCGGCACTATACTGTCACACGCGACATAGCCTGCAGCAGTCTCCTGCGCCGCAGCCGACACAGCCACGGCAAAAGTCATCACGACCCAAAACAATCTTGCAACCATACCTATAATGAGTAGTACACCGCGAATTTACACCCCAAATTTGTCGAAAATCTGTAGCCCGCACCATTTTCCACCCGCCCTGTCCCCAAATTTAGGACAGAAAAGGCGATTTGTGTCCTAAATTTTAGGACAAATTGCCCACATCAGAGCCTCCGAGAACTCAGAGTACTCCGAGATCTCTGACAACTCCGATTTTCGGACACTCGGAGACAGGTCAGCCGAGGCTGCGCAGCAAGTCCTCGAGCGACTGGTCGGCCGTCAGCCCGAGGTGGCGGCGCAGCCGCTGCCGGTTCTTCTTGACAGAATCGGGCTGAAGCTGGAGCATCCGAGCTATCTGCTTGGTATTCATGCCCGCCTTCAGGTATATCGACAGGCGGATGTCACCCTCTGTCACTGCCGGATATGTCGCCTTCAGCAGCGACGAGAACCCCGGGTGCACCTTCTCAAACAGCACCTTGAAATCCTCCCAGTCCTGCCGCCCTATCAGGTGCATCTTCACATTCTGCTCCAGCTGCCGTATTTGCGCCTCGCCGATTTCGCCGCCTTTTTTCATCTCTGAAATGTCGGACAACACAGCTTCAAGCACATTGTCCTTTTCCGTCATAGCCAGCGCCGACGACACCACCTTGCGACGCTCTCGCTCCAGCTCGAGGTTTGTACGCAGCGTGGCGAGCCGGTGCGACTGCATACGACGGTACAGGTAGAACAACGCTGTCCCGGCAACGAGCAGCAATGCCAGCACTACCAGCCATGTCCGCAGCCGCTCCTGCTTCAACTCGTTCTCACGCTTCTCGTCATTCTTCGCTATTTCCTCGCGCACCTCGCTGTTCAGAATGTTCAGGGACTCGTTGCGCGACAGCATAGAGTCCTGAAGCACTGCAATCTGGCGGTAATATACATTTGCAGAGTCAGCCATCCCCATAGCGTCATACACTCTGGCGGCAATCCCGAAAATGTCGCAAAGCTCATCTGCCGGCAGCCCCTCACGCGGCAACGACAGCAACCGGTCAAGATGAGGCACTGCCTCTGCAATGCGCCCTTCGGAATAGAATCTGTTGGCCATTGCCAGATCCAGCGTCCTCCTTACCGAAGGGGGCAGATTAACCCTCATCAGCGCATTTGCAGCGTCAAGCGATGATTTGTCACCAGAAATCATGTACTTGTCTATAAGGACTTCGGCATAAAAACTTGTGTCACGCTGCGCCACAGGATTGACCAGCAACGAGTCGAGTTTGGCAAGGGCAGCTTCATTATTTCCGAGCAGATGCAAGACGTTGGCGTTGTTGAGAGAGGTTTTTATATGCCAGTCATCAATTCTGTTACACTCCAAAAGGCTGTCTGCCAACGAGTAATACAGGTTCGCACGTTTCAGGTCGCCTATGTCAAGATACAGCTTGCCCAAGTCCAACGCCAGCCATGCGGTCATGAAGCCGTCTTTCTGCTCGGCGAAATAGTCATAACAGTCACGGAACACCTCATGCTGACGGAAAGAGTTGTCGCGGAAAAGCATCAGTGCCTCAAGATGACGGAAGCGGGCCATGTCGTATGGGTACGCCGCAGAGTCACACAGCTCTATTGCTCTGACGGTTAAGCGGCGCACAGTGTCGCCTTCTGCATGACGGCGTGTCGCCAACACAGCCGACCAATAGCAGCACCTTGCCTCAAGCTGGGACGGCGCAGGGCTACGGGCGATTTCATGTTTCAGAGAGTCGAGCGTCAGCGCGAAAACCGAATCCGGCGACACTTGTATCACCCCTCGCTCAAGATGCACAATGAGCGTATCTGATGCCGCAGACAGCGACCGCCAGCGGAACAGCGAGTGAGCCACAGGCTGTTTCACACACGCCGACAATACCATGGCTATAAATATCGTCCAAAGGCATTTCACGCCGTAAAGTTACAAAAAATCGCAGAAACTACACATTATCAGCATCTGTACCCCCAATGTACCCCATTAAAACTTGCCGCAAAAGCTCCCTCCCGATAACTTTGCGGCATAAACATTTCACGGAGTTGCGGGAAAGCCAAACAGAAGCCAGCTCACCCGCATCTCCTCAAATCACCCAAACGGCTTCTACAACCAAAACACATGAAAAAATATCTACCTACACTGTTCGCGGCATTATGCGTATGCTCGCTCACAGCGACAAGTGCAACGCCGCAGGCCCTGTCCTCTAAGACACGCATCACCAAAGGGCGTGTCGAGACCGTGAGCAGCCCGCTCAAATCGCCCATGCGTTCCGCAGAGAACCCCACCACCGAGTTCACCGCCACCGAAGCCAACTTCTGTCCCGCCGGCACATTCTCAAGCGGCGTAGGAAGCTACTGGCTGATGCTTTCAAGTGCCGGCCTCAACAAGACACTGCCGACACACGAGGGACAGATGGCCCGCATATTCATCATGGCAGAGCCGCCGGCTGACGACAACGCGCCGGTGCTGCCCACAGGCAAATTCCCTATAAGCACATCAGGTGACGTGGTAAGCGGCTACGTTGACGCAGCTTCATCTGACTTCCTCGACGTATTCCCCAACCCTGACGACCCTTCAAGCGGGCTTGTGGCATATTCATGGACTCCCGGAGGCGGCTATGTGGAAATATCTGATGCCGGCAATGGTCAGTACACCATAAATGCAGTTTGGGACAACTGCGCCGCAGGTGAAGACGACACAGAGACAGTCACCTGCAAAGCGTCGTTCACAGGCGAGGTGCCTTATGTGGACTACTACGCATACACTCCGCTCGGCGGCGACCGCAATGTCAATGTAACAGGCATTTCAGGACGCTATGAGGGCGGCGGCTCATACAACATTGCAATGTACAATGTGCCTCTGGACGGTGACGGGTTCATCACCGGCGGCGGTGACCTCATCGGGCTTCAGTTCTTCACAAACGCCACAGAACACATCGACTTCGACGAAATATGCCAGACATATACAGCGTACGACGTGATGCAGTACGGCCCGAAGCCCGGCTGCTACATGCAGGGCACTTGGTACCAGCTGTTCGGCAGCCTGTGGCTCTCCGTGGGCACTTACCTGTCAGTCTATGACGAAAGTGACCTCTCTGCACCTGCGCTGACCGGTCTCGCAACTGGCGGCACAATAACAATATCCAAGGCTGCAACCGAAGGCGAATACACCATCGACATCAATTTCACAACCCCCGAGAACAACACCGTAACTGCAAAATGGACAGGCGACCTGCCCAGCGTCATGGTAGACTCCACAGACGGCGTTGAGGGCATCGAGGCTGACGGCATCACAGTTCGCGGAGGCATAGGCTCTATCGAAGCTCCCGCCGGCGCGGAAATCTTCAACCTCTCCGGCATACAGACCGGCAGCGACAACCTCCCCGCAGGTGTGTATGTAGTAAGATACAACGGCAAGACAACCAAAGTAATCGTGAAGTAAGTCTCAATGACACCCACCGGCGCGGAAGCAGCCGTTTCCGCGCCCGCCAATGGAAAAAATATCGCGGGCAGTGCGTGCTGTCTGCGATATTTTTTCTAATTTTGCAGTTGACGCACTATATGCCTAATTTGCAGTGCATAATATCCCTGTAGAAGGCCTATTGAAACGTCCGCATTTTTGTTTCACTGCCAAAGGCTCACGCCTGGGGCACACACTTTGGACTTAATGAAGATTTTCAACATAAAACCCTCTTCCCGGGAACGCGGCGAGAACGGCGAGAACACCCGTAAGGAAAAGAAACGCACCACCAAACAGAGCATCATACGCTGGATGTGGATCTCGTTTCTCGGCATGGGGTTCATAATCGCCACCCTGCTGCTGCTCATCTACAACGGCGTGATAGGCTATATGCCCCCTATCGAGGAACTCGAAGACCCGCATGACAAACTTGCCTCGGTGATATACGCCGGCGACGGCACTACGGAGATGGGGCGTTATTTCCAGGGCGCGGGCAACCGCACATACAGCGACTACAAGGACGTGTCGCCACATGTCATCGACGCGCTGATAGCAACAGAAGACGTGCGCTTCGAAAGCCATTCCGGCATAGACTTCCGTTCACTCGCCCGCTCTATCATCAAGACCATACTGATGCGCGACAAGTCGTCGGGCGGAGGCTCTACAATAACCCAGCAGCTTGCTAAGCAGCTGTATTCGCAGCCTTCGACCAACATTTTCAAGCGTGCGCTGCAGAAGCCTATAGAGTGGATGATCGCCATAAAGCTCGAGCGGTTCTACACCAAGGAGGAAATCATCAACATGTACCTGAACCGGTTTGACTTCCTCAACAACGCGGTCGGCATCAAGACTGCCGCCAACGTGTATTTCGGCAAAGAGCCGGGCGACCTCAACGTCGAGGAGGCAGCCATGCTGGTCGGCATGCTCAAGAACCCGAGCTACTACAACCCGCTGCGATATGAAGACCGTGTGCGCAACCGCCGCAACGTTGTCATAGACCAGATGGTAAAGGCTGGCAAGCTCCCCGCCGCAGAAGCCGACAGCATCAAGCAGCTGCCATTGGGACTGGACTACCACCGTGTGGACCACAAGGAGGGGGAAGCCCCCTACCTGCGCGAGGAGATACGCCGCCTGATGACCGCCACCAAGCCGAAGCGACCCAACCGAAGCGACTACGGCAGCTCGACAGCATACACCATCGCGCTCAGCGCATACCGCACGGACTCTGTGCAATGGGAGGAAAACCCGCTCTGCGGCTGGATCGAGAAGAACCCGAAGCCAGACGGCTCGTACTACAACCTGTACCAGGACGGCCTGCGCATATACACTACTATCGACCTCAAGATGCAAAAATATGCCGAAGAGGCTGTATACCAGCACCTCGGCGGCACGTTGCAGCCGGCGTTCACCGCCGAGAAGCGCGGCTCGAAATACGGGCCGTACTCCACCAACAACGGCGAAATATCAGGCTCGACGCTGCAAGGCATCATCGACAAAGCCATAAAGCAGACTGCCCGCTACCGCTCGATGAAAGAGGCAGGGGCTTCAGAGGCTGAAATCAAGAAGGCTTTCAACACCGCATACCCCATGGAGGTGTTCGCATGGGTCAAGAAGAACGGACGCTATGAGCCGGGCACGAAGACTGTCACCATGTCGCCGCGAGACTCGCTGATGTACATGAAGTCGATACTCCGCACAGGCATGATTGCCATGGACCCGGTGACGGGCTATGTCAAGGCATACGTCGGCGGCCCGGACTTCAACTTCTTCCAGTACGACATGGCATCACGGGGCAAGCGGCAAATAGGCTCTACCTCCAAACCGTTCCTCTATACCCTCGCCATGGAGCAGGGGAAAGACCCGTGTTCGTCGGTCAGCTCTTTCGCAAGCATCGGAGGCTGGACACCTCGCGGTAGCCGAGCCGGCTCAATGACACTGCAACAGGCTCTTACCTCGTCAAACAACGGCGTGTCTGCCAACTTGCTCAACGAACTCGGCGTGCCGCCGTTCATCGACAAGCTGCGCATGTTCGGCATCACAAGCTACATCGAGAGCAATATCACCATATCACTCGGCTCGTATGACGCACCTGTTTCGGAAATGGTCAGCGCATACTCCACTTTCGCCAACCACGGCATCCGCGTAAACCCGGTATACGTAAGCCGCATAGAGGACAACCAGGGCAACGTGATATATTCCGCCAACGCGCACCGCACGGAGGTGACTTCGTCTGATGCGTGCGACGACATGGTGATGATGATGATGAATGTGGTCAACAACGGAACTGCCAGAGCGCTGCGCTCGGCATACAACCTCTCTGCGGAGATGGGCGGCAAGACCGGCACGACCAACAACAACTCCGATGCCTGGTACATGGGCTACACGCCGCAGATAGTCGTCGGCGTGTGGGTAGGAGGCGAAGAGCGGTATATCCACTTCAACAACAGCAGCATCGGCCAGGGCGCACGCTCTGCGCTGCCGATATTCGGCATCTTCATGCAGAAGCTGTTTGCCGACAGGTCGCTGCCGTACCGCCAGGACATCAAGTTCGAGTTCCCGGAGGGCTACGTCCCCTGCGGAGGCTCGTGGGGCGAAATCTTCCAGTCCTCAGAACCGGCATCAAACGACGAAGTGCCGGAGGACGCGGAGGAGCTTGAGGGAGTATTCGACTGACATGGCAAAACCATACGAATGAGCCGTAAATTTTCCGCAGTTTCCTTTCTTCATCTCGGAATAAATGCCTAATTTTGAAGCAGAAAAACCAACAAAAAACTTAAATCACATAAATTCATGACTAACAAACTTCAAATCAGAGACTTAACTCTCCGCGACGGTCAGCAGTCACTCTTTGCTACCCGTCTGAAACAGGAGAACATCGACCGCCTGCTGCCGCTCTACCGCGACGCTCGCTTCTACATCATGGAAGTATGGGGCGGTGCAGTACCCGACTCTGTAATGCGTTACCTCGACGAAAGCCCCTGGGACCGTCTCCGCTCCTGCTCAAAGGAGATGAAAGGCATCTCGCTGCTTTCTGCCCTCTCTCGCGGCAGAAACCTCTTCGGATATGTCCCCTACCCCGGACAGGTACTCGAAGGCTTCTACAAAGAGGCTATCAAGAACGGTCTGAATGTGATGCGTATATTTGATGCCCTCAACGACATCAACAACATAAAAGAGTCTATCCGCCTCATCAACGAACTCGGCGGCATCGCTGACGCTGCCGTCTGCTACACCGTTGACCCCAAAGGCACTCCCGAAAACGAGAAAATCTTCACTGACGAATACTTCGTTGAGAAGGCCAAAGAGATGGAACGCCTCGGCGCAAAGATGATCACACTCAAGGACATGGCCGGCCTCGTAAGCCCCTCTCGCATCTACACCCTGATGCCGAAGCTGAAAGAAGCCCTCACAGTGCCCGTTGACTTCCACACACACTGTACTCCCGGCTACGGCCTGGCTTCAGTGCTGACAGCTATCATCCGTGGCGTTGACATCGTTGACACCAACATCTGGTGGTTCGGCGGCGGCTCTGCAGCTCCCTCTATCGAGCTTATCAACATCTTCTGCCAGAAACTCGGCGTAGAAGTTGAGGCAAACATGGACGCTGTTGCCAAGATACGCCACGAGCTCAAGGATGCCCGCAAGGCTCTCGCTGAGTTCGACCTCAACAAGGACAACTGGCCCAAGGACTTCGACGAGGCTCTCGCAGCTATGCCCGCTGACATCGAGGCTGAATTCGACCGCGCAATCGAGGCTGCCAAGGAGAACCGCGAGGCAGACCTGCTCGACGCTTGCCACAAGATCGAGGCTTACTTCGGTCTGCCCAAGCCCAACGAGATCGTCAAGAACGCAGAGGTGCCCGGCGGCATGTACTCCAACATGGTTGCCAACCTCCGCGCCCTCAACGCAGAGGACGTGCTGGAAGAGGCTATGGCCCTCATTCCGAAGGTTCGCCGCGACGCTGGCCTCGTGCCCCTCGTGACACCGACTTCACAGATCGTAGGCTCACAGGCCGTGGCTCTCGCTCTCGACCGCCGCAAAGGTGTTGAAGACTACACCAACAAGAACAACCAGTTCGTTGACCTCGTGAAAGGCCAGTACGGCGAGACTCCCGTACCCGTTGACCCCAAGTTCCGTGAACTCATCACAGGCGACGCCAAGGAATACGAGTATGACGTCAACTCATACAAGAAACCCGAAAACCCCGAGCTCGAGAAATTCGGCGGCGTGAAGCTCGCAGCCAACGACGAGGAATACCTCCTGCTGGAGCTCCTCCCCAAAGTAGCCGCAACATACCTCAAAAAACTACGCAAAATGGAATACGAAGCAAAGAACAACACTGCATCTTGCGCTTGCGGCGACGTGAACATCGACCTCAAGGTGACAGGTGCCCTCATCGACAAATTCGGCGGCCTGAAACTCGGTGCCGGCGAGCCTGACCACATGCTCCTCGAGCTGCTCCAGTCAGTGACCGCAACATACCTCAAGAACAAGCACAACGTGCAGGTGAACGCTACCGCAACAGGTGCTGCCGCCGCTGCTGCTCCCGCTGAGGAAGAAGCTGCAGAGGAAGAGTTCACTGGCGAAGTGCTCCGCGCTCCCATGGGCGGCAAGGTGCTCGAAGTGTGCGTCAAGGTCGGCGACAAGATCAACGCTGGTGACACAGTGCTCGTATACGAGGCAATGAAGATGGAGAACGACCTCAAGTCTGACATCGCAGGTGTGGTAAAACGCATCCTCGTGGAAGAAGACGACGTGATCGGAACAGACCAGGCTCTCATCGAGTTCGAGTAATCACAACGCAACGTCCAGAACCGTGTCTGACGGCCATAAGCCGTCAGCACAAAGACAACATACAGGGTGTGCCGCACTTCCGGCGCACCCTATTTTAATATTGTAGACTTATTTCTCACCCTGCATTTTTCGGGACAGACACTTGGCGCGTGGCGAAGATTTCACTACTTTTGCACATACAACCAAAACATCACGCCAAACATGGACGAACTGAACAACGACAACAGCCAACAACCTGAAAAGCCCGGGAAACCCGGAAAGAAAAGACCCAAGGACAAGCGAAAGCGCAGAAAGAGATGTAGAATAGCCCTGCTCGTCATCGGGGCGATAATCCTGATAGGCTTCCTCCTGCCCCAAAACATGAGGATGCCCGTGGAAGGTGCGACAAAAAACTCATATCACCCACAGTCATTCTGGTACTATCCGTGGGGAACGTCAGTGACACACAAGGGCGTAGACATCTTCGCCCCGAAAGGCACGCCCATATATGCAGCCACCCCAGGGCTTGTGCTGTACGCCGGCAGCATGCCCGGCAAAGGCGGCAAAGTAGTAGGCATACTCGGTCCGAAATGGCGCATACACTACTATGCCCACCTCGACTCCGTGACCACAACGACAGGCGCGATAGTAGGCCACAACACCCAGATCGGCACCGTCGGCAACACCGGCAACGCAGCCAACACCCCCTCGCACCTCCACTACGGACTGGCAACGCCCATCCCCTACTTCTGGAGATACGATTCCGAGGCACGCCAAGGCTGGAAGAAGATGTTCTACCTCAACCCCATCGACGCCCTCGAAGGCCGCTGACCGCCTCCACTGTCCGCAGTATGACAGCACCTCGGAGTTCTCCGAGTTCTCTGACGAACCATATCAGAATGCAAAGCTTCTCTTAGGGAGAGATGTGCGGACGACTTATTCGCTCAGCCAGCGCAGCGACCACTCTGCGAGAGGGGAGGGACACGCTAGCATCCCGCAGTTTTCCTGCAGGTTGAGCATCGAGTACCTCACACGGCGGCGCGGGTGATATTTGTCGTTGTAGACCGTTATGCTGCGTCCGCTCACACAATTCTCTGCCTTGACCTCGACGGGGATTATGTCACTGCCTAACTGCAGAACATATTCCACCTCCGCCTTGCCTTCTGACGACCAGTAGCGCGGCATCTCGCCGCATAGTGGCACAAGGCTCTGCAATACAGTATTTTCCGCCATTGCCCCCTTGAACTCGGTATAGTTTGCGGCAGAATCCGTGACCACAACAGCAGGCAGCCCTGCAAGCCGTCGCAACAGCCCACAATCTCCTGCATATACCTTGAACACGTCAGGCTCTTCGTATGCCGACAGCGGCATTCCGGGCTTCGTAATAGCGTTGACGCGATACACCATGCCCGCATCTTCAAGCCACAGCAGCGCGTCCTCGTAGTCACGGCTGCGTGCGCCCTTGCGGATAAGCCGGTATATGAACTTGCGATTCTCCTTGGCAAGCTGTGACGGCAGCGAGTGCCAGACGGCGCGTATGCGCGGTATATCGCGCGGCTCGGCATACTTGGCGAAATCGAGTTCATACATATCTAGTATCCCCTGTAATATGCTGTCCACCTCCTGCATGCCCTTGTTGCCAAGCATGGCGGCCGCAGCCTCAGGCATGCCTCCGCAAACCATATAACGGCGGTATTCCGTCTTCAGCTTGTTGAGGATTATTTCAGGCAGATGTGCCGGCTCGCTGATTTCATCAACGTATTGGCACGTCGCGGGGTCGCTGCTGCGCAGGAACTCGCGGAATGAAATGGGATACATTCTCATCACCTGCACCTTGCCCACAGGGACAGTCATCCTCCTCCTCTTGACGGCGACACCAAGCAGCGAGCCGGCAGCAATGACGTGCCATCCGGGTGCGTCCTCACAGAAATACTTCAGGGCATTAAGAGCCTCCTCACACTCTTGTATTTCATCGAAAATGAGAAGCGTGCGACCTTCCTGAAGCGGCACATCGCTGTACAGCGACAGTTCGCGTATGATGCGTGCAGGATCCTTGGAAGCCGTAAATACGGAGCGAAGTTCCGGCAGACGGTCGAAATCGAACTTCGCCGTATGCTCGAAACATTCTCTCCCGAACTCATCCATTGCCCAGGTTTTACCTATCTGCCGCGCCCCTTTCAGCAGGAGAGGCTTGCGGTTATCCGCAGTTTTCCATTCGCGGAATCGCTTGATTATGTCGCGTTCTATCTTCATTGGTTGGCACAAACAAGTACGGATTTGTGCCGGAATTGACACTTTTCGGAACTTGTCAGGTGCAAAAGTAGTATTTTCGTGTGAGGTGTGCAAGTTTTTTTGCAAGGAGATGGCAGAGCCCGGCTTGTCTGTGACGGGCGTTTGAGAGGGGCTGAGACGATTTTTTTGCCGATTTCGGGCAGGCAAATGGGCTTATCCGAAATATTATTAGTAATTTTGCAGCGAGTTTGCTTTCAGGCTCTGTTTTTATCATCACATACCGATAACAATGGGAAAAGTTCTTATCATAGGAGCCGGCGGCGTGGGTACCGTGGTGGCTCACAAGTGCGCCCAGCACCCGGAGGTGTTCACCGACATCGTGATTGCCTCGCGCACCAAGGAGAAGTGTGACGCTCTGGCCCGCAAGATTGGCGCATCCAACATCACCACTGACCGCGTGGATGCCGACAACGTGGAGGAGCTGGTGGAGCTGTTCCGCCGCCACCGCCCTGACATCTGCATCAATGTGGCTCTCCCCTATCAGGACTTGACTATAATGGAGGCATGCCTCCAGGCCGGTGTGAACTACCTCGACACAGCCAACTATGAGCCGAAGGATGAAGCCCATTTCGAGTACAGCTGGCAGTGGGCATACCGCGACCGCTTCGAGAAGGCCGGACTGACTGCCATACTTGGCTGCGGCTTCGACCCGGGCGTTTCCGCCATCTTCACGGCTTACGCCGCGAAGCACCATTTCTCGGAGATGACGTACCTTGACATCGTAGACTGCAATGCGGGCAACCACGGCAAGGCTTTCGCGACGAACTTCAACCCGGAAATCAACATACGCGAAATCACGCAGAAGGGCAAGTACTGGCAGGACGGCAAGTGGGTCGAGACCGAGAATCTCGAGATACACCGTCCGCTGACATACCCTGGCATCGGCGAGCGGGAGTCGTACCTGCTCTACCATGAGGAGCTGGAGTCGCTGGTGCTGAACTTCCCCTCTATACGCCGCGCCCGCTTCTGGATGACTTTCGGCCAGGAATACCTGACACACCTGCGCTGTATCCAGGACATCGGCATGGCACGCATCGACCCGGTAATGTACAACGGCCAGGAGATTGTTCCCATACAGTTCCTGAAAGCTGTCCTCCCCGACCCGGGCACTCTCGGCGAGAACTATACTGGCGAGACCTCGATAGGCTGCCGTATCAGCGGTCTGAACAAGGAGGGGAAGCCGACCACATATTATATATACAACAACTGTTCGCATCAGGAGGCATACCGCGAGACCGGCGCACAGGCAGTCAGCTACACAACGGGCGTACCGGCAATGGTAGGCGCAATGATGTTCCTGACCGGCAAGTGGGTTATGCCTGGCGTGCGAAACGTCGAGGAGTTCGACCCCGATCCGTTCCTTGAGACGCTGGCGCAGAACGGTCTGCCCTGGCACACCATAGTCGATTGCGACCTGGAGGTGGACTGACCCGCCCCCAAGGCCTGCCGTCGGCCAAAAGCAAAGAGACGCGCCGTGCACCCATTTCACAACATTAATGATCTATGATTTTTCAGATAGTGGTGCACGGTTCGTCGTGCTTTTATATACCTAATCTCTCACCCGAAACTTCCGTACAAGATGAAATCACGTTACTCTCTGCTGGCAGCGGCAGTACTGCCGGCAATCGCAATAGCAGCCACCGCACCGCAACAGCGCGGCGCAATCGCCTCTGACGGCGCGTCAATTTCAGTAGCCACCGACCGTGGCACACTGCGCGTCACACCGATAACAGACGATATATTCCGCATCACGGTAATTCCCGACACCATGGACGGTTACCGCTACCTCCCCTCACAGGCAGTGGTGCTGACGCCGCAGCGAAGCAATGTCAATGTGTCGGCATCGCCCTCAAGTGTGGTAATCGCTTCGCCCTCGACAACTGTCAGCATTGACCGTCACACAGGGCTTGCCACATTCCTCGACAGCACGGGGCGGCTGCTCATCTCTGAAGCCAGAGGTCTTGACAACCGCCGCGACAGCAAGGTTATCTCGCTGGCAGCACCGGCGGGGCAACGCTTCTTCGGCGCGGGGGAACGCGGACACTCGCTCGACCTGCGCGGCGACACGCTGGTGATGTACAACCGGCAGAACTACGGCTATACCGGCACTGACCCGCGCATATCACAGATGAACATCACAATGCCCTATTTCGCGTCAGACGCGGGCTACGGCATACTCGTGGACGACCACAACCAGGCGACGCTCATACTGGGCGACACGATACGCTACACCTCGGACAACCCTCCGTCGCTGCTGTCATACTATTTCATCAACGGCCACGGCACTCTCGCCGGCACTACCTCGCGGTTTACAGCCCTCACCGGACGGCAAGACATGCCGCCGTTCTGGTCGCTGGGCTACATCACTTCGCGCTACGGATACCACAACCGTCAGGAGACGCTCGGCGCGGTTGACACACTGCGCCGCCACGGCTACCCGGTGGACGGCATTGTCCTCGACCTGTACTGGTACGGCAAGGAGACGGACATGGGACGCTTCGAGTGGAACGCCGCACAGTTTCCCGACCACCGCGAGATGCTCGACTCGCTGCGCAGACTGGGGGTCAAGACCGTCATAATCTCACAGCCGTACATCAACAAAATCGGCGCGCTGGACAATTACAACACTCTGCGGGCAGCAGGGATGCTCACATCCGACGCACAGGGCAGGACGGCGGACGTGACCACCTGGGTGGGCGAAGCCGGGATGCTCGACATCAGCAACCCTGCTACGCGGCAATGGCTCGCTGCGCGTTACGCCTCGCTCACCGCCGACGGCGTGGAGGGCTGGTGGGGCGACCTGGGCGAGCCGGAGGTACACCCCTCGGGGATAGTGCACCACAACGGCATGACCACCGAGCAGTACCACAACGTATACGGCAACGAGTGGAGCCGCACCGTCTACGAGATGATGCGCGAACAGTATCCCGACCGCCGCATAATGACGCTGATGCGCGGCGGCACGACCGGGCTGCAGCGGTATGACGTGTTCCCCTGGTCTACAGACGTGTCGCGCTCGTGGGGCGGCTTTGCGCCGCAAGTGAAGATAATGCTCGGCGCGGGGCTGTCGGGCCTCGGGTATATGAGCAGCGACATCGGCGGGTTTGCCGTTGACCCGGCTCACCCGACAGATGCGGAGCTTTATGTACGCTGGCTTCAGATGGGAGCGTTCACACCCACGCTGCGCACCCATGCACAGCTGAAACCAGAGCCGTACAACTATCCGCAGTATGAGGACATCTGCCGCCGCTTCATCAAGATGCGCTATGAGTGGCTGCCCTACAACTATACGCTGGCATACGAAAACGCTGCCATGGGCTATCCTCTGGCACGTCCGCTCGACTTCACCACGGGGGAGGCAAGCCATGCCGGCATTGACGACGAATACCTGTGGGGCGACGAAGTGCTTGTCGCTCCGGTCATGCGCAAAGGCACGCGCTCGCGTCGCGTAACGTTCCCGGACGGCGAATGGGTGGACTGGAACAACCCGCTGCGCCGCTACCAGAGAGGCACGACCGCAACCGTCTCTGCGCCGCTGTCGCAGATGCCGCTGTTCGTGCGCCGGGGCGCGTTCATACCGCAATATACACGGGCTATCGAACATACGGAGCAGTACGACCCGGCATACCTGACCGTGCGCTATTTCCCTGCAAATGAGGAAACCTCGTACACGCTGTATGACGATGACCGCACCTCCCCCTCTTCGCTGAGGGACGGCGCGTACCGCCTCGTCAAATTCACCGGGCAGCAAGCCGGCGGCGAGACCCGCGTCAGCATTTCCAACGAGGGGAAGGGGTACGAATCCATGCCGCAGACTCTTCACCTGACGCTCGAGGTGACTGGCATAGCCCGCAAGCCGCGCAGCGTGACAATAAACGGCACAGCGGCAGAGAGCTGGAAATACGACTCACGGACACGCACCGTCACCCTCAATGCCGACCACACCGATGCCGGCACATCCGTCGTCATACGCTGACACCTGAAGCTCATTCGCCCAAAAGACAGATTTTATAGCCAAAATGGCTGTTCCGGCAACAATACACGCTGACAGGGCAAAACTTTTTTGCTCTGTCAGTTTTATATTCTAACTTTGCGCCGCCTATAATATGAAAGAGGAGAAGACAGGAAACGGAGGCAACATCCCGGAAGAGCGGCTGCGCCTGTACCGGCGCATAGAGGGCATCCTCACTAAACGGGGCATAAAGGGCTGCACCATGGATCTGGTGGCTGCACAGCTCGGCATGTCCAAAAGGACGCTGTACGAGATATTCGGGAGCAAGGAGGAGATGCTCATCCGCGTGACCGAGAATATGCAAGAGCGGCTGCGTGCCAATGCCGACAAGCGTTTCCGCACGTCGAACAACATCATGGAGGCAATGGTGCTGCACGCCTTTGACGAAATGCGCCTGATGCAGTCCGTATGCCCGGAGTTCTTCCGCGACCTGCGCAACCTCGCCTCACTGCGCCGCAACATGGAGAGCCGCAACAAGGAGACTATCGAGTGCATCTCGGAGCAGACTAAGCGAGGCGTGGAGCAGGGGGTGTTCCGCACTGACGTTAACTACCCGGTCACGCTGCGGCTCATTGTGCTGCAATATGAGTCGTTGGCCTGTATGCACGATGTGTTTCCGCCGGATGTGACATTGGCACAAGCTTACGAAAGCATCACCATCGGCTTCCTGCGCAGCATCGCCACACCAAAAGGTATGCAAATCCTTGACGAGCTGACCACGAAACTCCTCAATCCAGACGGCAACCGACCAAATAACCAGAAAATGCACTGACAAACAGAGATATATGAATTACCTCGCACGATACATCCCCTCCGCGCTATGTATGCTGGCAGCTGCTGTCGCCACAGCACAGGAGCCGCGTCCCGCAGTGGTTACGGAAGACCCGATAGCAGACACGGCCGTCGCAACAGACAGCATCAAGCCGCAGACAACTACAGGCAATACCGTTGTGCTGTCGCGCAGCGAGTGTCTGCGCATTGCATTACAGGAAAGCCCGACAATAAAGATTGCCGACATGGAAATCACGAGGCTCGACCTGGCAAAGAAGGAAACACGGGCGTCACTGCTGCCGCAAATCGACTTCACAGGTGCATACCAGCGTGCGCTTGCGCTGCAGACCGTAAGCATGGAAATGGGAGGCGAAACACAGTCGTTCAAGATGGGCACGGACAACACGTGGAACTTCGGCTTCTCCGCCTCCGTGCCGCTCATAGCCCCCACGCTGTGGAAGTCGCTGCAGCTAAGCGAGACGCAGATACTCGTCAACTGCGAGAAAGCCCGCGCCTCGCGCCTCGACCTGGCCGACCAGATAAACCAGGCATACTACACGCTGATGCTCGCCAAGGCCTCGTATGACGTGGTAAACGAGAACTATGAGCTGGCAAAATACACCGCAGACCTGTACGAGAAACAGTTCTCCATGGGCACTGCCACCGAATATGACGTGCTGCGCTCGTCTGTGCAGGTGAAGAACGTCGAGCCGGAACTGATACAGGCGCAGATAGCGATAGACCGCGCACGGCTGCAGCTGAAGGTGCTGATGGGCATAACCGACAATATCATAATCGACCCGGACGTGACCCTCTCGGACATGAGGCAGGAGATGTACGGCCACATAGCCGGCATAGACCGCTCGCTGCAAGGCAACTCCGACCTGCGCTCGCTCGACATACAGACACGCATGCTCGAGCAGACCGCAAGCATGAAGAAGCTCGCGTGGATACCGACGCTCGCGGCGCAGTTCTCGTACAACTGGAGCGCGTTGAGCAACGGCAACGCCCTGCGTGGCCAGCAGTTCAACCCGTACAGCAACGTGGGGGTGTCGCTCTCCGTCCCCATATTTTCAGGCGGGGCAAAATATTACGGGCTGAAACAGGCGGAAGTGCAAGTCAAGGAGGCGAAACTGCAACGCGACAACCTGGTCAACACACTCAATATGCAGATAGACCTTGCCCTGGAGAACATCCGCAAGGAAGCCAAGCAGATAGACACGTCGGCAGAGGGCGTGCGCCAGGCCGAAAAGGCACATGAAATCATGAAGCGCAGCTTCGAGATAGGCGCAGGGTCATACCTGAACCTGCGCGACAGCGAGGTCGCCGAGACTTCCGCCAAACTCGCATACCTGCAAGCGATATACAATTACCTCATATCGGCGAGCCAGCTCGACATGCTCCTCGGGCGTGAAGACGAACTGCAAAACGCCGGCTACACATTTTCAACCAAATAACAGGACATACAGATGAGACACAACCATATATACATGACAGCCCTTGCAACGCTCATGACGCTGACAGCGTGCAGCGGCAAGGAGGAACAGAAGGAAGCATCGGACGAGACACCCGTGGTACGCATAGAGCGCGTCTCGGAGCGCGAGGTGGCGCAGGTGAGCGTATACACCGCAAGCGTAGAGGCAGACAAGGTCAACAACATCTCCGCGATGATGTCAAACCGCATCAAGGCAATATATGTGGACGAGGGGCAGCGCGTCACCAGAGGACAGAAGCTCGTCGTAATGGACGACGTGAACGCCGCCACGTACCAGATACAGGTGGACAACGCCCGCGCCAACCTGGCGAGCGTGACCAATGACTACAACCGCGCCCTCGAGCTCTACAAGATAGGCGGCGGCACCAAGCAGGCCGTTGACCAGATGGAGACCCAGGTGATAAACGCCCGCAACGCCCTCGCAACTGCACAGCGCACACTGCGCAACGCCGCCGAGAACACCGTCCTCACCTCCCCGATCAGCGGCGTGGTGACTGCCCGCAACTATGACCCGGGCGACATGACGGGGCAGCTGCCCATACTCACTATCTCGCAGGTGCAGCCGGTCAAGATAGTCATCAACGTCTCCGAAACAGAGCTGGCGCAAGTGAAGCGCGGCATGCCGGCAACGGTGACTTTCGACACTTACGGCGACGAGGAGTTCAAGGGGTACGTCTCTCTTATTTCGCCGTCGGTAGACACCGCAACGCGCACATTCTCCGCCGAGGTGACGCTTCCAAACAACGATAACCGCATACTGCCCGGCATGTTCGGCAGAGTGTCGCTCAACCTCGGCACTGCCAACCATGTCGTAGTGCCTGACAAGGCTGTCGTCAAGCAGCCCGGCTCGGGCAACAAGTACGTATACGTCTACAGCGGCGGCAAAGTCGAGTACCGCCTCGTGGAACTCGGGCAGCGGCTCGGCGATTCTTACGAAATCATCTCCGGCCTCCCGGCACAGGCCGACGTTGTCATCGAGGGGCAGTCACGCCTCTCAAACGGCGCAAAAGTGCGTGTAGCCAAATAAGCATATCTGTTTCACCCTTATACAAACACAGCAAGGCATGAGTCTATACGGTTCGGCGGTGAAACGCCCGGTGATGACGACGCTATGTTTCGTCGCCGTCATAATCCTCGGTCTGTTCTCGCTCGCGAAACTGCCGATTGACCTCTACCCGGATATCGAGACCAACACGCTGATGGTCATAACCATGTATCCGGGAGCAAGCGCGGAAGACATCGAGCAGAACGTGACAAAGCCGCTCGAGAACACCCTCAACTCCGTTGAGCACCTGAAACATATCACGTCAGCCTCACGTGAGAACACCTCGGTCATTACCCTCGAGTTCGAGTACGGATACGACATCGACGTGCTGACCAACGACGTGCGCGACAAGCTCGACATGGTGAAATCGACGCTCCCCGACGACAGCGAGAACCCTATCATATTCAAGTTCTCGACAGACATGATACCTATCTGCCTGCTGTCAGTACAGGCAGACGAGAGCATGCCAGGGCTGTACAAGATACTGGACGATGCCGTCGCCAACCCGCTTGCGCGTGTGGACGGCGTGGGCTCGGTGTCTATCTCGGGCGCACCCAAGCGCGAGGTACACGTCTACTGCGACCCCCAGCAGCTCGAGGCATACCACCTCAGCGTCGAGACCATTGCCTCAATCATCGGCGCGGAAAACCGCAACACCCCCGGCGGCTCGTTTGACATCGGTTCCAACACATACGCGCTGCGTGTGCAGGGAGAATTTGACGAAACCTCCGAGCTTGCCAACATCCCCGTAGGTTCGTCCGAGGGGCGTGTGATATACCTGCACGACGTGGCAAGAGTGGTTGACTCCCTCGAGGAACGCACGCAGGAGACATACACCGGCGGCCGCCAAGGCGCGATGATCATCATACAGAAGCAGTCCGGCGCAAACTCGGTGCAGATTTCCGAAAAGGTGATGAAGATGCTGCCCAAGCTGCAACAAAACCTCCCGGCGGACGTGAAGCTCGGCGTAATCATCGACACCTCCGACAACATACGCAACACCATCGCCTCGCTCGAAGAGACAGTGCTGTACGCCCTGCTGTTCGTCATGATAGTAGTGTTCATGTTCCTGGGACGCTGGCGAGCCACCATGATTATCGTCATCACGATACCCGTCTCGCTCATCGCCTCGTTCATATACCTGTTTGCCACCGGCAACACGCTGAACATCATCTCGCTCTCGGCATTGTCCATCTCTATCGGCATGGTGGTCGATGACGCGATTGTGGTGCTTGAGAATGTTACTACCCACATCGAGCGCGGCGCAGACCCGCGGCAGGCCGCAGTGTACGGCACCAACGAGGTCGCTGTCTCCGTAATCGCCTCCACGCTGACGCTGATAGCCGTGTTCTTCCCCCTCACCATGGTGACAGGCATGACAGGCGTGCTGTTCCGCCAGCTGGGCTGGATGGTGACTATCATGATGGTCATCTCCACCGTCTGCGCCCTCTCGCTCACGCCGATGCTCTGCAGCCAGTGGCTGAAGCTCAACGCCGTCCACAGCCGGCTGTACAACATCTTCTTCCGCCCCATAGAGCGTGCGCTCGACCGATTCGACAACGGCTACGCCTCGCTGCTGCGCCGCGTCGTGTCACACCGCACCGTGACCGTAGTGGTCTGCCTCTCGATATTCGTCGCCTCGATATTCCTTATGAAATTCGTCGGCACAGAGTTCATTCCCACGCAGGACAACGCCCGCATAGGCGTAGACCTGGAGATGCCCATAGGCACGCGAGTGGAAGTGACCAAGGAGTCGCTGGCACGCCTCGACCAGCTGTGGCGCAAGAAATACCCGGAAATCAAGGTGCTGCAATACACCGTAGGCCCGGCAAGCTCAGACAACACCTTCGCCTCCCTCTCCGACAACGGCTCGCACATCGTCGAGATGAACATAGCCCTCACCGACCCGGGCGACCGCAAGCGCGGCATCAAGGAGATAGCAGACTGCATGCGACAGGACTTAACGGAGGGCTTCCCCGAGTTCAAGGTGGCGAAAGTCAACGTCGGCGGCGGACGAGGCATGTCGATGAGCGGCGAGTCCACCGTGGACTATGAGATATACGGCTACGACTTCACGGAGACCGATTCCGTGGCGCGGCGGCTGCAGACGGTGCTGCGCAAGATACCCGGGACTGCCGACGTGTCCATATCGCGCTCTGACTACCAGCCGGAATACCAAGTTGACTTCGACCGCGAGAAACTCGCCCTCTACGGACTGAACATGCAGACTGTGGCGATGTACCTGCGCAACCGCGTCAACGGCGCAACCGCATCGCAGTTCCGCGAGGACGGCGAGGAATACGACATCAAGGTGATGTATGACCCCGACCACCGCACAAGCATCGAGGACATCGAGAACATCACCGTCTACACCGCGCAGGGCAACCCGGTGCGCGTCAAGGAACTGGGCAAGGTGGTCGAGCGGTTCACCCCGCCGACCATAGAGCGAAAAGACCGCGAGCGCCTCATCACTGTCTCGGCTGTCGTTGACGGCGTGCCTCTAAGCGATGTCGTCACCGCCTCACAGGCCGAAATAGACAAGATGCACCTCCCCTCGGGCATCAGCATAAGCCTCGCCGGCTCGTTTGAAGACCAGCAAGACTCGTTCTCTGACCTGCTCATGCTCGGTGCACTCATCATCATACTCGTATACATCGTCATGGCGGCACAGTTCGAGTCGCTCACCTACCCGGGCATCATCATGACCTCGCTGCTGTTCGCGTTCTCCGGCGTGTTCCTGATGCTGTGGATAACCGGGCATACGCTCAACATCATGTCGATGATCGGCGCAATCATGCTCATCGGCATCGTGGTCAAGAACGGCATCGTGCTGATAGACTACATCTCTCTCAACCGCGAGCGCGGCATGAGCATACGCCGCGCCGTAATCGACGGCGGACGCTCGCGTCTGCGCCCTGTGGTAATGACCACCCTCACGACTATCCTCGGCATGGTGCCTATGGCTATCGGCTCAGGACAAGGCGCGGAAATGTGGAGGCCAATGGGCGTAGCCGTAATCGGCGGATTGACATTCTCGACTATCCTGACGCTGCTCTTCGTGCCGACGCTGTACTGCTCGTTTGCCGGGCGAGGCGTGCGTAACAAGCGCAAGAAACTGCGCCGTGAGCGGATAGCCGCATTAATCAACCAATCACAGGAGGAAATACAATGAAATCCATATTGATAGCATACGACCAGGCACACTATGAGGGCATCATAGACGTGCTGACACGCAGCAACTGCCGAGGCTTCACCGCTGTTGACACGGTGCGCGGACGCGGCAGCGTATCGGGAGACCCGCATTACGGCTCACACGCATGGCCTTCACTCGCCGGCGCAATCATAACCGTGGTCGAGGACGAAAAGGTGGACTCGCTGCTCGCGCAGCTGCACGCCCTCGACGAGAACAAGCCGCTGCTCGGCCTGCGGGCTTTCGTGTGGAACATCGAAAAAAGCATCTGACTGACATGGAAATCAAAATATCCTCGCTTGCCGGACTGCCAGCCGCCGCATGCACGTTCATAGGCGCAATCGGAGACCGCCGCGTCTTCACGTTTGACGCGCCAATGGGCGCAGGCAAGACCACGTTCATTGCCGAAGTGTGCCGCCAGCTCGGTGTAACCGAAGCAGTCAATTCCCCCTCATTCAGCATCATCAACGAGTATCTCGACGCACAGGGCAACACCATTTACCACTTCGACTTCTACCGCCTCGAGAGCGCGGCGGAAGCCGAGGAGATAGGCGCGGAAGACTATTTCTATTCCGGTGCGCTGTGCCTCATAGAATGGCCGGAGCGCGTCGCTGCGATTATCCCCGAGGATGCAGTGCCGGTACGCATTGAAGTCGGCGAGGACGGCTCGCGCACAATATCGCTGCCGTCATGAACAGGATAACATTGCCCCGGGTGCAATCCACCAACACCTGGCTGTCTGAACACGCCGAGGGACTGCCGTCTATGACCGTAGTGACTACGCCATGCCAAGGCGCGGGGCGCGGCCAACGCGGCAACTCGTGGGAGTCGGAAGACGGCAAGAACCTGAACTTCAGCATGCTGTGGCTGCCCGACGAGTTCCCTGCCGTATGCCAGTTTGCCGTCAGCGAAGCCGTCGCTCTCTCCGTGTCAGACACCCTCGAGGGCTGCGGCATCACCGCCCGCGTGAAATGGCCTAACGACATCTATGTCGGCGACCGCAAGATAAGCGGCATACTGATAGAACACTCCGTCACCGGGCGCAACATCACGCAGACAGTCATCGGCGTGGGGCTGAACGTCAACCAGCTCCGCTTCCTCTCCGACGCGCCCAACCCGGTCTCCATGGCAATGCTGACAGGCAGGGAGTTCTCGGTTGACGACGTGTGCGAGACACTCGCCGCGCACATCGAGCGGCGGCTGCACAGCACTGCTGACCCAGCCTCACGGCCCCAGCTGCACGCCGAATACATGGAGAAGCTGTGGCGAGGCGACGGACGCATGTACCAGTTCGCCACCCCCGACGGCCGCCGTTTCAGCGCAGCGATAGCCGGTGTGGCGAGTGACGGCATGCTCACGCTCATGGACGATAGCGGAGCGATGCGCACATACGCCTTCAAGGAAGTGTCGTTCATCCTCTGACCCTCGCCTCCAGGGCTGCCCTGTATTTGCTCAAGCGATTTCTGACTCTATCGCACATGTTCTTTCACTATTATCAAGAGTGTTTCTTGTTTAGGGAAGAAAGCGAAGCGAGGTACTGCGTGGGGGTGATGCCGACTGTCTTGCGGAACATGCGGCTCAGGTGCTGCGGATACTCGAAGCCGAGGTCGTATGCCGTCTGCGCTATCCCTTTGCCGCCGGCAAGGCTGTCCTTTGCCATGGCAATCACACGGCGGCGTATGTAATTGCCGGCAGTCTCGCCGGTGGTCTTCTTCACCAAGTCGCCGAAATAGTTGGGCGACATCGACAACCTGTCGGCGCAGTACTGCACCGAGGGGATGCCAAGCGTCAACTGCAGCTTGTCCTCGAAATAGTCCTGCAACAGGGCATTGAAGCGCACGAGAATGTCCGAGTTCTCAAGTTTGCGCGTCACGAACTGGCGGTTGTAGAACCGCTGGCAATAGTTGAGCGTCAGCTCTATGTAGCCAACGAGTATGGCGTCCTGCACCGCGTCGCGCTGCTTGCGCAGCTCGTCCTGCATCTGCCGCATCAGCGACTCCAGTACCGCCCTCTCCTCGTCAGTAGTGTGCAGAGCCTCGTTGACACGGTAGTCGAAAAATGTATAGTCGCGTATCGAACGCTCAAGGTGAGTGCCTCGTATCAGGTCAGGGTGGAACAGCAACGCCCAGCCGTTGATTGCAATGCGCTGGCCGTCATCCTCCTTTCCGCCGATTTGCCCTGGAGCCACGCAGATGACCGCGCCCTTGCGGTAGTCATAGCGGCCGCAGCCGTAGCGCAAGTCCAGCTCCGCCGCATCGTGGAAGAACAAGCCGTAGACACTGTAATCGTTCAGGCTTGAACGTATCGGCGATACGGCGGAATAGTCAATTACGCTGACCAGCGGATGCGTGTCCTTGTGACCCACGAAACTGCTGTAGTCGCTCACATTGCGCACTTTCAGGATATTAGCCATAAGCATCTAATTGGTTTCGATTGCAAATATAGCGCATAATACGGAATTACAGCAATCGACTCCCAAATTTTCCAGGTTCGCAGGGGAAATGGGTATAGATTTCGGGATTTTGTGTACGCTCTTTGGCGGTTCACAGCACTAACTTTGCATCGTAAAACAACAGTTATGGACAGTTCGACCGACATACCCGCAGAATTGCTTGACGACGAGGCCGTGCGCTTCATCGCTGGGCGGCACAATCTCCCTGCCTGTGAAATGCTATCATGCTTCATGCGGCAGGGAGATGCCGCTGCCGAGCAGCTGCATCTCGAGGAGAACGAGGTTGAGATAATGCGCGGGCTTGTCGGCCGCTGCCATGGGCAAAACCATAAAACATTATAACTCATGAAGAAAACCGTTCTATTATTGATAACCTGTATTCTAACACTTAATGTCATGGCACAGAAAAAGATAGTACAGACAGCCGGACGGACGCAGCTGGGCGAGTTCGCTCCCAAGTTCGCAGAGCTGAATGACGATGTCCTCTTCGGCGAGGTATGGAGCCGCACCGACAAACTCGGACTGCGCGACCGCAGCCTGGTGACGATAACTTCGCTCATCAGCCAGGGCATCACCGACAGTTCGCTGACGTTCCACTTGCAGTCGGCCAAGAGCAACGGCATAACACGTACAGAGATAGCTGAAATCATCACGCACATAGGCTTCTACGCCGGCTGGCCAAAAGCGTGGGCTGCGTTCCGCCAAGCCAAGGACGTGTGGGCTGAAGATACCGCCGCAAACCCCAAGGCGCAGTTCCAGAACGAGATGATCTTTCCGATAGGCGAACCCAACACGGCTTACGCCAAGTACTTCACTGGCAACAGCTATCTTGCTCCCGTATCACGCGAGCAGGTGAACATCTCCAACGTGACATTCGAGCCGCGCTGCCGCAACAACTGGCACATACACCATGCCTCAAAAGGTGGCGGACAGATGCTAATCGGCGTAGCCGGACGCGGCTGGTACCAAGAGGAGGGCAAGCCCGCAGTTGAAATCCTCCCGGGCACGGTAATCCATATTCCCGCCAACGTGAAGCATTGGCACGGCGCAGCCGCCGACAGCTGGTTTGCACACCTCGCATTTGAGGTTGCCGGCGAGGACACGTCAAACGAGTGGCTCGAGCCTGTCACAGACGAGGAATACGACAAACTGAAATAACAAACTATCATACCCATGCGCAACTACATGAGCAAGTTATTGATCGCACTGCTGGCAGTGGTGGGCATCACTACGACAGTCTGTGCTAAACAGAACAAGGAAATGAACGACAACAGCAAACAAGAGAGCAAGAAGGTGCTCGTAGCATATTTCTCGGCTACCGGCACCACCAAGGCAGCGGCGGAGAAACTCGCCAAGGCAGCCGACGCAGACCTGTATGAGATAGCCCCCGCCCAGGCATACACCGCAGCTGACCTGGACTGGCATGACAAGACATCTCGCAGCACCGTCGAGATGCAAGACCCGAAATCTCGTCCCGAAATCGGAGGCAAGCAAATCAACACCGACAGCTACGACACAGTGTTCATCGGCTTCCCGATATGGTGGTATGTCGCTCCGCGCATCATCAACACATTCATCGAGAGCCACGACCTGAAAGGGAAAGCCATCTACCTGTTCGCCACCTCAGGCGGCAGTACAGTTGACGGCAGCCTGAAGGAGCTGAAGAAGGAGTATCCCGAACTCGACTTCCGGGGATGCCGCCTCCTCAACGACGACAAGGCACAGGAATGGGTCAACACCCTCAACATGAAATAACCGACCATCATAACAATACCGAAAGACTGTCCGAAAGAGCGTGCAAACATCACTTTTTCAGGCAGTTTTTCGTTTCCCGACTTTGCAGCCCCATTTATTTTGACTATTTTTGCACCAAGAGAATACTCAACGCATTGAGCAACAATGCACAGCAGATTGAGTAAAACTGCAAACACATGTTCAAACGTTCTGAATACAAAGTGATTAAAGCACGCCTTGAAGAACCACGAAAGTTCTTGCAGGTGGTCATGGGAGCGCGGCAAGTGGGCAAGTCAACCGTCGTAAAGCAAGTGTTGAACGACTTGGGCCTGCCCTACAGGTTCTTCTCTGCAGACAACGTGCCGGCATCAGACAACAGTTGGATATCAGGCTGCTGGGCAGCTGTCCGCACCTTGAAGGACAGCCAGCATCACGACACCATGATACTCGTGATAGACGAGATACAGAAGATACCCAACTGGAGCGAGGCTGTCAAAAAGGAATGGGACGACGATACGTTCCATGACCGCGACATCCGCGTCCTCCTTCTGGGCAGCAGCCGCGTCATGCTCGAAAAGGGGCTGTCGGAATCGCTAGCCGGCCGCTTTGAGGAGATACGCATGAGCCACTGGACATATCCCGAAATGAGGGACTGCTTCGGCTTCTCCGTAGACCAGTATCTGTACTACGGCGGCTATCCGGGAGCTGCGCCGCTGGCTGACGACTTGGACCGCTACCAGCAATACATACAGTCCGCAATCATCGACTCGACAATCAACCGGGACATTCTCATGGACACCCCGGTCGGCAAGCCGGCATTGCTGCGCCAGACGTTTGAACTCGGAGCTGCCTATTCCGGGGAACTGCTGTCACTGACCAAAATGGCAGGGTCGCTCCAGGATGCGGGCAACACCACAACCATTGCCGCATACATCAACCTGCTCGACGAGTGCGGAGTGCTGTGCGGGCTTCATAAATACAGCATCGACATGGCTCGGCGCAAGTCGAGCATCCCGAAGCTGCAAGTCTACAACAACGCCCTGAAAACCGCATACAGCCCTTTGACATTTGAGCAAGCGGTGCTTGACCGCAGGGCTTGGGGGAGGATATTCGAGTCCGGGATCGGAGCACACCTCGTCAGCCAGGCCTTCACACACCGCTTCGAAGTATTCTACTGGCGTGACGGCAATGACGAGGTTGACTATGTGCTGCGCAAGAAAGGGTCGGTCATCGCCATTGAGGTCAAAAGCAACCAGGTGAAGCAATCCTCCGGGCTGGAGACATTCAGAGTGAAGTTCAACCCGAAACGGGCGTTCATCGTCGGCGAGGGAGGCATCAGAGTTGAGGAGTTCCTGACTATTGACATAAACAGCTTATTCTGAACAAGAAAAGACAATGACACCAACACGCAAGAAGACAATAGCGTTTTTGGCAGCGGCTGTAGCCGGACTGCCCGCATGGGCGGATGGCGCGACTGCCGAAAACGACACCACCGTCTCGCGCCGCGACCTGGGCGAAGTGGTTGTGACAGGCACGCGCCAGCCGGCAGGCCTCGACCTGCTGCCGATGACTGTAAGCATCGTGGACCGGGGCGACCTCACCGCCGACTACCGCATGAGCGTCATGCCGACGCTCATGGAGCAGGTGCCGGGACTTATGGTGACATCACGCGGCGTTATGGGATACGGCGTGAGCAACGGCGGCTCGGGCGGCATGATGCTGCGCGGCGTGTCCTCCGGCGGAGGGCAGATGATGGTACTCATCGACGGCAAGCCGCAGTACAGCAGCATTTACGGTCACAGCGTGGCTGACAGCTACCTGACGATGATGGCAGACCGTGTAGAAGTGCTGCGCGGCCCGGCATCGATGCTCTACGGCTCAAACGCCATGGGAGGCGTGGTCAACATCATCTCGCGGCGTATGCACACAGACGGCGTGCACACCTCGCTGTCGCTGGGAGCGGGCAGCTACGGCACGGTACAGGCCGAAGCGAGCAACCAGGTGCGAGCCGGCAGGTTCTCAAGCACTGTCGCCGCACAGTTCGGCAGGTCTGACAACCACCGCCCCGACATGGGTTTCTACCAATACGGCGGCTATGTGAGCCTCGGCTACGACCTGTCTGACCACTGGAACATATTCGCCGATGCCGACGTGACGCATTTCGGCGCGTCCTACCCCGGCACGGTGTCTGCCCCGATGCTTGAGGCCGACCAGTGGATAACACGCGGCGCGGTGGCTATCGGCGTGGAAAACCGATACCGCAACACTACAGGACGGATAAGCGTATACGACAACTTCGGACGGCACAAAATCAACGACGGCTATGCTGCCAACGGCGGCACACCGCAGTCGCGCCTCTTCCGCTCACGCGACGCGCTGGCGGGCATAAGCTGGTATCAGACAGCGAGCCTGTGGCAAGGCGGCAACGTGACCCTCGGCATGGACTACCAGCACATCTACGGACGAGCCTTCTACACCAGCCGCGAAACCGGCGAGGTGCTTGAGACTGCCAACAAACAGTCCGGCCATGTGCACAACAACGAGGTGGGCGTGTATGCCGATATCCGTCAGGACTTCCTGCGCGGGCTCTCCGTAGAAGCCGGAGTGCGCTATGACCACCACTCGGTCACAGGCGGAGAATGGGTGCCGCAGGGAGGCATTGTGGTGCGTCCGACGGCTTCCGCAGAGGTCAAAGCAATGGTGAGCAAAGGCTTCCGCAACCCGACGATGAAGGAACTGTACCTGTATCCGCCCTCGAATGAGGACTTGCGCCCGGAGCGCATGATGAACTATGAGCTGTCTTGGCGGCAGCGGCTGCTCGGGGGACAGCTCGGCTACGGCATAAACCTGTTCTACATCAAGGCTGACAACATCATACAGACCGTCAACCGCAAGAACATAAACACCGGCAAGCTGGAGAACAGCGGCATCGAGGGCGACGCGACATTCGCAATCAACGGCAGGTGGTCTGTCACCACCAACCACAGCTACCTGCACCAGGCACGCCCGGTGGTCGGTGCGCCGACCTACAAAGGGTATCTCGGCGGCAGCTTTCACAGCGGCAGCGTGGGTGTACACGCGGGGCTTACTCAAGTTGCGGGACTGTACACTGCCATCGGCAATGACGAGGCAAAAACAGACTTCACGCTGCTCAACATCACCGTCGATTACCGCCTGTGCAAGAACGTCAAGCTGTGGGTCAAGGGGGACAACCTGCTCGCGCAACGCTACGAGATAGTGGCTGGCAACCCGATGCCCAAGGCGACATTCATGGCCGGCGTAGCACTCGATTTCTGACAACATTATCAAAACACATAAACTCAACACTATGAACAAATTACTCATCACCTCAGCACTCGCGGCCGCATCGCTCGCAGCCTCTGCGCAGTCAGCGAAGCCTGTGGTGTACGTCACCCGCGAGATAACGCCCGAGTCGCTCGTGCGCATATACGAAGCTCTCGGACGCAAGGCCGAAGGGCGCGTAGCTGTCAAAATATCAACCGGAGAGTCCGAGAAGACCGGCTACCTGCGCCCCGATTTCATCAAGCCGCTCCTCGACGAGGTGCATGGCACAATCGTAGAGTGCAACACCGCATACGGCGGCTCGCGTGCCACAAGCGAAGACCACTGGAAGACTATCCGCCAGCACGGCTTCACCCGTGTAGCCCCGGTAGATATCATGGACGAGGAGGGGACTATAAATATCCCTGTACGCGACACCACACACCTGAAATACGACATCGTGGGCAGCCACATACAATATTATGACTTCATGATAAACCTCGCCCACTTCAAGGGACACCAGATGGGCGGCCTGGGCGGCGTGCTGAAAAACGCCTCGATAGGCTGCGCCTCCTCTTCGGGCAAGGCATACATCCACACTGCCGGCGTTACCGAGAACGTTGACGAGCTGTGGAATCACGTTGACGACCAGGACGGCTTCGTCGAGTCAATGGCAGCCGCTGCACAGGCAGTACATGACTATTTTGACAACGGCAACAAGATACTGTACATCAGCGTAATGTACCGTATGAGCATCGACTGCGACTGCAATGCCAACCCGGCAGAGCCGCTCATCGCCGACTACGGCATCCTTGCATCGCTCGACCCCGTTGCGCTCGATCAGGCGTGCTATGACATCGTCACGCAGATACACAACGATGAGCACAACAACACCAAGCAGCTGCTCGACCGCATCGCCAAGCAGCACGGCACACACATCATGGAATGGGGCGAGAAAATCGGCCTCGGCAGCCGCGACTACGACCTCGTGAGCATCGACAAGTGATACTTGACAGAGTGTTAATATGAGCATGGGCATCCCGCCAATCCAGGGTGTCCATATCTTGTGCAACGCCATGAAAACAGCGTCTCCGCCGCCGAATGTGATGTGCCTGAAAAAATAATCGGCTGAAAATTTGGAGGAACGGAAAATGTTGCCTAACTTTGCACTCGCAAAAGGGGCGAGACATTCCCTGAAGCGAAGGAGAGATGGCAGAGTGGTCGATTGCGGCGGTCTTGAAAACCGTTGAGGGTCACACCTCCGGGGGTTCGAATCCCTCTCTCTCCGCAAAGGCGTGAAGCAAATCTGCTTCACGCCTTTTTCGTGTCGCCAGCGGAGGAAATTAAGGGGAGGGGTTGGGCATTCGGATTTTTTTTGCGATATTTGCACTCGCAATACTTCTAACCAACAAGACTCATAAGGTACAATGGAAACCGACAGAAAGACATATACTTATGACGAGGCATACAATGCCTCTCTCGAATATTTCAAGGGGGACGAGCTCGCAGCCCGCGTCTGGGCGAGCAAATACGCCCTGAAGGACTCGTTTGGCAACATATACGAGCTGACCCCGGACGACATGCACCGCCGCATCGCCGGCGAGATAGCACGCATCGAGGCGAAATACCCCAACCCGATGAGCGCGGACGAGGTGTTCTCGCTGCTTCGCGGTTTCCGTTACATCGTGCCCCAGGGCAGCCCAATGGCGGGCATAGGCAACAATTACCAAATCGGCTCGCTGTCAAACTGTTTCGTGATAGGCCTGACCGGCAGACCTGACTCGTATGGCGGCATCATCAAGATAGACGAGGAGCAGGTGCAGCTGATGAAGCGGCGCGGGGGCGTGGGACACGACCTGTCGCACATCCGCCCGAAAGGCAGCCCGGTGAAGAACTCTGCCCTCACCTCGACAGGCCTTGTGCCGTTCATGGAGCGATATTCCAACTCGACAAGGGAGGTGGCGCAGGACGGACGGCGCGGCGCACTTATGCTCTCGGTGAGCATAAAGCACCCGGACTCCGAAGCGTTCATCGACGCGAAGATGACCGAAGGCAAGGTGACCGGGGCAAATGTGTCGGTCAAGATAGACGATGAGTTCATGCGTGCCGCCCTGTCTGACGGGAAATATACGCAAACGTACCCGATAACAGGCGACAACCCGCTGTACAGCAAGGATATCAACGCCAAGGCTTTGTGGAACAAGATAGTGCACAATGCGTGGAAGAGTGCCGAGCCTGGCGTACTGTTCTGGGACACGATATTGCGCGAGTCTGTTCCCGACTGCTATGCCGACGAGGGATTCACCACCGTATCGACCAACCCCTGCGGCGAGATACCACTATGTCCCTACGACAGCTGCCGCCTTGTGGCAATCAACCTGTACAGTTACGTCCGCGACCCGTTCACAGACCATGCGTCGTTTGATTTCGACCTCTTCCGAACGCACGTCCGCAAGGCGCAGCGCATCATGGACGACATCATCGACCTCGAGATGGAGAAGATTGACAAAATCATCGACAAGATAGCGTCAGACCCGGAGACCGATGAAGTGAAGCAGACGGAGCTTAACCTGTGGCTCAAGATACGCAAAATGACCCTGAAAGGTCGCCGCACGGGCTGCGGCACTACCGGCGAGGGTGATATGCTCGCGGCTCTCGGCTACCGCTACGGCACGCCCGAGGCAACGGCGTTCTCCGTCGAGGTGCACAAGCAGCTGGCACTGGCATACTACGGTGCTTCGGTTGACATGGCTGCTGAACGCGGCGCGTTTGAGGTCTATGACGCGGAGCGCGAGAAGGACAACCCGTTCATACAGCGGCTGCGCGAAGCAGACCCCGCCCTCTACGAGAAGATGGTGCGCCAGGGACGACGCAACATCGCCTGCCTCACCATTGCACCGACAGGCACGACATCGCTCATGACCCAGACCACTTCCGGAATCGAGCCGGTGTTCCTACCCGTCTACAAACGCCGCCGCAAGGTCAACCCCAGCGACGAGAACGTGGTCATAGACTTCGTGGACGAAGTGGGCGACGCTTTCGAGGAATACATAGTCTACCACCACAAGTTTGTCGAGTGGATGCGCACTCGCGGCATCGAGCCCCGTCGCAACATGTCTGCAGAGGAGCTGGATGAGCTGGTGGCGCAGTCACCGTATTACAAGGCAACGAGCAATGACGTGGACTGGATGGAGAAGGTGCGCATGCAAGGAGCCGTACAGAAATGGGTGGACCACAGCATCTCCGTAACCATCAACCTCCCGGCAGACACCACGGAGGAGATGGTCGGCAAGTTGTATGCGGAAGCTTGGCGTGTCGGCTGCAAGGGCAGCACCGTATACCGCGACGGCTCGCGCAACAATGTACTCGAGGCAGTCAAGAAGAAACCGAAGCCGGGGCTTATACACACCCCGGAACACATAGTGAAACGCCCTATCGAACTAGAAGCAGATGTGGTACGTTTCCAAAACAACAAAGAGAAGTGGATAGCCTTTGTTGGCCTCGTTGACGGCAAGCCATACGAGATATTCACCGGTCTCGCCGACGACGAGGACGGCATATTCTGCCCCAAAAGCGTGTCTCACGGCAAGATAATCAAGGCGCAAGCCGCCGACGGCAGCAAGCGGTACGACTTCCAGTTTATCAACAAGCGCGGCTACAAGACCACTATCGAGGGGCTGAGCGAAAAGTTCAACCCCGAGTTCTGGAACTATGCCAAGCTGATTTCCGGAGTGCTGCGCTACGGCATGCCCATTGACCAGGTGCTGAAACTCGTTAGCGGACTCGAGCTCGACTCTGACAGCATCAACACCTGGAAAAACGGCGTGGAACGAGCCCTGAAGAAGTACATACCCAACGGCACAAACGCCAAGGGTCAGAAGTGTCCCAACTGCGGCGCGGAAACTCTCATCTATCAGGAGGGCTGCCTGATATGCACCTCTTGCGGCACGTCCAAATGCGGCTGACGCATACCCACTCACACCATCGACTCAATAATACAAACAGATTATGAAATACTACTATAACAACGCTGGTTCGCCGGCAGGCCCTTACGAGAAGGATGAGCTTGCGGCGTACAACATCGCTCCAGACACGCTGGTATGGCACGAAGGCCTCGACGAATGGAAGCCCGCAAATGAAATCGCCGAACTCGCCGACTTCTTTGCGCCTGAACCCGAAACCATTCAAGAACCCGAAACGCTTCAGACACTGCCGCCGGCAGAACCTGAACCGCCGGTCTATGGCACGCCGGTACCTCCGGCACCGCTTGGCGGCACTGTTCCGCCGCCAGCGACTTCCAGCATGGCAACACCCGCCTGTCCGCCGCCTACCGTCGGCACACCGGCTTCGCAGCCATATACAGCCGCACCAGCTCCCGCTCCCGGCTCGCCGACAGGCACTGTGCCGCCGCCCTCGCCATACGCACGCCCGGCTGCGCCATCATATACCACACCAATGCCGCAGACACCACCCATGCCGCCTGCGGGCAATGGCTACTACCCCGCCAACGCACCTGCCGAATGTGCCGCCCCCGTTGGCTTCAAATCAGGCAAAGGCGTAGCGGTGGCAGCCATTGTAATTGCCTCAATGGCAATGGTGTTCGGCTTATTCTCATACTGCATCGCATGGATATTCGCCGTACCCTCGCTGGTGCTGGCAATATTGGCTATCTCAAAATCAAGCAACGCCGTCAGGGCAGCCGCCGCAGGCAACATGGCGGCAGCAGAAAACATGGCACGCTCCGTCCGCACAATGGGTACAATATCCATCATACTCGGCGCGCTCGGCATCATTACCGTTCTGCTGCTGTTGACAGTATTGTCCGTCCTGATTTATGACGCAGTGAACAGCAGCTCGTCATATTACGACACCTACGATTACGACTATGACTACTACGAGAACCTGCGCATGCTGTTCGGCGGCATTCTGCGGTTCTGATGCCATAGCCGACACGACAATTCACCGCCAGCCTCACCAATATGAAGTACTATCTCATCGACAACGGCACGCCGGCAGGTCCATTTGACCGCGAAGAGCTTGCAGCCCATGACATCACCCCCGACACGCAGGTATGGCACGAGGATCTTGAAACATGGACGGCGGCACGCGACATCCCGTCACTGGCTGACCTGTTCACCGGCAATACGCCGCAAGCCACAACGCAGCCTTCCGCCGCTTATGGACAAGGGAGCTGCCCTCCGCCATACGCCTACGGCTATCCGCGCTACGCCCCGGCGGAAAGCGCAGCCCCGGCGAATTTCAGATCCGGCAAAGGGTTGGCAGTGACCTCGATAGTTATAGCTTCAATGGCAATGGTGTTCGGGATATTCTGCCTCTTCATACCGTGGATATTCGCCATACCATCGCTGATACTGGCGATACTGAGCATGTCCAAGGCCGGCGATGCAGTCCGCGTGGCAGCCACAGGCAACATCGGAGCGGCCGACCGCATGGCTCATTTTGCAAGGACAATGGGGATAATCTCCATAATCCTTGGCATACTGGCTCTTGCGCCTATCCCGCTCGGGTTTTTCGTGCTGTTTTCAGCAGTGTCATAGTCCCAACGCGACACAGGCATCGCAAACACATTTAATTCAGCAACATAGCATCAATATGCCGAAGAAATTTTTCGCAATGATAGACGGCGAGCAGCGCGGCCCGTACCTGCTCTCAGAACTCGCCGATGCCGGCGTAACTCCCGACACGTATGTATGGTGCAAGGGAATGGAAGACTGGCAGAAGGCCCGCGACAATGCCGACGTCTGCCGGGCGTTCCGCCAGCGGCTGTTCGCCGCCATGCACCCCTCGCAGCAGCCGCAGACTACACCTGCCCCGGAGAAGGATGCAAGCGAGGAGAACATGGACTCGCTGCCCCTGCCGTTCCAGCATATCGTGCGCCGTTCCGGCACGCCGGTGCTGCCGCCCAACGACACGCGCCCCGACTACAGCGTGCCCCCGCGCAACCTGCTGCCGTATGCCATCATCGTCACGCTGCTGTGCGGCTCGCTGCTCGGGCTTGTCGCCGTATGGTTTGCAGCCTCCGCCAACCGCGCTTGGCGCAACGGCGAGAAAGAAAGGGCCTACGAGCTGACAAACCGCGCCAAGATGTGGATAGGCATCACCTTCTTTGTGGCGGTCATAGCCACCGGCATCATGATGATGCTCGCCAACCGTGGCACGCTCGGCTGACCGCCGCAGAAAGCACTTATTTTTCTCGGAGTATTCAGAGAACTCCGAGAACTCAGAAGCAGCCGCAACAATGACACTCAACCCTGCACGCCGCTGCCGGGCATGCAAGAAATATGCGGCCGGCATGCGTTTATAGTTAAAGTTGCGTAATAATCTGACATTCGCGGAGATGCCGGATTTATCTTTATCGGAAAATTGGTAACTTTGCAGGGTAAACCATGCTCTATACTATACCTAAATAATAATCAAATGCTAAGAATTTACAGTCTTACAGCCGCATTGCTCGTGGCGGGCGTGACATTAAGCGCATCGGCACAGCAGATTGAGCGGCGTTCCGCTGCCTCCAAGACAACGGTCTCCAGCGAGGAGATCGTGAGGCTCAACGGTGACGCCCGTTATCGCGGCATTCAGGTTGACGCCTTCAACAGCAACAACCTGCCCAAGCCGGTACTGATGGAAGTTCCGTCATACAAGGCGAAGAAAGCAACCCAGCCCAACGGCCTTGCGCCTATGCGCGTAAACGCCGCCGGCACCTTCTACGGCTATCTGGGCTACAACTCGTCGCAGGTCCCTCAGTCGCAGGGTTGGTACAACGTCAAAGTGCCCCAGTCTACAAACATCTGGAGCCAGGAGTCATACTATCCCTCTTGCGGCTACGTCCGCAACGGCCAGCTTGTGACATGGTATCACAAGAGCACTACAAGCTCCGGCCTCGAAGAGATGGGTATGCGCATCTTCGACGTGGCTTCAGGCACAGAAGTCAGCCATGAGACTTTCGACCTGTTCGGTGGCTATGACAAAATCGTCTGGAACAGTGCATACGATTCAGACAATGACATCGTATACCTGATTACATCGCGTGCCGACAACGCCAACCAGTACCAGACAATGAAGTATGACCCCAAGACCGGCGTTTACACCCGCTTGGGCGACATCACCGCTGCCGACGGAGGCTGCCTCGCCATGGCATGGTGTCCGGAAGACGGCAATGTCTACATCCTCTTTGACGACTGCTCACTGAGCCGCCTCGACAAAAAGACCGGCAAATTCGTGCTTGCAGTGGAGTCTGACCATAGCATCAGCGATTACACTTGCTCGATGGTGTACAGCCCTCGCGACAAGGGAATGGTGTACATCGCCACTTCAGCCGAATATGAAGACCTGACGGAGATGGGACTCATCGACATCAAGACTGGGACATACACCGAAATCGGCAATATGTACAACGACGAGCAGTGGCTCATCCTCTACACTTCCGACCCGTTTGTAATGGAAGGCGCACCCGCTCCCGTCACCCTCGACAGCTGGGATTTCACCGGCGCGTCGCTGGCCGGAACTGCCAAACTGCGTATGCCCTCAACAGACAAGGACGGCGCAGCCTTCTCTGGCTCGCTATTCCTCGAGGTGACTGTTGACGGTTCTGCATCGCCGGTTTATGACAAGACTGCCGCTGTCGGCTCTACAGTCAGCGTCAACCTGACTCTCGAAGAGGGCTTGCACGTCGTGACAGCCCGCCCCTATACATACAAGGGCATAGACAAGGTATACGGTGCTCCGCTCAACATCGAGAAATATGTCGGCAATGACATACCTTGCGCTCCGGAGAACGTGCGCCTGACCAAGACACAGGTGTCATGGAACCCCGTGACCAAGGGCGTAAACAACGGCTACATCAACACTTCGGACATGACATACAACGTATATCTGGACGGTGTGAAGATGAACTCTACTCCGGTGAGCGGCAACAGCCTCTCTGTCACCCTCCCCGCAGGCGGCGCAGTATACTATGCAGAGGTTGAGGCGATAGCTGCCGGCAAGACTTCCGCTCGCGGCAAGTCAAACGACCTGGCCAACGACGGCGCACTCAGCGTTCCCGTATACCTCGGCCCTGCCGAGGGCGAGACAGAGATGTCTGCTGCTATGCGCGGCATGTTCACTATCATCAATGCCAACAACGACTATGACAGCCGTGGCGACACTCCGCGCACATGGTTCTATGACGAGCAGGATCCCCACACCGGCGGCTTCTACTACCTATGCCATGGCGACAACCAGGCCGACGACTACCTGATACTCCCGGGAATCAATTTCACGGATCGGAACACTGTCTACAACTTCAACTTCGAGGCATGGGCTTCCAACCACCCGTTTGCCGGCACAGAGCGTTTCGAGGTTGTACTCGGCAACGGCAAGACTCTCGAGGATATGCGTGCCGCTACCGTTCTCAAGAGCGCGACGGAAATCTCCAAGGCGGAGGACTTCACCCCGTTTGACCTGATGTTCAAGGTTGCCGAACCAGGCGTGAAGTACATCGCTATCCACTGTATCTCCGACGCCAACCAGTACCGTCTCTATGCACGCAACTTCAAGGTGACAGCCACCGAATCGTCGATGAGCGCGCCCGCTGCCGTGCAGGACATAAACATCACAGCTGCCGAGGACGGAACACTCTTCGCCAACGTCAGCTTCACGATGCCGACCAAGACCATCGCCGGCGACGACATCGCTGCCGGAACATCTCTGACAGCCACTGTCACCTCTCCCATCGAGACCAAGACAGTCACCGCCGCTACAGGCGAGACTGCCTCTGTCAAGATTGCTGCCGGACAGGGAGTGAACACGTTCACTATCTGTGCAAGCAGCAGCGAGGGCAAGGGCGTATCGACATCCGTAGCACAGTTCGTCGGCGTTGACATACCCGCTCCCGCAATAATCGAGAAGACTATCAGCGCGGACAACCGCAGCATGAAGCTCGACTGGCGCGTCAACAAGCGCGGTGCAAACGGCGGCGCGGTCATCCCCGAGGACTGCACCTACAAGCTGATGCGCTACACAGGCCAGGCTTGGGTGGAATACCGCGACCTCGGCCATGAGACCACGTTCACATACACTGTACCCGCCGGCCAAGCTCTCGCCATCGAACAGTTCGGCGTGCTCGCAGCCAACGCTGCCGGCTCTGCCAACACATACTACACTGTAGGCGAAATGCTCGGACAGCCCTACGGACTGCCGATGAAGGAGACATTCCCGTATGCCGGTGAAGATGTCAACCTGACCTACGACCCGTACATGATCGAGGCTCTCACCGAGTTCTATCCCTCTTGGGGCTTTACTGACCCGGCAGACCTCGCCGACTACGGCGTTGAGGCCAACGACAGCGGCATCGCTCTCGTCGCTTACTGGAAGGGTTCAAGCCAGCTGACGCTGCCGAAGTTCTCAACCAAGGGCATGAATAATGTTAAGGTTGACCTCAACATGTTCTTCGGCGCAGCAACCCCGACTTCAATCGAAGTGCTCGCTTCTTGCGAAAACGACCGTGACCACCTGCTCGCCACATTCACCGGCTCTGACGGCAACGGCTGGGAGACCAAGACTGTCAACCTGCCAGCCAACATGCAGAACCGCGACTGGGTGGCTGTGGCTATCCGCGTCAACATCGGCTCTTACTCGCAGTACTTCCTGCTCGACCGTTATGAGATCCGCAACTACGAGGGCGATGACCTCGCGGTTACAGCAATCAACGGCGACACATACGGCAACGTGGGCAACAACCTGAACTTCACCGCCAAGGTACGCAACTTCGGCTCTTCCGACATGCCCCTCTCTGACGGTACAGTCAAGGTGATGCGCGGCTCTGAAGTACTCGAGACTATCGCAGCAGCTCGCCCTGCCGAGACTCTCGCACAGAACGACGAGGCTGAATACACATTCACCTTCGCTCCGAAGGTTGCACTCATCGGCGAGTCTACTCTCAGCTTCGCCATCCAGTCTGACGACACCAATGCTGACAACAACACAATGTCCGTTCCCTTCAAGGTATTCACAGACAACATCCCCGTTCCGCAGAACGGAAATGCTGTTGAAGCTGAAGACCGCCAAAGCGCGACCGTGACATGGGGCGAACCCGCTGTCATCTTCGGCACAGAGGAAACTGTACCGGGCAGCCACGGCGACATGCTCGGCGCGTTCCGCAACATTGACCGCGACGAACTCGCCACATATTCACTCGGATCAATCAACTATCCCGACCGTTTCGCCCCGACTGCATTCCAGTCATTCCAGCTCGACTGGATCAGCCAGCTTGTACCCCTTTTGAAAGAAAGAGAGAAGCGCGGCGACAATATCCTCGTGACCATCGCTTCTCCAACGGGCACAGTTGACAACTGGCTGGTATCACCTGAAGTGAAAGGCGGCACAGAGGTTTCATTCGAGATCGCTTGTGCATCTGAAGCTGACGGCGAAACACTCTACGAGGAGGAAATCTCGCTGTGGTACTCTACTACCAACGATGACCCCAACTCGTTCAAGAAGGTTGAAGCGTTCACCAACAGCCATGTTGAGTGGAAGGCTTGCAAGGCTACACTCCCGGCAGATGCCAAGTACTTCGCTATCCGCTATGAGGGTACAGAAAACAACTTCTGTCTCTTCGTAGACAATATCAAGTACACTCCGGCACAGTACGACGGCACTATCACCGGCTACGGCATCCACTCCAACACATTCACGGACATGGCTCGTACAGGTGCAACCCGCTCATGGACGCACTCTGAAGGCTACGACACCAACGTGTACACCCTCTATCAGGTTTACACTATCATGGACATCATGGGCGGTGAGGTAATTTCTCGTGCATCTGACCAGATTTTCCTTGTCAACGCACAGGTAGACGGCATCGAGCGCAGCAACGGCGGCATCGCCGGCGGACGCGGCTACATCGAAATCTCTGGCAACGAGGGCAACCAGGTAGTTGTAATGGCAGCTGACGGACGCATCATCGCTCGCGGCACCGTAGACAGCGACCTGACACGCATCGACATTGCCAAGGGCATCTATGTAGTGAAATGCGGCAAGACCACCGCGAAAGTAGTGGTTCGCTGACCCTGACAAGAACAATCCAATCCCTATACAGTGAGGGGAGTGCCGATCGGCACTCCCCTCACTCTTTCAAATAAACCGACACAGGCCATTCAGAAGACTACAAAGCGGTGTCACTTGTTGCCTTTGGCGCGGTTGTGGGTCTTGCACAGCATCTGGCAGTTGTCGGCTGAAGTTGTCCCGCCGTTGCTCCATGCTGTCATGTGGTCTGCGTCCATTTCCTTGATGCTGTATATGCGTGTGCGGTTGCTCCTTGTACCCATGGCGCAAAGCGGGCAGTTCGCCCCCCAATCCTTTGGCCTCCGCGGTCTGGCGTGCGTATGCAGAGCTTTTCGTGCTTTCCTCGAACAGGCGTATTTCGAGCAGTTCCGGGTGCTGTTCACCGCCAAGCACATATTCGTAGATGTTGGGCTTGCGGCGCACGCAGTCGTCTGACATCAATTCTGTGACACGATTGGGTGTAGAACTCGTCGTTCTTGGCAGCCTTTGCCGAGCTTAGAAATGAGACGGATAGGTATATACACACCCATGGTGTCTATTGTTGCTTGGTCTTGACAGGGGTATCTAAAACTTCCACATTCCAGATAGCCAAGAACAAGCGTCAATAAACGCTTTCCTATGTAATTCATTCCAGCCTGCGCTCCCTCTTGGAGTTTGGAACAGGAGTTTGATTATAAAGTTAGTAACATTGGGGCGATTTGCGGCGGCGAGGAGTGTTAAAACAGTAGTTGTAATGCAGATTGCGAGGCGAAAACAACGGATTGGGGCGGCGGGATTTGGGTGCGTTTGCATATTTTGTTACCTTTGTGGCGTGGAGGCTCTGTATCAATATGCGTGGAAACACCGCCTGTACGACGCCGGCGACTGCCGCCTGACTGACGGCAGGTGCGTGCGCATCGTGTCGCCGGGGGTGCTTAACACGGATGCCGGCCCAGACTTCTCCAATGCATGCATGGTGGTGGAGGACGTGACGTGGCGCGGCAATGTCGAGATACATGAGCGTGCCTCTGACTGGCATCACCACCGCCATGACGAGGATGAGGCGTACGACAGCGTGATGCTGCACGTGGTGGCTGTGGACGACTGTGAGGTGCGCCGTTCGGACGGCAGCCTCGTGCCGCAGCTTGTCATCAGCGTTCCCCATGATGTCGAGGTGTCGTACAGCGCAATTGCTGCCGGCCTCGACAGTGTGCATTGCCACCGCTATATAGGGAGGCTGTCCAATTTGCAGCGTTGCGAATGGTTTGAGGTCCTCGGCGTGGAGCGCATGCAGTCCAAGGCTGAACATGTCGCGCACATCTATGAGTGGAGCAGCCACGACTGGCAGCAGACGTGCTTCGCCATGCTTGCTCGTGGACTGGGGTTCGGGCTGAATGCAGACCCGATGGAGATGCTCGGGCGTGCCTTGCCGCTTAACTTCGCTGCCCGCCACAGCGACAACACCGTGCAGATTGAGGCGATGCTGTTCGGGCTTGGCGGCTTCCTGAACCCCGACTTGCTGTATGAGGATGACTATTATCAGTACCTTTGCCGCGAGTACCGCTTCCTCGCCGCTAAATACCATTTGCGCCCTGTACGCGGCACACTGTGGAAGTTGGCGCGTACTCGTCCGCAGAACTTTCCGCACCGCCGCATTGCCGTGCTTGCACAGGCTTTGAGCGGCGGCTTCACCCTGATGCGCGACATCTGCAACGCCTCTTCACTGGAAACACTTCAGCAGCTGTTTGACTGGGAGCTGTCCGGCTACTGGGCGGAGCATTTCACCTTCGGGAGCAAGGCAACCACGCCGTCGCGGATGGGGAAAGCCTCCATAGATTTGTTGACAATCAATGTGGCGGTGCCGCTGCTTTACACATACGGCAGCATGCGCGGCGACTGGGAAATGACAGAGCGAGCCATGGAGCTGCTGTGCAGCCTTCCTGCAGAGCGCAACGGTGTGGTGCGCACGTGGCAGATGTCGGGGATTGAGGCGGACAACGCATTCCAATCACAAGCATTGCTGCATCTGCGCAAGGCGTATTGCGATGCGGGCAGGTGCACGGACTGCCGCTTCGGTCAGTTCTTCATGCGCGAGGTGTACAAATCAGCGGTGAAACCGCAAGAAACTGGCGAAAAACGGATATGAAGATACTGTTGGCATTTGACTCGTTCAAGGGGTGCATGACCTCGCTGCAGGCCGGAGAGGCTGCCCGGCTAGGAGTGCTGTCTGCGATGCCGGATGCCGAGGCGGATGTGCTTGTCGTTGCCGACGGCGGCGAGGGGATGTCGGCTGCTGTATATGCCAACGGGACAGGCGAAGTGGTCACGGCTGATACCGTAGACCCGCTTTTGCGTCCAATCTGTGCGGAATATACATACGACTGCCAAGCGCAGTCTGCATACATAGATTTTGCAGCTGCATCGGGGCTGACTCTTCTCGCTGATGCCGAAAAAAGTGCGGTGAAATCGACATCTTTCGGCACAGGCATGCTTATGGCAGATGCCATACGGCACGGCGCACAACATATTTTCCTCGGGCTGGGCGGCAGTGCCACCAACGATGCCGGACTTGGCGCGTTGCAGGCTCTCGGGGCAAAATTCACCGATGAAAGCGGCTGTGAGATAACGCACGCTTATTGCGGCGCAGACATGGTGCATACCTGCGGCATCGACACGTCTGCACTTGCAACTTCATTGCGCGGCATACGGCTGACGCTGCTGTGTGACGTAGACAACCCCTTCTGCGGACAGCACGGTGCTGTGGCTGTATTCGCAAGGCAGAAAGGGGCGGCCGAAGATGAAATGCGTCTGCTCGAAGAGGGCATGAACCGCGTTGGCGAGGTAATGAAAAAGTGCGGTTTCACCGATGTTTTTCAGTTGCGAGGAGCGGGAGCAGCCGGTGGTGCTGGCGGAGGTTTCGCCGCATTGGCTGGAGGTGAAATCGTTCCCGGGGCGGAGAGCGTGCTGACACTGTGCGGCTTTGGCGATAAGCTCGCTGGCTGCGACCTCGTGATGACAGGCGAGGGGAAGAGCGACAGCCAGACGCTTGCCGGCAAGTTGCCCTATACGGTGATGACGACAGCCCGCAGACACGGTGTCCCCACGGCATTGTTTTGCGGCGCAGCAGAAGATGTTGACGCGCTTAAGGCGGCTGGATTTGCAGCAGTGGTTGACATAAACAGCCCGATGAAATCGGGTGATTTCATGTCTGCCGATGTAGCCTCGCAGCGTCTCTCCGCCGCCGTCTCCGACTGCCTGACTGCCGGGGCGGTATTGCGCGGACGCGAATAAATTGCTACTTTTGCAGTTCAATAATCGACGATATATGAGAAGCAGAAACGGCAACAGCCGTATGGACCGGTCGCAGAACAAGGTCGTGACGCTCGAAAATGTCACGGACAGCCCGCGCCGCCTGATAGATGTGCTGAGTGACGGCGACTACCGTCCGCACTTGTTCGGCACGCCGAAGCGCGGCGATGTCAAGGCTTGGCTCAAGTATGGGCAGGTCCGATTGAGAGGACAGATAGTGTCGCAATTTGACGCTGCCGTAGACCCTGACGACACCGTAGAGGTGAACCTTACCCGCCCGTTCCCGCGCTTGGCGCACTCGCGGCTCAAGATAGTCTATGAGGACGATGACATAATCGTGGTCAACAAGGGCTACGGCCTGCTGTCCGTAGGCACAGGGTCGGCGCGAAGCGTTGACACGGCATACGACATACTGAAAAAGTACGTCAAGAGCGAACACCCTGACAACAAGATATTTGTAGTTCATCGCCTGGACCGTGACACGTCGGGGCTGATGATGTTTGCCAAGAGCATCGAGGCGCAGACCGCCATGCAGCACAACTGGAACAACATGGTGCTTGCGCGGACGTATGTCGCTGTCACCGAGGGTGTGATGGAGCAGGATTCGGGCTACATACGCAGTGACCTGGCTGAAACGTCGGCATACGAGGTGTACAGCTCAAAGGACGGCATGGGACGCATGGCTGCCACGCATTACCGTGTGCTGGAGCGCGGCGGAGGCTATACGCTCGTGGAGTTTTCGCTCGACACGGGGCGCAAGAACCAAATCCGCGTGCATGCCAAAGACCTGGGTCACCCGATAGTGGGCGACCGCAAGTACGGTGCCAAGCGCAGCCCGATACACCGCCTTGCCCTGCATGCCCGCACCCTGCGGTTTGCGCATCCACGCACTCGCCGTGACATGAACTTTGAATTGCCCATACCCTCACGGTTTGTCGGCCTGACCCGTCACAGTTGACGAAAAACACCGATGAACGCGGAGAATCCCCATACACGATGAGAGAGGAAGACGACATATCATATATGCCAAAGGAATGGCGGGATAGCCTGGAGGCTGCTTCAGTGCCGGCTGCCGAGGCTTCTGCCGCGCCAGTGCCTGAGGCTGCTGTAGCGGACGAAGTCGCAGAGCCGGCAGTGGCTTCTGCTGAAGTGCGGCAAAAGCCGGCAGAGGCAAGGGTGTCAAATCGTGACAAGGTGCTTGACGTTGTGTCTACGGCATTGTCTTGGATATTCGTGCCGCTGCTGACACCGGTCTATGCCATAATCCTCATCTTCTCGGTCTCGTCACTGGCGATCACCTCGCCGCTTTTGACGCGGTTTACCGTGTCGTCCATTATCTTCGGACTTAACTGCATCCTCCCCATGGTGCTGATATTTTTGCTCAAGAAGATGGGGTTGGTGAGCGACATAGCCCTCAACCGCCGGCGTGAGCGGGCGTTGCCCTACCTTGTCGTAATAATGTGCTACGTATTCAGCGGGCAGTACCTGTACTCTCACGGTGCGCCGTCTTGGGTGACGATGTTTTATGCCGGGGGCGCATTGACAGCCGTTGTCAACTTCACGGTCAATTTCCGCTGGAAAATCAGCGCACACGCAGCAGCTATGGGGGGAGTGTTCTATGTGCTTGTCCGTATTGCCAACGCCACGCCTACGGACGCGGCAGTTGCGTGCCTGATAGCATGGGCGTTGCTGACGGGGCTGCTCGGCGGGGCGCGGATATGGCTGCGCCGCCACACGCTGCTTCAGGTGCTTGCGGGATTTGCCAACGGCTATCTGTGCGTATGGCTGATGTCGCGCATACAGTATTGACATACAGATGACTACAAACCTATAAACACGATATATACCTAATGAAACCACTGGTAAGCATAATAATGGGCAGCACGTCAGACCTGCCTGTAATGGAAAAAGCATGCCAATTCTTCGACCAGACCGGCATCCCCTTTGAGGTGCTGGCATTGTCGGCGCACCGCACCCCCCATGAGGTGGAGGAGTTTGCCGAGGGCGCGAAGGCTCGCGGCATCAAGGTGATAATTGCCGGGGCAGGCATGGCGGCGCATCTGGGCGGCGTGATAGCCGCACTCACCACGCTGCCGGTCATCGGCGTGCCTATACGGTCGTCGTTTGACGGACTCGACTCGCTGCTGGCGATAGTGCAGATGCCTCCGGGCATACCTGTGGCGACAGTCGGAGTGAACGGCGCGCTCAACGCAGCTATCCTCGCTGCGGAAATCCTCGCCATCGGCAATGAGGAGATAGACCGCAAGGTGGAGGAATACAAGGCTGCGCTCAGCCAGAAGATAGTAAAGGCTAATGCCGAACTGAGCAAGCTGGAATACAAGTACAAGACCAACTGACGGATATACCCAAATCTCCGGTACTACGGCATTTCGGGCGGACACGGCACGCCGTGTCCCTGCATTGACAACACAATCCACGGCAGATGAGCAGATACAACTACACAAGGCGCATGACAACAGAGGTGCGTGTCGGCAATGTCGGTATCGGCGGCGACAACGGCATACGCCTACAGTCCATGACCAACACCTCAACCCTCGACACCGAGGGGAGCGCACGCCAGGTATGCGCCATTGCCGCTGCCGGCGGCGAGATAGTGCGGCTCACTACGCAGGGAGAGCGTGAGGCTGCCAACATGGCTGCCATACGCGACCGCGTGCGAAGCCTCGGCGTGAATGTACCGCTGGTGGCAGACGTGCATTTCAACCCGAAAGCGGCTTACCGCGCTGCGGCGTGCTGCGAGAAGGTGCGCATCAACCCGGGCAATTTTGTCGATGCCGCCCGGACGTTCCGCAAGCTGGAATATACCGACGAGGAGTATGCTGCCGAGCAGGAGCGCATACGCGCTGCGTTGCTGCCGCTGCTCGACATCTGCCGCGCCCACGGCACTGCGCTGCGACTTGGCGTGAACCACGGCTCGCTGTCAGACCGCATCATGAGCCGCTACGGCGACACAGCCCCAGGCATGACTGAGTCTGCCATGGAGTTCCTGCGTGTGTGCAGCGACGAGCATTTCGACAATGTTGTCCTGTCGATAAAGGCTTCCAACACTGTTGTGATGACAGAGACGGTGCGCCGCCTTGTTGCCACAATGGACAGCGAGGACATGCACTATCCGCTGCACCTGGGCGTAACAGAAGCAGGCGACGGCGAGGACGGCCGTGTAAAAAGTGCTGTAGGGATAGGCACACTGCTTGCCGAGGGGATAGGCGACACTATCCGCGTGTCATTGAGCGAGCCTCCCGAAAACGAGCTGCCGGTGGCGAGACATCTGCGTGACTATATATGCCGCCGTGCCGGCCATGCTCCTATAACCGAACCGGGAACGATACTCCCCGGAGCGGCTCGCAGCCACTCCGTGCCTGTAGCTGGCTTTGGGCATCTCGGCTCACCTGTCGCCGTCGGCATTGACATCAGCTGCATACCATCGGATTGGCATGAGGCTGATGCATCGAACAACACTCCCCGATACGATGACACGCACCCTGTGGTGCTGTCGTCAAGCCACGTCAACCCAGTCGGCGAAATGGCGTCATGGATAGACCGCTTTGTTGCTTCCGGCGGCAAAAACCCGGTTATATTGCGGCGCAGCTACAACAGCGGCACAACTGATGAGATGACCATAGAGGCGGCTGCCGACCTCGGCGCGTTGCTGCTGGGCGGCTACGGCTCGGGCATAGCCCTCCAGGTCGAGGGTATGCCGCAAGAGGATGTCAACCGTCTGTCGCTCGGCATACTGCAAGCCGCCCGGCTGCGTTTCAGCAAGACGGAATACATCGCCTGCCCCAGCTGCGGCCGCACCCTGTTTGACCTGCCGGAGACACTGGCGCAGGTACGCCGTGCCACAGCCCACCTCAAAGGGCTGAAAATCGGGGTAATGGGGTGCATAGTCAACGGCCCCGGGGAAATGGCAGACGCTGACTACGGATATGTAGGCGCAGGTGCAGGGCGTGTGAGCATATACCGTGGCAAGGAACTAATAGTTAAAAACATACCCGCAGCTGACGCGCTTCAGCAGCTGACAGACATAATCCGTGCTGACGGCAGATGGGTGGATCCGTAAGCCTTCGCAATAAAGCACGGACAAATACGTTAATAAACAGATAACACATACAACTCCAACGCTTTGCACAATGCAAGGCTTAGGCTGATACAGAACATGAAGAATACGAGCAAGGTACGCCTCCTGACAATAGTGGTTGCAGCAATGGTGCTGACTGCATCATGCCGCACGCAGCGTGATTTGGCATATTTTGAGGACCTTTCAACGTCAGAGGCCGGGAAGCTTCAAGCCGCACGCAGCGAGCTTACGCTACAGAAGGACGATGAAATTTCGATAACTGTGAGTTCGGAAGTGCCGGCGGCGACTGCACATTTCAACCTGACTGCCGCCGATGTAGGCAGCAGCGCTTCTGCGCCAAGCACGCAGATGACCACTACGCGCCAGCTTCAGACATACATCGTAGACGCGGCCGGCAACATCGATTTCCCGACATTCGGCAGCATCCACGTCGCCGGCATGACCACCGCGCAGCTCAAGGACTACCTGCAGGAGCGCATCAGCAAGACTGTCAAGAACCCGGTCGTGAAAGTGCGGCTTATGAATTTCCGTGTCAATGTAATCGGAGAGGTCAAGAAGCCGCAGGTGGTCACTCCGCAGAGCGAGCGGCTCACGCTGCTCGAGGCTCTCGCAGCCTGCGAGGACCTGACAGAATACGGCCGCCGCGACAACGTCATAGTGATGCGCGAGACTCCTGACGGCGAGATACTGTACGGCAAGGTGAACCTGCATGACTCCAATCTGACCTCGTCGCCATATTACTACATGCAGCAGAACGACGTGGTCTACGTGTCACCCAACAACATACGCCAGGACAACAGCAAGTACAACCAGAACAACGGCTACAAGCTAAGCGTCATCAGCACGGTCATCAGCGGCCTGTCGGTGATAGCTTCGCTGGTCATAGCCCTCACCGTAAAATAAGAACCCGTTAAAATACGCAGCAGCACAGACGAGATGTTGAAAGTTGACAGAATATGCGTATGGCTGTTCATCATCGGCTATTGCCTGCTGATATTTTCGCTTGACCTGGTCAAGTTCATTGACGAGGTCATACTCTACTCCATGCTCGGCGTGGTGCTGGCGGACTGCGTGGTCAACCGCAGCTGGCGCAGATACCGGCTGCTGTTCACCGTCGTGGGCGTGCTGGCGGCATATGCCGTCTACTCGATGACCTGCGTGCATTTCAACACCAAGGCGGCGGTCGTCGTCGGGCTTATCCTCGAGTTCAAGCCATACATAGCAGTTCTTGTTATGCTGTGCATCGCCCCGAAGCTCACAGACGGCGACAAGCGCATATTGCGGACAGTGTCGCTCATTTACGGGGCATTGGCACTCGTGTCGCTCGTGTCGCTGGAGACTATGGTGGATGCTGTCTTTTCACATCCCGCATACTATGGAGGCACATGTCTGTTAGCCTCTATGGTGTATGCATACTGCTCTATTGACGATGAGGGAAGGCTCTCAGACAAGACCTTGCTCATCATGTTCGTGATAATGGTGGCGGGCATAGCGAGTACACGCTCGAAATATTACGGCGAATTTATCATTGCGTTTGTCCTGTTCGCGTTCTACCGCCCGGGCATGCTGCGGCGCATGAGTGTCGGCACTATGGCCGGGCTGGCGGTTGTTGCTGTGATATTTGTGGCGGCAGTGTGGCGGAAATTTAGCTTCTATTTTATCACAGGAGGCTCCGGCGTGTTTGACATGAACAACATGGACTCTTTTGCACGTGCTGCGTTGTATGCCGGCATGGTCTTGATTCTCATGGATTTCCCCCTCTTCGGGTCAGGGCTGGCCTCGTTTGCCTCATTTGCCTCCGCCTCACCCTACTCGACGCTGTATGAGCGGTACGGCCTCAACCATGTGTGGGGACTGAGCGAGAGCATGCCCGATTTCATCAGCGACGCATACTACGCCTCGCTGGCGCAGTTCGGCATTGTCGGCATCATCCTGTTCGTGTGGTTCTGGGTTCATATCTACCGCTACCTGCGCGTGTTCACAAAATACGAAGACGGCCGCTACAAATACCTGTTTGCGATAGGGGCAGTCCTTATCGCAACGCTGCTCATAGAACTCACCACCGGCACAATGATATTCCAGCCGCACGGTGAATACATGATGATGGTGCTCGGGCTGGTATGCATAACCGGCAAACGCCTCGTCGCGGCCCGCAAGCGGGAGACAAGCCTCAACGCTGTGTCGAAACATATAGCACTTCCCAAAAGAATAAGATAACAACGATATATGAAAAGAGAAAGCAACGACATTGACCTGCGCCGGATATGGCGAGAGATGAAGCGCAAATGGTGGCTGTATGCCGCTTGCTTCATCGTGTTCATGACCCTCGCGGCGACATACTGCTCATTCCGTATGCCGACATACAACTCCTACGCCACGCTCCTCATCGAGGATTCGTCGCCTGAGGGCGCGGCTCTTGCTGCCGCAGCTTCCAACTCGGCACGCATGCTGTCGATGTCGTCAGCGGCGGTAGCCAACGAAATGAACCTGATTAATTCAAACGACGTGCTGTCGAGAGTGGTGCGTCAGGCCGGCCTCAACGTCACCTACGTCGGACACAACGGCCTGGGCAAGCAGCTGCTCTACCCCGCAGCCCCGATACGCGCGGGTGTGCCGCAGCAGGTGCTCGACACGATGCACAGAGGCGTTAACCTGAAAGTCCACCTGCATGACGGCGTGGCGGACATTCAAGCCGTGAAAGGCCCGAAGGGGATAATCACCGCTGCCGAGGTTGAGGGAGTCAAGCTGCCGTACACGTTCAAGACCCCGACACTCGCCGTGCGCATAGAGCCAGCAGACGGCTACAACCCTACCGCCGACGAGAACATAGATGTCATAATCAGCGGCACACAGGCCGTGGTCGAGAATATGCGCAAAGACCTGACAATCGAGGTCAACGACAAGACTTCTGACGCGATTGACCTCGAGATTACCGACCCGCTCCCCTTGCGCGGCGAGACCATACTGAACAGCATCATGGCGGAATACAACGCCAAACGCCTCAACCGCAAGCGCGAGACTGCCGCCACGGAACTCGAGTACTGCAACGACCGTCTGCAGAAGCTAATACAGCAGCTCAACGAGTCGGAAGCAAAGGTGGAGCGTTTCAAGCGAGACAACAACCTGACGGCCATGGCTCTCGACTCTGCCGGCTGGATGGCTCATGCCATTGGCTCGCGAGCACAGATGGCTCACTCGCAGAATGAACTGACCTACTACGACCAGGTGCTTTATTCACTGAACAAGGACAAGTCCGGGACAAGCTTCATACCCGTGTCGCTCGCCGGCGAGTCGCCCAATCCCCTCGCCGAGGAGTACAATAGGCTCGTGAGCGAGAAGCGCGAACTGGAGCGTTCCGCAACTGCCGAACACCCCTCCATGCAGAGCATCAACGAGCGCATAGCCAAGATGCGCGCTACCATCATCACCAACTTCTCGCAGGGCGTGGAGCGCAGCCGCCGCGACCTCGGCACCATGTACTCCCTCTCTGACGAGGCAAAGGCGAAAATCAACACCCTCCCAGGCCTTGAACGAGAGCTGTTTGACCTGATGCGCGACAAGACCATCAAAAACGAGATGTACCTGTATCTGCTGCAACGCCGCGAAGCCGCCGAACTGCGCCTTTATTCGACAGACACGACGGGGTTTGTGGTGGACGCTGCATACAGCGACATCAAACCCTCCAAGACAAAGGGGATGATTGCCCTCGTTGCGGCTTTCATGCTGTCTCTCGTGCTGCCGACGCTGCTGCTGTACTGGCTTATGCGCCGCCGTGATGCAATACGCGAGCCGTTAGACCTGAAGTTCATCGGCCTGGAGGGAACGACATTCTCGGAAGAGGACATCCGCGTGATGCGCTCGCGCCTTGCCGCCTTGGAGGGCAAAACGATGCTGTACATTGCCGACTTCTCACATTCTGACATAGCGCAGAGCATTGTCGCCACCTTCAACGATGTAGACATGGGCATAGCTGTGGCATATTCTGACACTGGAGCAAGCGGCAACGACGCGATAGAGACCCGCAGCTTCCGCGAGCAGGTCGCCGCGCTGCTGCAAGACAACAGCTATGTCGCCGTAGAAGTGCCTGAACCAGAACAAGTGTCGGAGATAGCGCACCTCATAGACCGTCCGGAGGCGCAACTCATCGCAGTAGTGCCGCAGGGCAAGCTGCGCCGCCGCGCATTGCGCCGTCTGCTGCGAGGACAGATGACCGAGCGCATATATGTCTATATTGTGCGCGGCTGACTGTGACATTCATTTTTTTTGCACGCAATATTTTGTGTACCATACATTTTATGGGTAATTTTGCGGACAGAAAGTGCAATAACCATCTAATCGATTGAAATCAAGGATGAAAAATGTTCTTATAATCGGAGCGACAGGCCAAATTGGTTCTGAGCTCACCATGAAACTCCGCCGCGAATATCCGCAGGGTCAGATAGTTGCCGGCTTTATCAAAGGGGCAGAGCCCAAAGGCGTGCTCCTCGAGTCAGGCCCGGCAGAGGAGGTAGACATAACCAACGCGCAGATGATTGCCGACGCTGTCGAAAAGTATAACGTTGACACCATCTACAACCTCGCGGCACTGCTCTCAGCAGTGGCAGAGGCTCGTCCGCAGCTCGCCTGGAAAATCGGCGTAGGCGGCCTGTACAACACCCTCGAGGTGGCTCGCGAGAAGAAGTGCGCAGTCTTCACCCCCAGTTCCATAGGCTCTTTCGGACAGAACACGCCCCACGTCAAGACCCCGCAGGACACCATACAACGACCTGACACTATCTACGGCGTGACCAAGGTGACTGGCGAAATGCTCTCCGACTACTATGCACGCCGCTTCGGCGTTGACACCCGCTCGGTGCGCTTCCCCGGCCTTATCTCATACGTCGCTCCTCCGGGCGGCGGCACAACCGACTATGCCGTTGACATCTACTACAGCGCAGTCAAGGGCGAGAAATTCAAATGCCCGCTCAAGCCCGGCACGTTCATGGACATGATGTACATGCCCGACGCGCTGCGTGCTGCCGTGGAAATCATGGAGGCCGACCCCTCGCGCCTCGTTCACCGCAACTCCTTCAACATCGCCTCGATGAGCTTCGACCCTGAAATCATCTGCGCGAAAATCAAGGAGCATGTCCCTGGCTTTGAGATGGAATACGAGCTCGACCCGCTGCGTCAGGCTATCGCCGATTCATGGCCTGACAGCCTCGACGACACCTGCGCCCGCGAGGAATGGGACTGGAAGCCCGAATACGACCTCGAGCGCATGACCATTGACATGCTCGAGAACCTCCGCAAGAAATTCGGTCTCTGAGAAATCAGCCCCACGTAAAAATACCGCAAAACGGGATGGTGTGGCCGGCATACGGCCGGCGCACCATCTCGTTATTGCAAATACTGACAACCTGACAAATACAGACATGGCAGACAACAACGCCAAAACTGACTACGACATACGCACTCTCCAGCTGCACCTGCTGAAGATGCTCAAGGCTGTAGCTGCCGCCTTCGAGCGGCATGGGCTGCGCTGGTACATGGCAGACGGCACGCTGATAGGGGCTGTGCGTGAGAAGGGCTTCATACCGTGGGACGACGATGTGGACCTCGCCATGCCTCGCCCGGACTACGAGCGGCTTATAGCCCACTCGAGCGAGATACTGCCAGAGCCATACGAGTTCGTCTGCTATGAGAACAACAAGAAATATCCGCTGCATTTCGGCAAGATACAGGATGCGTCAACCACGCTCATAGAGCGTCCGCACCTGTACTACCTCGGCGGTGCATACCTCGACATATTCCCGATAGACGGCGTGCCGGAAAACGCGCTTGCGCAGAAGCTGCACAATGCGCGCTATCAAGTGCTGCGCAAGATGCTGTACCTGCGATGCCGAGACCCGTTCCGCCACGGCCGGGGCGCATCCTCCTGGATTCCAAGGCTATTGCGCCGCATGTACACCGTCGATGCGTTGCAGGGCAAAATCCGCCGCGAGATGATGCGCTGTCCGTTCGACACGTCGCGACTCGTGGCAGTCAACCTCAATGACGGCATACCCTCAATCGTTGACAAGGAGAAAGTGCTCGGTGAGCCGAGGATGATAGATTTCGAGGACATGCAGGCTGCCGGCATGCGCGACAACGACACCTACCTGCGGCAAGTGTTCGGCGACTACATGACCCCTCCGCCGGCCGGCGCACGCCACATACACCGCTTTCATTACCTCGACTTGGAACATCCGTACCGCCAATACGAACAGACAAAATCATGACTTACGGCCGGCTGGCTTGCTTGAAAACACCTATAAACTAAGGCGGCTGGACAGCAAACGGTGGAGACGGTCGGTGAACTGGTAGTTCTTCAGCCCCCATCGGGGCGTTACAAGCATGTCTGCCGGCGACTGCGACACAAACCTCTCTATGGCAATGCGGCGCGGCACTATTGACACGATGTCGGCACATAGAGCGAGATACTGGTCAACAGTGAAACGAAGCGTGCGGTCAGTGCCGGCGAGGTAGCGGCGGTGCAGCTCTGTGCCGCGTATTATCTGCATCTGGTGCAGTTTGAGCGTGTCTATCGGCAGTGCCGTTGCGGCACGCACAGTCGCGAGTATGTCTTCGCGGCTTTCTCCGGGCAGCCCGGCTATCAGGTGCAGCCCTGTGTGTATGCCTCTGTCATGGAGTGAGCAGACGGCTTCGCACACACATTGCCACGTATGGCGGCGGTTTATCTCGCGCAGCGTGCGGTCATGGCTCGTTTCTGCCCCTACCTCGACTATTACGGGGACACGGTGGGCTGTCTCCTCAAGCAAGTCCAGTGTCGCCGTCGGGAGGCAGTCGGGGCGTGTGCCGATGATTATGCCGACTATCCCCTCGCAGTCCAAAGCCTCGCTATACAACCGCCGCAGCGTGTCGGCGGGAGCGAATGTGTTGGTGTAGCTCTGGAAATAGGCGAGGTATTTCATCGACGGGTATTTCCGGCCGAAAAATTTCTGGCCGTCCTCAATCTGTCGGCGCACGGACAAGTGCGGGTCAGTATACGGAGGCGAAAATGTGCGGTTGTCACAGTAAATGCAGCCGCCCGTGCCGACAGTTCCGTCACGGTTCGGGCAGGTCATGCCAGCATTTACAGACAGCTTCTGCACCTTATGCCCGGGGAACAGCCGCGACAGGTATTCGGCATAGTCGGTATAATACGGATTCACTCGCGTCAGAATTTGTGACCAGCGGAGAGAAGCGCGTCGGCAATGGTGAGTATCGCCATGGCACGGACTACTGCCGCGCCTCGGACGGCAATGCAGGGGTCATGACGTCCTCTGACTTTGAGCGTTGTCGCCGCGCCGGTGTCGTCGATGGTTTTGACAGTCTGCCCGAGCGTGGGCGTGGGCTTGAAGACGATGCGCATGTTTATGGGCATGCCGTTGGAGATGCCGCCCTGGATGCCGCCGCTGTTGTTGGTGAGGGTCGTCACTTCGCCATCGTCGGAGCAAACAAACGTGTCTGCACAGTCAGAGCCGCATTTATAAGCCGAAGAAAAGCCCATGCCGTATTCAAATCCCTTGACACCGGGGATAGTCATCATAGCGTATGCAAGCTGTGCCTGCAGTTTCCCGAACACCGGTTCGCCAAGGCCGACAGGCACGCCGGATATGGTGCAAGATACCACACCGCCCATGCTTTCACCGTCCCGGCGCAGCTCTTTCAGCAGAGTGTCCCAAAACTCCTCACGCATGCCGCCGATGCTCTCCAGCTCGGCGACGACTGAAATGCCCGTTGCAATGAGCAGATGGTCGGCTATGCCTGCGGCAGCCACCCTTGCGGCAGTCTCGCGGGCAGATGCACGTCCGCCGCCGCGCCAGTCGCGGATGCCGTATTTCGCCTGCCATGTATAGTCGGCGTGGTTGGGGCGGAACTTGTGCCTCAGCTCCTCGTAGTCGTCGCTTTGTGCGTCCCGGTTCCGTATCGTGAAGCCGATAGGCGTGCCGAGTGTCAGCCCCTCATCGTTTATGCCCGAGAGGAACTCCACGTCATCGTCCTCGCGGCGTTGCGACACGCGCTTGTTATGTCCAGGGCGGCGTTCAGCCATCAGTTCCGCCACATGGCGGATGTCGATGGGGATGCGCGGCGGCATGCCGTCGAGTATGCCGCCGACGGCCTTGCCGTGGCTCTCGCCGAATGTCGTCAGGCGGAGTGTCTGTCCGAATGTGTTCATTGTACAGCGTTGTCAGCGTCTGTGGCTATGTCGCACACCGTGGCGCGAGTATAGGCTATGTAGTCAGCCGGCGAAAGGGCGAGCTGAAGTCCGCGCTGTCCGGCAGAGACATAGAACAAGTCAAACTCACGGCAATCCTCTTGCAGGAAGACCGGGAATGGCTTCTTCATGCCAATTGCCGTGCAGCCGCCGCGTATGTAGCCTGTCAACGGCAGCAACTCGCGCATCGGTATGAGTTCCGCCTTCTTGTTGCCAGATGCCTTCGCCGCCTTCTTCAAGTCTACCTCGCGGTTGCCCGGGATGACGCATACGAAATGCCCATTGCGGTCGCCGTGCAGCACGAGGGTCTTGTACACTCGCTCGATAGGCTCGCCCAGCTGCTCGGCAACGTGCGATGCCGCCAGATCGTCCGGGTCAAAAGCATACGGCACAAGGCTGTACGCTATCTTGGCCCGGTCGAGCAGCCGTGCTGCGTTGGTTTTCTGTACGTCCTTCCCTTTCATGGCAGTATCAATGTCAGCGCGACATGGTGGCGAGCAGCTCCTCGTTGGTTCGCGTCAGCTCCATGCGCTTCTTCATGAACTCCATAGCCTCGAGCGAGTTCATGTCGCCCAGGTAGTTGCGGAGTATCCACATGCGGTTCAGTACGTCGGGCGAAAGCAGCAAGTCGTCGCGACGCGTAGAGGAAGCCATGATGTCAACAGCGGGGAATATGCGCTTGTTGGAGAGCTTACGGTCGAGCTGCAGCTCCATGTTGCCTGTGCCCTTGAACTCCTCGAATATGACCTCGTCCATCTTGGAGGAAGTCTCGGTCAACGCGGTTGCGATTATGGTGAGCGAACCGCCGTTCTCGATGTTGCGTGCTGCGCCGAAGAAGCGTTTGGGACGCTGGAGCGCGTTGGCATCCACACCGCCGGAAAGTATCTTGCCCGAAGCCGGAGAGACAGTGTTGTATGCGCGGGCAAGACGAGTTATCGAGTCGAGCATTATCACCACGTCATGGCCGCACTCCACGAGGCGTTTCGCCTTTTCGAGCACAATGCCGGCTATTTTGACATGACGGTCTGCCGGCTCGTCGAATGTCGAGGCAATGACCTCGGCGTTGACGCTGCGAGCCATGTCTGTCACCTCCTCGGGACGCTCGTCGATGAGCAGCATGATGATGTATGTCTCGGGGTGGTTCTCAGCGATAGCGTTGGCTATATCCTTGAGCAATATGGTCTTGCCGGTCTTTGGAGGCGCAACGATGAGCGCACGCTGCCCCTTGCCTATCGGGGCGAACATATCGACGATGCGAGTCGAGATGTTGCTGCTGCGTCCGCTGGTGAGGTTGAATTTCTCGTCGGGGAACAGCGGCACGAGATGCTCAAACGGCGAGCGGTCTGCCACCACAGCCGGGTCAAGGCCGTTGACGGAGTTGATGCAGCACAGTGGGAAATACTTCTCGCCCTCACGCGGAGGGCGTATTCCGCCTTCCACCACGTCGCCGGGCTTCAGTCCGTACTGTTTGATCTGCTGCTGCGACACATACACGTCGTCGGGGCTGGTAAGGTAGTTGTAGTCGCTCGAGCGCAGGAAACCGTAGCCGTCAGGCATGATTTCGAGGACTCCGGAGGAAACTATTATGCCGCTGAAATCGAACATTGTCTCCTGCCGGCGCATCTGCTGCTGTTGCTGCTGCTCGAGCATGCGCCGCTGCTGCTGACGCTGCTTCTTGCTCAGGTGCTTCTGTTTGCCCTGTTCCTGCGTCTGCTGCAGTATTATATCCACGCCTGGTTCGGCTATGATGATAGGAGCATGGGCTGCTGCAATGGCGGCCTCCTCTATCTCCTTCTGCGTGCGACGCACGAAAGTCTTTCCCTTGGCTTTTGAGAAGAATGAGTCGAGCGAGGGTTTCTGCCGTGGCTGCTGCGTCTCCTCATTGCCGAGCAGTTCAGCAGGTTGCTGTGCCTCCGCTTCGGGAGCAGCATTGTTGTTGTCAGCCGGTGCTGGTTCCGGCATTTGTCCAGGCTCTGTTGTGGGCTGCGGCTGTGCTGCGGCTTCAGGTGCGGGCTGCTGAACAGGTGCTTCTGCCGGTGCTGCATCAAGCCCGGGAATAGCGGCTTCCCCTTCCTCTGCCGGCTTCGCCTTGGGCTTGCGGCCGCGCTTCTTGGGCGCGGGCTTCTCGGCGGCTTCTGCCTCGGCGGCAGGAGTCTCAGCCGGGGCAGCCTCTGCCGGAGCAACCTCTGCCGGAGCATTGGCATCAGCAGCTTCCTCTGCGGGCTTTGCCTTGGGCTTGCGGCCGCGTTTCTTAGGCGCAGGCTTCTCAACGGCTTCTGCCTCGGCGGCATTTCCCATTGCAGCTGTTGCCTCGTCGCTCTTGGCGGCACGGGGCTTGCGCTCCTTCGGCGATTTGCGCGAGGATGTCTTGCTTGCGCTTTCCATGGCCGCGTCCGCCTGGTTGTCAAGGATGTAATAGACTGCATCCTCCTGTGTTGCGGCATCGGTTGTTTTCATCCCCATGCTTTCCGCTATTTTCTGGACCTCTTCACGAGGCATAGATTCAAGTTGTTCGATATTGTACATAAACGAAATGTTATGTGTCTGCCAGCATCTTGTATTTTCCGGCTCGGCACTCGGCGGGGAATCCCCTGCCGGTATGTTCTTGTTGAATATATAGGGTTATTCTCTGTATTTGCCTGTCCGCTTCGTCAGAGCCTGAAAGTCAGGAATAAAGGAACAGGTGAAAACCGGCTCTATGTGCAATACATGCCCGATTGCCTGACACCCCTGCGGGGCGCGTCGCTTAGGCTGATTACGACCGGTTGATGAATTTGCCGGATGACGGCATTGACGTATTTTCCTGGGTGCGTCGCCGTCCTTTCGGCCGGCAGCCCCTGAAATACAGCGCGAAATTACAAATAAAATCCGAACTGACAAAACATCATGCCGTTTTTCGCATATATCTCGCGCATTTTCAGCGGCTTGCAACCTGCCAATATTATATAGGAACTCGCAAGGTTCGATAATTGACGAAAAAAGAGAGGCATCCGCAATGAGGGATGTCTCTCTTTATATTGGGTCTAAAATGATTGTCAGAGTTCGCCGAAATGCGCTTTAGCAAGCTGCTTCTCGACGTATGCCGCGTCAACGGTGAATTTCTCCGGCTTATCCGTCGGTATCTCGAACATTGCATCGACCATAACAGTCTCCACTATCGAGCGCAGTCCGCGTGCGCCGAGCTTGTACTCGAGCGCGGTATCGACTATGCGGTCGAGTGCGTCAGGAGTGAACTCCAACTCCGTGCCGTCAATGCGGAACAGCTTCTTATACTGTCGCACTATGGCATTCTTCGGCTCGGTCAGGATACGGCGCAGCGCATCGCGGTCGAGCGGCTCGAGGCTGGTGAGTATAGGCAGACGGCCTACTATTTCGGGGATAAGGCCGAAGCTCTTGAGGTCCATAGGCTGGACGTAGCGCATCAGGTTCTCGCGGTGGCGTTTGCGCGACACCTCGTCCTTGCCGTAGCCTACCACGCGGGTGTTGAGGCGAGCGGCAATCTTGCGCTCAATGCCGTCAAACGCGCCTCCGCAGATGAACAGGATATTGCGTGTGTCAACGGCTATGAGTTTCTGCTCCGGGTGCTTGCGCCCCCCGTTGGGCGGCACGAGAGCGACCGTACCCTCGAGCAATTTCAGCAGGCCCTGCTGCACACCCTCGCCGCTCACGTCGCGGGTTATTGAGGGGTTGTCGCTCTTGCGAGCTATCTTGTCAATCTCGTCGATGAATATGATGCCCTTCTCCGCCTTCGCCACATCGTAGTCGCAGGCTTGGAGGAGGCGCGTGAGCAGCGACTCGATGTCTTCGCCTACATATCCGGCTTCCGTCAGCACCGTCGCGTCAACGATGGTAAACGGCACATCGAGCAGCCGCGCTATCGACTTGGCGAGCAGTGTCTTGCCCGTACCAGTAGGCCCTACGAGCAGGATGTTGGACTTCTCGATTTCCACATCGGGGTCACTGTCCTTGTCCGACCCTTTGGCGGCATTGTCGTCGAGCCGCTTGTAATGGTTGTAGACAGCCACCGACAGGTACTTCTTGGCGTTGTCCTGGCCTATGACGTACTGGTCGAGGAAAGCCTTGATTTCCTGAGGCGGCGGTATCACGTGCTTCTCTGTTGACTTCTTCTCCTTGCTGCGAGAAGCAACGTCCGACTGGCGGGCGTTGTCGATCATGCTGATGCAGTTCTCGCAGAAGTTCAGCCCGGGGACAATCTCGATGACATGGTTTTCGGGCGAGCTCTCAGAGCCGCATAAGGCGCATTTCAGCTTCTTTGCCATTATTTTTTGTCGTTATTGCGTGAGGGGTTGGCGAGTACCTTGTCTATCATGCCGTACTGCTCTGCTTCTGCGGCTATCATCCAGTAGTCGCGGTCAGAGTCCGCCTCGACTTTTTCGAAGGGCTGGCCTGAATGGTCGGAGATGATGCGGTAAAGCTCCTCCTTGAGCTTGAGAATCTCGCGAGCGGTAATCTCGATGTCGGAGGCCTGTCCCTGGATGCCGCCCATGGGCTGGTGTATCATGACACGCGAGTGGGGCAGCGCGAAGCGTTTTCCCTTCTGCCCTGCCACGAGCAGCACTGCAGCCATCGACGCTGCCATGCCGGTGCAGATGGTTGACACGTCGGAATTGATGTACTGCATCGTGTCGTATATGCCCAGGCCTGCATATACGCTTCCGCCCGGGGAATTGATGTAGATGGAAATGTCCTTCTCGGGGTCAACAGAGTCGAGGTAGAGGAGCTGCGCCTGGATGATATTGGCAGACTGGTCAGTCACCTGCGTGCCAAGGAAGATGATGCGGTCCATCATAAGGCGCGAGAACACGTCCATCTGCGCTACGTTGAGCTGGCGTTCCTCGAGGATGTAAGGGTTGATGTAATCGGCGCGAGGCACTGTTGTCATGCCCTGTGCCTGTGTGCCGACATAGTTGCGGTAAGCGTCGAGTGTGGTCGAGCTGATGCCGCTCGATGCGGCGTACTTGCTGAAATCGTCTCTCATCGTGTCTGTTTTATAGTTGGATGTTATGGTGCGCGGTTGCGGCAAATGCCGTGCCGAAAATGCCGAACCCCCAGCGGACGGCTGTTGTAGAGTGTCCGCTCGGGGGTTCAGTCGTGTGTATGTTTATGGCGTGACGCGGATTACTCCTTGGTCACTTCTGCCACGTCAAAGAGCTTGTTGAAGTCCTCTACGCTGACTTCCTTCTCGTCGAGGGCAACGGTGTCGTGGATAGCCTTGAACACCTGCATCTCGAATGTCTCGTTGGCGATGCGGCGGCGCACCTTCTCATCGTCGAGGAGCTGCTTGGCGTATTTCTCGATTACGTCATCGGGAATTGTAGTCATGCCGTATTTGGCGAACTCGTTGCGAGCCATCAGGCCAGCCACGTTCTTCATGTCCTCCTCGGTCACCTTGAGTTCCTTCTCCTCGGCAAACTTGTCGGCGATGAGCTGCCATTTCAGGCCGCCTACAGCCTCGGCGTATGCTGCGTCCACGTTGTCGTCGTTGACGTTCTCGTTCTCCATTTTGAGGTACTCCTTGAGGATACGCTCCGGCAATGTGATTTCGCCCACAGCCTTCTCAATGGTTTCACGAGCGTCGATGCTGAAACGGTAGTTGGAGTCTGCCACGAGCTGGCCGGCGATCATGTCACGCATAGCGTCGTGGTATTCCTTCTCGTCATGCACCTTGTCTGCGCCGAACACCTTGTCATAGTATTCCTGGCCGAGCTCTGCGGGTTCAAGCACCATGATCTTGGTGACCTCAAATGAGAAGTCGCCAGTGTGCTTGTCGGCAGCCTCCTTGTCGATGCCGAGCATCGAAGCCATCTCTGTGGGGTTGTTCTCGCAAGTTTTGGAGGGGTTGAAGACGAGCTTGTCGCCTACATGCACGCCGGCGAACAGCTTGGTCTGCTCCTCATCCTTGAAGTACTTGGGAGCGACGATGCCGCGCTCGTTGACGATACCGCCTTCGAGAGCGTTGCCGTCCTCACCGAGTTCGGCGATTGTGCCGTATACCACAGCGTCCTCGGTGGCGGTGTCTCCCTCTTTCTGCTCACCCATGCGACGGCGCATTGCAGTGCTCTGCTCCTCAATCATCTGGTCAGTCACCTGTATCTTGTAATAGGGGATATGCAGGTCTGCGTTGATGACAGGCTTGATTTCGGGGGCGAGGCCTACTTCAAACTCAAATGTGAAGTCCTTGGCCTCGATGTTGAAATCATCGTTACGCACAGGCACAGGGTTGCCGAGCACACGCAACTTGTTCTCGTTGATATAGTTGAAGAGGGCATCGCTGACCTCCTTGTTGATGACCTCATATTTCACCGATGTGCCGAACTTCTTCTCAATCAGTGCAACGGGGGCGTGACCGGGACGGAAGCCCGGGATGCTCTGCGTACGCACCAAAGTCTTGATCTGCTTCTTGACCTTGTCGGTGTAGTCGTTTTCTTCAAGCGTGATGGCGATTTTTCCTTCTACTTCGCCCAGCTTGTCATAGTTTACATTCATTTTCTGATATGTATTTTGTTGGTTATTTCGGTATTGGTATGCCGTCACACCCGCCGCCTCTCGGGCGACCGGCAGCAATTCGGCACGCGAAATTACAAAAAATCCGCTTTAACCGCAAGCATCAGCGGCATAAACACATAACGGACACCCCGGGGATGTCCGTTTTATGTTTTTTTATACCGGCAGAGCGTCAGTCCATGAACCCTTGCACTCGCAGGAAATCCATGAGCCGGCGCGACATCTGCTCGTTCATCTCACGGGTGTAGCGCACGTCTGTAAACACCTGTGCCAGCGTCTGTTTGCCGTTCTCCTCGACAAACTTGCGGTTGGCTGGATAGTCGTCCTTCGGGCGGTACATGCGGCGTATGTCGTCGTCTGCCAGTTCGGGATAACGCTCCTCGTATAGCACTGCGCCCACGTCAAGACGCTCCGTCTCCTCGCCATCGCCGTCGGGGTATCCCACGGCGACGCACGCCACAGGCATGGTGAGGCGCGGCAGGTGCAATGCCTCGGCTATCTCGGCTGCATTGTAAGTGACTGTGCCGAGGTAGCACGTCCCCAGGCCGTTCATCTCCGCCACAGTGACTATCTGCTGCGCCACTATCAGCGCGTCAGCCATAGCCGAAGTCAATGACAGAAAATTGTCGTAGCCCGGAACGGCATCGCTCACCTCGCACCAGCGCGTGAAGCGGCCGAAGTCGGCGCATACCGTCAGCAGCACGTCTGCTCCAGTAGCAGCCGGCTGATTGAAATGCAGAGCCTCAAGAGGCTTGCGGCTCTCCCCCTTTCGCGAGGCTATGATGCTGTACAGCTGCATATTGCCGGTGGTGGGAGCTTTGACGGCCTGTGCCACTATCGAGCGCAGCAACTGCGAGTCTATGTGTTTGTCCTGAAAACGGCGTACACTGCGCCGCTCGGTGAAGTAACTCATTGTATTTCTGTTGTTATGTTTGTTCGTATATTGGCCTTGCACCGTTCATCTGCCGCTGGCGGCGATGCGTGCGGCGAGTTCGTCATTGAAACGCGATGCGCCTAGCAGCCGCTCTATGGTCAGGTGCATACGGTAACGCCAGTAATGCTTCGGATTGGCAGGCACGTTTATCTGCTCGTCCGCCGGGTTCTCGCGGCGCAGGTCGCCGTCAGCGGCGAGCCAGTCCTGAAGCGGAAGTATACAGAGCATAGCCGGGCTGGCAAGGTGCATGTCGGCTACGCTGCGGCACACCCACGGCTCGGCGAAATAAGGTGCTTCGCCCTGCTGGTGCAGCACGGCATTGTAGAACCGCTGCGAGCGGGCGCGGTCCTCCTCCCACCATGCCCGGATGCCCGACATGTCATGGGTGGATGTGGTGCATACGCTGTGGTACGGGTATGCCCAGGTATCGGCGAACTCCACGCTCGTGTCCTTAGGCATACGCTGTATCTCCAGCGAGAGTATCTCCAGCGAGCGCATCACGTCAGGCACACAGCCGGGTATCATGCCCAGATCCTCGGCACACGACAGCATCCGGGTTGACTCTATCAGCGGCGGCAGCTTCCACATCGCCTTGCCGCGCCAGAACTCGTCGTGGCGGCGGTAGAAGAAGTCGTTGTACAGGCGGTCGAAGCACTGACGCTCGTAGTCGTTCAGAGCGCGGTACTGGTATGTGAACTGCGCCGATATGCGCGGATGATACTTGCCGCGCTCCGCCGGGTCCTCGATGAACAGCACGTCGTCGATGAGTCCCATCAGGCCGTCACGCAGCCGAATGTTCTCCTCCGTCTGTTCAAGGGCGGCGAAATGTGCACTCACCTTGGCCTGTGTGTTCACCTCCGGACGCAGGCGGTAGCGGCCTTCGCCTGACGGCTCAAGATACCGCTCCTTGGCAATGGCTGCATAATCGCCGAAAAAGTCTGACAGCACCCACTCCATGATGTAGGGGCGAGCCTGGACATCCGGGTTTATCCAGAAGTCGTAGCCGTGGCGCATCTCCTCCGGAGTGTACGGCAACGCGGGGTTGAAGTAGCCCAACAAGCCGTGTTTCGCCTCCACCGGTATCTGCCAGATGCGGAAGAAACCGAGTATGTGGTCGATGCGGTATGCGTCGAAATATTCCGACATCTTGCGCAGACGCGCCTTCCACCATGCGAAGCCGTCACGCGCCATAACCTCCCAGTTGTAAGTCGGGAAGCCCCAGTTCTGCCCCATCACGGAGAAGTCATCCGGCGGCGCACCCGCACACACGTCCATGTTGAACAGCTCAGGGTGCATCCACGCATCTACGCTGAACCGGCTGATGCCGATAGGGATGTCACCTTTCAGCACCACGCCGTTCTGGTGGGCATAGTCACGCACAGCACGAAGCTGACGGTCGAGGTGGAACTGCACAAAGCAGTAATAGCCGGCCTCGGCTGCGTGGGCAGCGGCAAACCGCGACACAGCCTCCGCGTCATACTGCGCCATATCGCCCCACTGGTTGTTGTCAGCCGTGCCGTTAATGTCGCGCAATGTGCACCAAACGGCATACGGCGTGAGCCAGTCGCGGTTGGCTGCCTCAAAACGGCGGTATTCCTTGCTCGCCATGGTGTCAGCTCCCTGGCGGCGGTAGATGTCACGCATATATTCCTCCTTGGCGTTGCAGACGCGCTCATAGTCCACCGCCGGGAGTGCGTTCAGTTCGCGGCGCAATGCCTCGTGGCGGCGGCGCGACTTCTCGTCGTCAGGAGTGCCTACCTCCTCGAGACGCAGGTACATCGGGTGGAGGGCAAACGTGGAGTTGGCCTTATAGGGATATGAGTCAACCCACGTGCGAGTCATCGTAGTGTCATTGACAGGCAGCAGCTGAAGCACCTTCTGCCCGGTGCGGACGCACCAGTCCACCATCAGGCGAATGTCGGCGAAATCCCCTGCCCCGAAATCTGCTTCGGAGCGCAGCGAGAACACAGGTATGGCAGTGCCTGCACCGCGCCAGTCGCTGCGCGGAGTGGCAAACCGCAGTCCGTCAAGCACCATGCAACATCCGGCGCACCCCTCGACAGATATGCCGAATGCGCGGTTGCCGATGACCTCCCACGCCGCCTCGTCAGGATTATCGCGGCGCGTGATGAGGAACTTGTATTCAAACGGCGAACGCAACGCCGACAGCGGGATCTGCGCCTCCCACACCGGGTAATTCGCATCGTTGAGCTGCAACGCCTGACGCGGATCCCAGTTGCCGAGAGCCGGTATGCTTCCAGCCATGGCGAGTCTCTCTCCAGGGGCAACCATCGGCGCAGAAACGCGCACCGTCAGCATACCTGGAAGAGGGCGCAGCGGCTGGTCCTTGCAGCTGCGGCGCAATATGCCGTCCACGAAAGCCGACGAATAGTACGGCTTGTCGAGCGGCTGGTCCTGCCAGCAGTCATACAGGCGGTATTCCTTAGCCCCGGGGCAGCGGCACAACTTGTGGGCGTCGCCCCACTCGAGCCGCCACGCTCCCTGCTCAGGCTTCACAATGTATCGGTAGGAGGAAGTTTCAGGCACCTCGTCGGCATATACGGTCAGCTGCCACATAGCAGGACCGACCATCTTCATCGCCGGGGCAAGGCGGTCATCGCCGCCGCCCAACGCGGGCAGCTCGCCGCAGATGTGCAGCGTTTCTCCCCAGCGGGTGCTGTAATTAATGTTGAAAGTGATTTTCATGCAAGAGTCATGTTGAGGGTTGCGACCCTGCCGTGGAACAGCCGCACCACGGCAAGACCGTATGCAAAGTTAGTCATTTCCGCCGTATGCTGCAACAGCAGCCCTCTACTCCAATGGTTGGTGACACCTGCCTTTAAGCTGTTAAGCTGGGGTTTAATCCTTTTACCTCCGCATAACCCGTAAATTCAGGAACAAGAAAAGGGAGGGGCAGCTGTCGCCGGTGCCTCTCCCCTGTTCTGTGTCTGTATGCGGCTCAGAGCCGCTATGTATCAACGGAAGTTGTAGCCGATGGTGAAGTCCACGCTGTTCTGGTGGAAAGTCACGTTGTCAATGGCTGAAGCATTGGTCAGGCCGACAGCACCGCTGATGCCGATGTAGTAGTTGCGAGCCAGGTTGAAACCAGCGCCGAAACGCAGGTTGCAGTTCACACGGTTCATCTTGAACAGAGCGTTGTCGCTGTACATGCTCGGAGCAGAGTGAAATGATTTGCCGAGAACCTCCTTGGTGGTGACATACATGTCGTTGCTGAAGCCCACACGAAGTTCCGGACCGACGAATACCTGCAGGTTCACGTCGTCAGTGAAGTCGAAGTGATAGCCGAGCATCACGGGAACGAGCATGCCAGACTCACGCATAGAAGCATGTTCAAAAGCCGAGTAACTGGCAATTTCGTAGTCCTTCAGACCAGTTGCGTTGTAGTAGAACGACACGCCCGGCTCAACATAGAAGTTGGCCACGATGGGCGCCTGATAGAACAGACCTGCAGAGAAGCCTCCGCCGTTCTTGAACATTTCCTCCTTATAGGAGCTGAACTCTACCTTTGAGGGGCAGGTGAGCGTACCGGATGCACGGATGCCGAAGTATCCGGAGTTGGCAGGGTTGTTGACCACTGTCTGTGCACCCATTGAGAGCGTGGCTGCTGCCACAGCTGCTGTGAGAAGTAATGATTTTTTCATAACGTAGCTATTTTGGTTATTCTGATTTCTGTGACAAAGTTAATGCCTTTCGGTTTAACCACAACAATCCACAGCGCAAAATTCCGCCTTACAGACCACCTAATCGCCCGAATGTTCCAACCTCCGCCCAGCATTTACTGGGGCATTGCCTCCTTGTAGGCGACATTGTTGCCCGTGAGGGCATTGACATGGTCGATGAACTTTTCGCCGGAAGTCAGATAGTCAGGAACTGAAAGTCCCAGCTTCGCGAATTTCGGCAAACGTTCATTGATGATTTTGTTCATCGCCTCAGCCTTGCTGTAATTATACCCGTCCTCATATATGGGGCAAAGCAGCTCAACCAGCGTTGTGACAGCAGCTTTTTGAGCCGCCTCTTTGTCCCCAGTAAGTACGAGATATGTGATTCTCGGATTGGCGTGAGTGACCTGCTGGCGTATTCGCTCGACATCTGCGGTCATTCTCCACCAACGGATAAGAACCACTATCGACAAGACGATATACGCAATCATCACAAACAGGACAAACAGGGTGAAGCCCGACATTCCACTGTCATGGCTCGAATAGCCATAGTCATAGTCATAGTCTGCGAATGCGCCCAATGCCGGTACCAGAGCGCATACCGCGATAATGTACTTTTTCATGTGCAAACGGTTATATCATGTTTATGGATTGTCTGTTCTCAGACGAAATATTCTTGGACGACATCCACACTATGGCCAGAATCAAGCAGATGACATTCAGTCCAAGCGACGCATAGTCACATACATCAAATGCTGTAGAAAAACTATCGAACAACGAGTAATCATTCGCGTTCTCGTATGCCAACCGAGCTTTCAATAACAGCACACTCGCTATTAAATCAAACACAACTATTGGTGACCCCAATATTTTTATCGGAAGCCAGGCTTTGGAACCGAGGATATAGGCAACAATCATAGCAGCTGTGACAATCTCAACAATCAGCGTGGCGTAATTCCCTATAAACGAGAATATGCTGAAATCACAAATGCAAAAAACAAGGATATTGATTGCGAAAACAGCTTGGATTGCCCCCACGTAGTATGCTGAAACCTGCCCTACAACACTGTTGATATACGCAGATTTGTTTTTGGCCATAAGAATAAAGGCCGCGCAGACTATCAGGCTTAATGCGATAAAGGCAATATACCATATTGTTTGGTCACCATCAATCGCCTGCATAACAAGCCGATTGAACAGCCATAAAACGACACTCTTACCGAACAAGCAGAGCAAGGGGATGCCAACAGCTTCTTTAATTCTCATATTTCATTTCATTGGTTTGGATATGCAAAGATAATAAATTTGTCCGAATTGAGACAAACACCCCATGCGAATTATTCGCGTTAGAGAGCGGCATCGCCATCGTCTATTCTAAATTCACTGCAAATTTACAGTGAATTTAGAATAGAACACATATCCACTTGTATTACAACCACATACCGCAGCAACAAAACAGTAACATGGCAGCGGCACAGCAGGCTTGTTTGAAGGACAGCAAACACGCATACTGCTGAATTACAGAAACTTAAATACAGACATAGCACGCAGCATCCATACTTGGCTGCGCTGTTTATTCACCAACCGGGAACGTTTTCGTCTCGTTAAGACATTATGTCCGAGTTCCGCAAAAACTGGAACAGCCCCATGACCAGAAATCCATTTTCGTCAGTATAAGAGGCAATGTCATCACCGACGATGATTATTTTACGGAAAGCATCATCTATCATCTTTAGAGATGCCAGTTCCTGCTCTCGTTTTTCCTCGTTGGGCAGCGCGTAGGCAGACTGGATGTAATACTTGTCTACGCCATTGCTGGCTACGAAATCAATCTCATATTGACTGTATGTTGACTTGCCGTCAGCCATGCCTCGTTTTTCCACCACGCCGACATCCACCACATACCCTCTTATTCTCAGCTCATTATAAATCACATTCTCCATTATATGAGTGATTTCCTGCTGACGAAAATTCAGCCTCGCGTTACGCAGCCCGACATCCACAGCATAATATTTCTTGACCGATTCGTAATACCGCTTGCCCTTTACATTGTAGCGTCGTGCGCCCTCAAACAGGAACGAGTTCTCAAGCAACTGCATATACGAAGCGAGAGTTTCATCCTCTATTTTGACATGCTGGACACTGGCAAGCGTGTTACGGATCTTGTTGGGATTTGTGAGTGAGCCTATTGATGAGCAGAGCGAGTCAACAAGACATTCAAGTGCGTTGCGATTTCTAACGCCGCCTCGCTCCACCACATCGTCAATGTATGTCTTCTGCCAAAGGCGCTGAAGGTATGAAACTTTCTGCTCGGCAGTGCGCTGATTGCGCAGGGCGGGCATGCCTCCGTATGTGTAATACTCCTTCCACAATTCCGCTACGCTCTCTCCCCGTCCCATGCAAAACTCACTGAATGACAACGGATATACACGTATCTCATCGCCACGACCACGAAATACAGTGTTTATGTCGCTCGACAGAAATCGGGAATTGCTGCCAGTAATGTAGACATCCACATTATCGCGGGCGTTCAGCCCATTGACTATACGCTCAAACCCTTCCACCATTTGTATCTCATCGAGGATGATATAATAGTTCTCCTCATCTGTGATACGGGAATAAAGGTGCTTCTTCAGCGTAACCGGGTCCGTGAGGTCTCCTCCGTCCGGGTCATCATCGGTATCAAACGACACTATCAATATGTTGTCACGATTCACCCCTTGTGCCAGCAGGTAGTCTCGATATATCTTTTTCAGCAACCATGACTTGCCACAGCGACGAGCGCCAGTCACGATTTTCACTTCGCCGTTGTCACGGCGGTTTATGAGTTTGTGCAAGTAAAGATCCCTGCTGATGTAAGAGGCCATAATATCCTATTCTAAATTCACTGCAAATTTACAACAAATTTCGAATAGAACGGTTATCTATCTGTGTAAAAGCGACATATAACAGCGATGCAGTAGGGACACGGTGTACCGCACTCGCAACCAAGTCATTACAAATCAAATAATTACAATCATTATCCGGCGAATACGGCTGCGCAATCTCGCGAAACCGAAACAGGTGCATATCACACGCTATTGCTTCGGGAAGGTCTTGACAATCTGCTCGGAGACGCGCTTGAGTGCGCCGTTGAAGTCGCCCTCGTAGTCCAAGGCGAGTCCGAATGCGCCTCGGCATGAGGCGACGGGGCGGCCTGTCATGTAATCGATGAAATTGGCAGACACGACTGCCTCCTCTTCGGTCTGCGTTACGCCGAACCGCACAAGCAGAAGCGCGTCCTTTTGCTCATCGCTCAACTCATCGATGCGGTGCGCCCCCACGAGCTGAAGCCGGGATTGGTCAAGCGCATCAAATATTTTCACCTCTGCCTCGACCATAGATGCTGACGATTGGTCTGAAACCACGTCTACTATTGACGCATACTGGTATTTCGACAGGTCGGCTGTAGCAGAAACCGTAGAGCGCGAAGTGGTGCAGCTGACGAGGGACACGAGGACGAATACTGCTAAAAACAAAGTCTTTTTCATCTTGACCATAAGCATATCAGGAAGTAAAGAGAGTATCAATGTAACGGTCGTCAATGACGGCGACTATGGGGTTGCCGTTTGGAGTGAAGCGCGTGTCGGGCAATGCGAACAGGCGGCTCACCAAGTGCTGCATCTCTGCCGGCGACAGCTTTTTGCCCCCGGTTATCGCCGTGGAGCGAGCCGTCACCAGTGCGACGCGCTGGAGCATGGTGTCGGTGGGCGTGCCCTCGTTGCCATAGTTGACAGAGTCGTCGCTCACGGAATCAAGTATGCGCAATATCACGTCGCGAGGGTCTGCGTGCATGAGTTCGGAGGGGACAGCCTCGATACGCCAGTCATTGCCGCCAGCGTTGGACAGCTTGAAGCCTATGCGCGACAGCTCGTCCTCCACTCCTTCGAGGACAAGCTGCTGCGAGGGGTCGAGGCGGAGCATCTCGGGGAACAGCACCTGCTGCCCCACGCCGGCTGAGCCGTGTGCCTTGGAGAGGTATTCCTCATACAGCACCTTGACGTGTGCGCGGTGTTGGTCTATTACCAGCAAGCCCTCGGGCGACGGCGTGACGATGTATTTGAGCGCATACTGTATGCACTGCGGAGCAGCGGCATCAGACGTTTCTTTGGCAGCAAACACAGCTTCGACAGAATCGTCGCCAGCAGATGCCAAGCCCCGGTTGCGGTCAGAATCCTTTACATCGTTCATGAAATCAGCATAAAGGCGTTGCCATGAGCGGTCAACAGTTGTCCTGCGCTGCTGTCCGTGCGGCGACCACGGCGACCCGGACTTGCAGGAAGTATGCGCCGGCTTGAACGGATTGTACTGCGGGTCTACAGGGACTTGCGGCGCGGCGATGTAGTCGCCGTCATGCACTATGGCGGCTGGCAGCGGGTCGGAGGTGAAGTCTATCGAGGGGACAGCGGAGAACTTGCCGAGCGATGCATGGACTGCAGCAGAGAGAATGCGCCATATCTCGCTCTCGTTCTCAAACTTGATTTCGTTTTTCGTGGGGTGTATGTTGACATCTATCGTCGCGGGGTCAACCTCAAACTTGATGAAGTAGCACGGCTGGGTGTCTGCTGCAATGAGTTTGTCGAAACAAGACAGAATGGCCTTGTGGAAATACGGGTGGCGCATATTCCGGCCGTTGACTATAAGGTATTGCAGGGGGTTTCGGCGGCGGGCGAACTCGGGGCGCGACACGAAACCTGAAATCTTGACCACCGAAGTATCTACATCTACGGGGAGAAGCTGCAGGTTAAGGTTGTTCTTCCAGATGTCGCCAATGCGCTGCTTGAACGAGCCTGGACGCAGGTCTACGCGCTTGTTGCCGGTGTCGATGCTTATATGCAGGTGGTTGTTGACCAACGCCAGGCGTTCAAACTCACGCATAATGTTGGCCAGCTCCACGCTGTCGCTTTTGAGGAACTTGCGACGGGCCGGGAGGTTGCAGAATATGTTGCGCACCATGATATTTGCGCCACGGTCGCACACGCATGGCTCTTGGCTTTCGACCTTGGAGCAGTTGATTTTCAAGCAAGTGCCGAGGCGGTCATTCTCAGTGCGTGTGCGCAGTTCGACCTGTGAAATTGCGCATATCGAGGGCAGAGCCTCGCCACGGAAGCCCATTGTCGCGAGGGTGAACAAGTCGGCAGCAGCGGAGATTTTCGACGTGGCGTGCCGCTCGAATGCCATGCGGGCATCAGTCTCGGTCATCCCCTTGCCGTTGTCCACCACCTGAATGAGCGTGCGCCCGGCATCTTTGATGAAAACGGCAATGTCAGTTGCACCGGCATCGACGGAGTTCTCCACGAGTTCCTTGATGACTGAAGCCGGCCGCTGTATCACCTCGCCGGCGGCAATCTGGTTGGCCACCGAGTCGGGGAGCAGATGAATTATGTCGCTGCTGTGTTCCACTTGTTATCCTCCTGCGTATATAACGGCGTTGCGCCGCGTTATTGCCCGAAATATTCCTCGAGCGTGCCGGACTGGCTCTCCTCCTTCTTGAAATAGTCGATCATCTCGTCCGACACATCGCCGAGGTCATCGTCCCAAATCCAGCGGCCGTCATACCATTCACGCCGAGGGCGCAACACCTCCTGCCACTGGAAGCCCTGAAGGTACTTGTCGCCTTGCTTGACGATGAATATAGGCGTAACCGTGCCGTCAACGGTTGACCACATCTTGAGCTTCTCGAGCTCGCGGTCTGCCATATCAACGGTGAGATGTTCACTCTCGGCCTTTATAATCTTGTTGTAGGTAGAGTCCTTCTCCGCCGGGAGCAGCACCACCTCCACGTTGTCGTCCACAGTGAGATGCCGCAGCTGGTTGTCGCGGAAGGTGGCAAACATCGCCTTACCCTTCAACTGGTTATAGAAGTCTTCCGCCACGTTTTCTGCCACAAAGCCGTTCACCACTCGGGCATAGTCGGTTGTAGAGTCGTTGAAATGCACGGTGATGGAATCGCCGCATACCTGACGGTTGTCGCTCCACACTATCGGCTTGCGCTTCAGGTAGAGGAGCGAGTCAAACTGCACGAGGTGCATCGTGTCGGCAATGGCCTGTATCTGCTGGTTGAAGAAGCGCGAGTGCTTGATGGCCTTTGCAACACAGAAGTCCTTGAGGATACTGTCACGTTGCAGTTCAGGCGTTTCCGCCACAAGGTTTCGACGAGGGGGCATGACAACAGATGTATCTCCCTGCTCAATCCGGCGGCGATATATCGCCTCTATCGAGTCTGCGCGGGCATCAAGAGTGCGCTGCTCTGCCAGAAGCGAGTCAAGCAACTGCTGCTGGCGCGGGGTATAGGGGGCTACGGTGCGCTGCTGCACTATCCATGTGTATATGCTGTCGGCACGCAGATAGTTGGTGTCCGGACGCGAATACTCCACCATCATCGGGTTGCCCGTGGCGAAAGCGGAGCGCGTCACCTCGTTGTATTCGCCGTAGTTGCTGATGAGGCGCACCTTGTGTGCGGTGTCGTTCAGCACCATGGGGCGCGGCGCACGCGCCGGGTCGTCAAACATGTATGCACGGCTGGTGCGTGTAGCCTTGTCATAGATGATGATGTCGCCGGTCAGCTTGGTGGCGTTGTTGTTGGAGTCTGTATGGGTAATAGTCGAGCGGCTCTCGAGACGAGCGTTGCCCGTCTGAGTGTTGTACGTGCCTCGCGAAGTCTCTATAGTGTCAGTTGCGCTGTATATGTCCGTGCGGCTCACAATCTGCGCCTCGTGCGTGGCAGTGTTGTAATAGAGGGTGTCCGTGAGGAGCTGGTTGCCGTTCTTCTTGCCGCGCAACACTACATTGCCGTAGAAGTCAGCTGTCTTGAGCGATGGGGAGTATTCGCCGTATCGTGACGTGAGGACGTTCACATCGTCCTCGAGCCGACCGCCGCAGTCATACCAGCCACGGTCCATGGCAACGCTGTAGAAGAGCGAGTCGGAAGTAAGCGTGACACGGCGGTTCTGCACCTTTACCTGCTGCTGCGTAGGTCCATGGCGCAGCCGTGCCAGTTTCTGCATACCGTCATAGTACATACGGTCGGCATAGACGAACAGCGTGTCACCGCTGGTCATCTTGACATGGCCGAAGGCGTTGAGCGAATTTAGCTCGCCATAATAGTACGCAGAGTCGCAGTACATGCGCATGTTCCCCTGGCGAAACATCACGTCGCCACTCACTATCTGGCAACCGGGGTTCATCTCATTGTGGTACAGCGAGTCTGCACGCTCGAGGAAGACCTTGTTGGTGACATACCGATCCTGCGATGGCATCTCAGGAGCAATCTTGTGTGTAGGCTTCGGACGTGTGTATGTCTCTTTCTTCTCGGTCTTGGGCTTGGACTGCTGGCGGCGCGTGACGTTGGACTGCGCCCACGCCTGCTGCAAGAGGCTCACGAGGGAAAGGACGGCGACAGAAGCCACCATCCACAGTACACGCCGGGGATTGTGCCGGCAGAAGTCGCGGTTTCGCTCTTTCATACACTCATGCCCGTGCGGGTCATTTCACCCACCCCTTGTACTTGAAGTCACATTCGTTCCAGCCGTCCTCGATGCGGACGTATGTCGAGGCAATCTTCTTCTCGACCCAAGCGCGGATTATCTCGTCGGAAGCGTGTTCCGTAGCCATCTGCTTGAGCATGTTGTAGTCGTCAGACAGCGTGGCCTTGTGACCCTCGACACGCTCCTTGAGGCGGACTATCGCCACCACGTCGCGGTTGCTCTTCACATCCTTCATGATGAACGGCTCGGAGATGTCGCCAACGGCCATGTTCTCTACATGGTTAGCCACCTCAGACGGGAGGTCCTTCATCTCAAAGCGCGAGGAGCCGGTCTGCTGATTGACCATTATGCCCTTGTTGTTGCGCGAATCCTTGTCCTGGGAGATAAGACGTGCAGCCTCCTCGAAATGCGCAGGGGTAGTGAGGTGCGAACGCAGTGAGTCAAGGCGGGTCATGGCCTCGGTCAGATCCTTGGTGCTGACGTGCGGACGCAGCAGTATGTGGCGCACATTGACCTGCTCACCGCGCTTCTCAATGAGCTGAATGATATGGTATCCGTATTCGGTCTCAACGATACGCGACACCTTCTTGGGGTCATTCAGGCTGAACGCGACGTTAGAGAACTCTGGGACGAAGTCAGCGCGGTTGTGGAAGCCGAGTTCGCCGCCCTGCATTGCGGAGCCATCCTCACTGTACATGATAGCAAGCGTTGAGAACTCCGCCTCGCCTCGGTTTACACGGTCAGCGTAGTCACGCAGACGAGCCTTCACGTCGTCTATCTCCTGTTGCGGTATCACCGGGTTGATGCTGATGATCTGCACCTCAACCTGCATCGGCACAAAGGGGATGCTGTCCTCGGGGAGCTGGTCATAGTACTTGCGCACGTCATTTGGCGTGACCTTGAGGTCTTTGGTGAGGTTTGACTGTACTTGCTCGATGATGTAGTGAGTGCGCATTATTTCTATTAGCTGCGTGCGCAGCGAGGCAATGGGCTTGTGGAAATACTCCTCCACCTTCTCGCGCGAGCCAAGGTTGTCCTCAAAAAACTTGATGCGCCGGTCTACCTGCGCCGCCACCTGCGACTCGGGAGCCTCTATGGTGTCGAGTTTGGCCTGGTGCAAATAAAGTTTCTGAACAGCGAGTTCCTCGGGAATGACACAATAGGGGTCGCCGTCGATGGGCGTACCCTCCTGTTTCATCTGGGAGTACTGCTCCTCGATATCGGAGAGGAAAATGGCCTCGTCGCCTACAACCCACGCCACCTCGTCGATGACATTGCTTTTCGGTTTAGCAACAGCCACGAGCAGTCCCAACGCCAGCAGAGCCGGCAGTATTCTGTATGTCTTGTTCACGTCTGTATCTGTTTTATTTCGTTTGATTTATGAGTTTATGCGTCTTGATGTCATACCCGGGAGTCGAGAGCAGACCTTTCTTGCGGGCATTCTCGGCAAAGGTCTCGAGCAGGCTGTGTCCGTACTGTTCACGCTGCGACTGCACAAGCGACTCGCGTATCAGCGGAGCGGCGAAATCATACGGCATACGCGAGCCAGATGGTATGGTTTCGGTGATGCGCAGCAGGTATGTCGAGTTGCGGTCGGAGGTTTCGAAGAACCGGTGTGCTGCAATGAACTTGTCTGCATCACCGAAACGGTATGGTATTTTGGCGGCAATCTCCTGCCAGTCCACCCATTTGTCCTTGAAATACTCATACTGTATCGCGCCTTTCAGCCCGTATTTCTCGATTTCGTCGATGCTTGCGGCAGAGGAGGAACGCACCCAGCGGCGCACGTCGTCAATACGGTCGGCATCCGTGGGCAGCTTGATATACACACCCTTGACCAGCGGGCATTCGAGCGTCATTTCGGCTGAATTGGCGTCATAGTATGCCTTTACCTGTTCCTCCGTCGCCTTGTCGCCGCGTGAGGACTTCATGCGTCGGATATATTCGTTTATGATGAGGCGGTTGCGGTAGTCGGCAGCCATGCGGTCGATACGGTCGATGTCAATGGCGTTCTCCTGCGCCACCTCTCGCAACAACATGTCCTGCAGCCAAGTGTCGACAATGCCGGCAAACATCGCCGCGCTGTCCTCCGATGTCGTATTGCCTGGTATCCGCGACAGCACGTCTTGCAGTGTCAGCGTCGAGTCGCCAACCGTGACCAGCGGCATGTCCTTGCCGCCGGCCTCTGCATCGGCAGTGCGAGAGCAAGCAGCGGCAAACATCGCCGCCGTTGCCGCGATGAGTAGCCATAGCCCTGATGCTCTGCCGTTTATGCTGCCTTTCATGTCTGCGCAGATTAAAATGTTGTCAGTTGCCCATCTCGGAAAGGAACTTTATGAGTACAAGCCGTATCTCATCTTCTGAATACTCGTCGCCGAACTCGACAAACACATCGTCAAGTTCATCCTCGTCGAGCTCGCGTATGTAGTCCATCATCTCCTGTTCCTGTTCCTCGTCGATGAAATCCTTCAGCGCGTAGTTTATGTTGATTTTCATGCCCGATTTGACTATCGACTCGAGTTCGTCGATGAGTTCCTCCATCGTCAGGTTGTGGCCTCGGGCAAGCGCGTCGAGGTCAACCTTGCGGTCAATGCCCTGAATAATCTGGCTCTTGACGCGGCTGTTGACCGGTATGGTACGCACCACTATGTCCTCGGGACGCTCGATGTCGTTCTCCTCGACATGACGGCGTATCAGCTCGACAAACTCCTGGCCGTAGCGTTTCGCTTTGCCCACACCTACACCCGGGACGGCCTGGAGAGCCTCTATTGTGACGGGATATGTGGTCGCCATTGCCTCAAGAGCCGGGTCTTGGAATATTACGTATGGCTTGAGGTTGTTGCGCTTTGCCACCTTGCGGCGCAAGTCCTTGAGCATTGCAAACAGCTCCGGGTCTGCCACACACGCTTCGCCACCTCGTGCCGGAACATCGGAGGCGTCGGAAAAGTTGTTCTCCTCCACGACCTTGAAAGACTTCGGACTGTCAAGGAAACGGTCGCCGGCAGGTGTTATGGAGACAGTGCCATAGTTCTCTATCTCTTTGGAGAGGTATCCGGCAATGACGGCTTGCTGCACCACGGCAAGGACGAACTTCTCGTCTACCTCGGAGAGTGCACCGAAGTACTCGAGCTTGTCATGTCCGCAAGCGCGTATCTCATCAGTGCGGCGGCCTATCATAATGTTCACCAGATAGTCGATTTTGAATTTGTCACGAGCGGTACTCACGACCTGAAGCACCGCGTATAGTTCTTCTTTGGCTTCCACTTGTTTCTTAGGATTAAGGCAGTTGTCGCAGTTGCCGCAGTTTTCCTCCGTGTATTCCTCGCCGAAATAGTGCAGCAATATCTTGCGGCGGCAGAGCGACGATTCGGCGTAGTTGGCGGTTTCGGCAAGCAGCTGCCTGCCGATTTCCTGCTCGGAGGGGGATTTGGTCTGCATAAGCTTCTCGAGCTTCTGCAGGTCCTTGTGCGAGAAGTAGGCTATGCAGCGACCCTCGCCGCCGTCTCGCCCGGCACGCCCGGTCTCCTGGTAGTACCCCTCGAGGCTCTTGGGTATGTCATAGTGTATCACATAACGCACGTCGGGCTTGTCTATGCCCATGCCGAAGGCGATGGTCGCCACTATCACATCGATGTCCTCGTTGAGGAAAGCGTCCTGGTTGGCAGCGCGTGTCGCCGCGTCGAGGCCAGCGTGGTATGGCAGAGCCGATATGTCATTGATTTGCAGCGTCTCGGCCAATTCCTCAACCTTGCGGCGCGACAGGCAGTAGATGATGCCAGACTTCCCCTTGTTGTTCTTGATGAACCGGATTATGTCGGCGTTCACAGTCTGCGTCTTGTGGCGCACTTCATAATACAGGTTTGGGCGGTTGAAGCTCGATTTGAACACCTCCGCGCCGGTGATGCCGAGGTTGCGCTGTATGTCGTGCTGCACTTTCGGGGTTGCGGTGGCAGTCAGTGCTATGACAGGACGGTTGCCTATCTCGTTGATTATAGGGCGCAGACGGCGGTACTCGGGGCGGAAGTCATGTCCCCACTCCGAGATGCAGTGAGCCTCGTCGATAGCATAGAACGATATGTCCACGCTCCGCAGAAAGTTGATGTTGTCCTCCTTGTTGAGCGATTCGGGGGCAACGTACAGCATCTTGGTGCGGCCCTCGCGTATGTCACTCTTGACCTGTTCTATCGCAGCCCTGTTGAGCGACGAGTTTAGGAAATGCGCGATGCCGTTGGTCTCGCTGTACGAGCGCATTGCATCCACCTGGTTTTTCATCAACGCGATGAGCGGGGAAACAACAATGGCAGTGCCAGGCATCATCAGTGCCGGGAGCTGGTAGCACAGCGACTTGCCCCCACCCGTAGGCATGAGGACAAACACATCGTTGCCAGCGAGCAGCGAATTGATGATGCTCTCCTGGTTGCCCTTGAAACTGTCAAAACCGAAATGGTATTTCAAGAGTTCCTTCAATGTCTTGGCCTGGGTCATTGTAGTCATGTTGCGGCTCGTACCGTTTTAGTTATACACAAAGTTAGTCATTTATTCCGACATCTGAAACACCTGGCGGCAAAAATCGGCGCAACAGTTCACCACCATTGGCGACGGTAGATGAAACGTGCCAAGCCGAACAGGTAGCGGCGGAAGCCGGGGCGATAGGCCAACAGACAGTCAAACCAGCCCAGGTGACGTGCAACGATGCGCACCACAAAGCCTACGAAAACCATGGCGAAAAGCGTACCCACTCCGATGATGTTCCACTTCCAGCAGCCGAAGAACAGAAAGCTCGCCGCTATGCCGAGTGCAACAAGCAGGATGTCAACAGCTATCTTGACTTTCGGAAACTCAATGCCGGTCACACGGCTTATCGCCACGGGGAAACCCTCGCCGGGCATGGTGACGCTGCCGCAGCGCACCTCCAGGGCGATGCCGATGCCCAGTATGGCGCATCCAGCCACCTGCGCCACGAACTGCCACAGAAGTGTCTCGGGAGTCAGCCATGCCGTCAGAGCCATGTTCACGTCGAGCAGCGTCCCGAAGAGGAAGCCTATGACGAGCTGGAAGAGCTGCACCCACTCGAAACGGCGGCGCAGCACGCATATCTGCCCCAGGACAAGCACGGCGTTCATTATGTATGTGTACTGCCCTATCGTGAGTGCGGGCACGAGACCGTCCTCGCCGGCAGTCTCAAACACGTACGGCAATACGCTGATGACGCTCGAGCCGAGCATCGAGCGCACGCACACCGCCACGCCGGCAGTCATGATCCAGAGAGAGATGAGCAGCAGCAGGTGCTGCCAGCAAAATGAGATTATACGTTCTTTTCGTTTCTGTTCATTAGTTTGTTTCATCAATTTCGGTTTTATCGTCACGGAGAGAGTCGAGGCTCAACCTCGGAAATGCGTCTATCATCGAGCCGGGGGTGACGTTGACTATCGCCACTCCGCGAGCCTCAGCATAGCGGCGTATCTCGTGGTAGCTGCGGAACGCCACCGTCAGGCTGTTCAGTATGTCATGCAGGTGGTAGCCTGCATATTCTGCAGCGACGCGGTCGCGTTCCTTGCTGTCGTCGGAATAGAAGTGCGGCTGTATGCTGACCACGCGGTTGGCGTCATCGACAGACAGGGTGCGGCTCCAGCTGTGGTCTGCGCCGGCGAGGTAGATGCGGCGGTAGCCGCAACCTATTGCCGCCATTATCGCCGCTATCATCACATTGCGCGGACGCGGCATGCCCAATCGCATATCAAACAGCATATGTGACAACCAGTCATGACCCTCTACGGGGGTGAGGTTGAACGTTTCAAGCCTCAGATTGCTGCCGCCGACAAGCGCACGCGCCTGTTTGAGGCGCGATGCCGGCACATGTAGCGCCATCGCGTGACGCGCCTCCCGCAAGTTCTTCCAAAGCCGACCGACATTGCCGTCACTCTCCACCGCATCGAAGAAATGCGGGTCAGCAAGTATGTACCGCTGCGGCTGCAATGTGGCGAAATCGGGTGCATTAGCGGCAAAATTGACCGCCATGAGCGTGCGGCCCGACAGCCAGTCGAAATGCTTGTCTATCGCCTCGCGCAGCGATGGTCCGTTGCCCAGTATTACGATTTCTTCATCGTCGGGCTGTCGGTGCGGGCGAGCCGCCCACCGCGACAGCAGCGTCACTTTGGCGAGCGTTGCAGCGTCAGAGGCACACAGGCCAACCTGTCGGGCTATTTTGTCAAGAAGTCTCATAACCCGTCATTCATTCGTCTTGGTACGGATATTCCTTGTCGCGGCGAGACAGCACCTCAAGCGTGTCATGGAATGTCAGCTGCGGCGCGACCTGTGCCAGAGCCGATGTGTCAACCATGCACGACACGCTCTTCTCGGCGAGTGCCTCCCTGCCCCAGCAGCTGCGCAACCCGGGCAGCGCACCGAGGGTGGCAGCAAGGATTTTCGCCCACCGTCGCGGCAGCACCACCGTCCGCTTGTGCATGCCCGTGTTGGCAGACATAGCCTCGGCTATCTCGACAAGCGTGTGTTCTCGTCCGTCAGAGACATTGTAGACCCCTTCCGTGCCGAGCAACGCAACAGCAACGCGAGCCACGTCGAGGGCGCACACTGTGCTGCGCAACGCCCTGACACCGCGCAGCGAGAAATAGCGGCCCGAAATGACCTGGCGGAACATCTCGACAGCCTCGCCGCCGATGCCTGTGCCGAACATCATAGCCGGACGCAGCACCGTCAGCACCGCTCCGGCCCGGCGAGCAGCACCGCCGACAACGTCCTCCGCCTCAGCGCACAAGCGTCCCAGATGCGTGTCAGGCGACACACGCGAGTTCTCGAAAGCCGTCTCGTCAGTGCCTCGCGGATAAACCTGCCACGAGCTTATCACCGCTACATGCTTCGGCGCAAGCCGTTCCACCATCTGAGCCATCTCGCGGATGCCGGCAGCGTCAGCGCCCTCGTCAATACAGCAGATTGCTTCCTCCACGGCAACGGCAGGAGTCTCGACAAGTTCGATGTCAGGGGAGGCGCACAGCACCTGCGCCACATATTGTCCGATGCCCGTGTCGGCGCCAGCGATAAATACCTTTCCGGCATATCTGTCCATAATGTGTCCTTTTCAATTTCCGCAAAGTTAATAAAACACCGCCACAAAAGCAATACCAAGACACGACGGGGCAATCAAAAAAGCTGCCGCAGCCGCGAGGGCTGTGACAGCTTCTATAGTTGTCAGGCAATTGTCAGCCTGATGTGCTATGCGCCAGTGTGTCAGAGCTTAGGGCCTGCTGCCACGAGAGCCTTGCCGGCCTCGTTGGTCTCGAACTTCTTGAAGTTGGCGATGAACATTCCGGCGAGCTTCTGAGCCTTCTCCTCCCAGACCTTCGCGTCGGCGTATGTATCACGCGGGTCGAGGATTTTCGGGTCTACGCCAGGAAGTTCAGTCGGGATGACGAAATTGAATATCGGCAGCGTCTTGGTCGGGGCTTTGTCGATGTCGCCGTTGAGGATGTCATCGATGATGCCGCGGGTGTCGCGTATCGAGATACGCTTGCCAGTGCCGTTCCAGCCAGTGTTGACCAGGTAAGCCTTTGCTCCGCTCTTCTGCATCTTCTTGACCAGTTCTTCAGCGTACTTGGTGGGGTGCAGCGAGAGGAACGCCTGTCCGAAGCAAGCGGAGAATGTGGGCGTAGGCTCAGTGATGCCGCGCTCTGTGCCGGCAAGCTTGGCTGTGAAGCCAGACAGGAAGTAGTACTTGGCCTGCTCGTTGTCGAGTATCGAAACGGGGGGCAGCACGCCGAAGGCGTCAGCTGAAAGGAAGATGACCTTCTCAGCAGCCGGACCCTTGGATACGGGCTTCACGATGTTCTTGATATGGTATATCGGGTATGAGACGCGGGTGTTCTCTGTAACGCTCTTGTCTGCGAAATCAGGCTTGCCGCCCTCGCCGATAGTCACGTTCTCGAGCAGCGCGTCACGCACGATAGCGTGGTAAATGTCAGGCTCGCTGTCCTTGTCGAGGTTGATGACCTTGGCATAGCAGCCGCCCTCGAAGTTGAACACGCCGTTGTCGTCCCAGCCGTGCTCGT